>NZ_JALTCZ010000182.1 GCF_027008145.1 Thermococcus sp. | reverse complement strand
CCACTTCTCCGGAAGGGAGGAAAAGCCCGTCAGAATCTCGACGGTGCAGAACCTGCTGAGGACGAGGGCAGAATAGTACGCACCACCGCCGAGTCTCTCCTCGACCTTGGGCCCCTGTCTTATTATATCCTTGGTGACGTGCCCGATCACGAGGCATTTCATTTTTGATATCCCAATCTTTTATTTTTTGACGCCTTCCATTAAAAACCTTTCCAAAATGACCGAAAACTTTTTAAGGCAAAAAAGCGAAAGGCTTATAAGTAGGTGTGATTTTGGGGTGGGGCTATGAAGCGCCTCGGTAAGGTTTCTCACTACGCCAAACAGGGCTTCCTAATTGTCAGGAGTGGCTGGGTTCCTTCGCTCAACGACTCCATTGTTGACAAGGAACTGAAACACGTTGGGGTGGTGAAGGATATTTTTGGTCCCGTCAATCATCCCTATGTGGCCGTGAAACCCCATGTGAAGAATCCGGAGCGGTACGTTGGTACTCTTCTCTATGTTGATCAGAGGAAGAAGAACGGTAAGAGTGGGAAGGTCAAAAGGTTCCCTGGCAGGAGGGCCGGGAAGAGACGCCCCACCCCCAGGAGGAGGGGGTGAGAGCTATTCAGAAGAGGGTCTGCCCCATATGTGGTTCTACCGAGTTTATATACGATCCGCGTAGGGGTGAGATAGTTTGTGCCAGGTGTGGTTACGTTATTGAGGAGAACGTTGTCGATGAGGGCCCCGAATGGAGGGCCTTCGACCCGGATCAGAGGGCAAGGCGTGCGAGAACCGGTGCGCCGATGACGCTCATGATACACGACAAGGGCCTTTCCACGGACATAGACTGGCGCGATAAAGACATCCACGGCAACCAGATAACCGGCATGTACAGGACGAAGATGCGTCGCCTGAGGATGTGGCAGAGGAGGATGCGCATAAACGACGCAGCTGAGCGCAACCTCGCCTTCGCCCTGAGCGAGCTCGACAGGATGGCTGCTCAGATGCGCATGCCCAGAAGGGTGAAGGAGGTTGCCGCTTCCCTCTACAGAAGGGCCGTCATGAAGAAGCTCATCCGGGGGAGGTCGATAGAGGGCATGGTCTCCGCAGCGCTCTATGCTGCGTGCCGCATGGAGGGCATTCCAAGGACTCTCGACGAGATAGCGGCCGTTTCGAAGGTCTCGAAGAAAGAAATCGGGAGGAGCTACCGCTTCCTCGCGAGGGGCCTCAGCCTCAACCTCCGTCCGACGAGTCCAATAGAGTACGTTGACCGCTTTGGTGACGCACTTGGAGTCGGCTCCAAAACTAAGGAGCGGGCCAAGGAAATCCTCCGCGAGGCAATAAAGAGGGGGATAACGAGCGGTAAAGGTCCCACAGGACTCGCCGCCGCGGCCCTTTACGTTGCCTCCCTTCTCGAAGGCGAAAAGAAGACTCAGAGGGAAGTTGCTGAGGTTGCCCACGTCACAGAGGTTACCGTTAGGAACAGGTATAAGGAGCTCGTCGAGAAGCTTGACATAAACGTCCCGATATGAGGGATTAACTTGCTGATAGCGGTAACGAGCGACACCCACTATGGCGACAAGACGGACAACCTTCCATCCCTTCTCTTGGAAGAACTCAGGCGGAGAAAGCCTGAACTCATACTGCACGCCGGGGACGTTACCTCCTCGGAGCTACTTGAGGTTCTTGAGGGGATGGCCCCGACGATAGCGGTCAGGGGGAACGCCGATTATCTAAAGCTCCCGAAGGAAGAAATCGTCGACGCGGGAGACTTCAGGATAGGCCTCATCCACGGCCATCAGTTCTTTTCTCTCAATGCCCAGTTTTTAACCCTTAAGGCCCTTGACATGGGCGTGGATGTCTTGGTTTTTGGTCACACTCACAGGTTCTACCACGACTCGTACTTCCTCCACGGCCAGAGGGTTGTTCTCCTGAATCCGGGTTCTCCAACGTTTCCCAGAATGGATTCGGCCGGTTTCGTGTTCCTCGAAGTGAGCGGAGAAAACATCCGCGTCGAGAGGATAAAACTTTGGTAAAGCTAAAAAGGCAGAAAAAGAGCCATCAGCTCTTGATGGCAAGCTTTATGTCCTCGGCCTTGACGGTCTTTCTGCCGGCATGCTGGGCGAGGGCGACGGCCTTCTTGGAGATCTCAAGGGCCTTCTCCTCAAGGTGGTCGGCAAGAACCTTGGCTGCCTCCTCGCTGACGCGGGCGGCACCGGCCTTTCTTATAAGTCTGTCAACCGGGGCAATTGGAAGCTCGGCCATTCACAACACCTCCATCTTGTTGTTTTGCAGGTTTCTGCGTTTTAAATTAAGTACAAAGCCCTATATAAACTTTTCGGAAAAGAAGGCTCTAGAGCCTGATTTTAACTTGGTTTTCAGTCGATCGTCGAGAACTGGTCATCAACCGCCCACCTTTGGACTTTATGCAAAAACAGTAACTCCGTAGCCGAGATTGAAGGGGATGCTGAAAGAGCATTGATGCCTTGCTGGAGCCCTCTTCTCCCCCGAAATTAGTGGACATTTCTGGATCCTAACCGATAGAAATGGCCATGTTTTTCCAGTAGGGTTTTTATAGGGTAATGGTGAACACTTTAGGCATCGGGAGGTGTCTAGGAATGGTTGAAAAGTTTGACAAGATATACGACTACTACGTTGACAAGGGCTACACGCCAAACAGGAAGAGGGACATAGTGGCTGTTTTCCGGGTTACGCCCGCTAAGGGCTACACAATTGAGCAGGCCGCTGGAGCAGTTGCCGCCGAGAGCTCGACGGGAACATGGACAACCCTCTACGAGTGGTACGAGAGGGAGAGATGGGCCGACATGTCCGCTAAAGCCTACGACTTCGTTGATATGGGCGACGGGAGCTGGATAGTCAAGGTTGCTTATCCCTTCCACATCTTTGAGGACTACAACATGCCTGGCTTCCTTGCGAGCGTCGCAGGCAACATCTTCGGGATGAAGCGTGTTGAATGGCTCCGGCTTGAGGACATTTACCTCCCTGAGAGGTTCCTCAGGGACTACCCGGGCCCGACCTTCGGTATCGAGGGTGTAAGGAAGAAGCTCGAAATCTACGGCAGGCCCCTCTACGGTGTTGTGCCAAAGCCCAAGGTCGGCTACTCTCCGGAGGAACTCTACAAGCTTGCCCTCGACCTCTACACCGGTGGAGCAGACTACCTGAAAGACGATGAGAACCTTACCAGCCCCTGGTACAACCGCTTTGAGAAAAGGGCTGAGGTCGTCACCAAGGCCATGGAGAAAGCGGAAAACGAGACTGGGGAAAAGAAGACCTGGTTTGCAAACATAACTGCACCAGTACTAGAAATAGAGCGGAGGCTTGAGATACTGGCCGATTACGGCGTTCCTCACGCCATGATTGACATCGTTGTCCTTGGCTGGGGCATCCTCGACTATATCAGAGATCTTGCCGAGGACTACGGCATAGCCCTCCATGCCCACAGGGCAATGCATGCTGCCTTCGACAGGAACCCCTACCACGGCATCTCGATGTTCGTCATAGCGAAGCTGGCCAGGGTCGTTGGTGTTGATCAGCTCCACGTTGGCACTGCTGGAGCAGGAAAGCTTGAGGGAAGCAAGTGGGAGGTCATACAGTACAAGAAGATAATCACCGAGGATCACTACGTTCCCGGTGAAAACGACGTCTTCCACATGGAGCAGAAGTTTTACCACATGAAGCCGGTCTTTCCCACGAGTTCTGGCGGACTTCACCCCGGCAACATTGAACCCGTCATAGATGCCCTCGGAAAGGACATAGTTCTGCAGCTCGGCGGTGGAACAATGGGCCACCCCGACGGGCCGAAGGCGGGAGCAATGGCTGTAAGGCAGGCAATAGATGCCATGATGCAGGGAATCCCGATTGACGAGTACGCGAAGACCCACAAGGAGCTCGCTCGCGCCCTTGAGAAGTGGGGCCACGTCACTCCGGTCTGATCTTTCTCCACATTCTTCCATGTTTTGTTGTCTCTCCGCCTCCTTCCCACTAGGCTGGGGTGTTAAGACAATGCATCCGGGCGGGTTCCTCGAGGTCATAACAGGCCCCATGTTTGCGGGAAAGACGACCGAGCTGATAAAAAGGGTCGAGCGCCAGGCCTTCGCCAGGAGGAAGGTTGCAATATTCAAGCCCTCGATAGACGACAGGTATTCAAGGAGCAACGTTGTTGCCCACAACGGGCTGAAGTACAGAGCCTTTGTCGTTCCGACCAGCGAGGAGGGCGTTGATCTTATACGCGATGTCACTCTGAAGGAGGGGTACGAGGTCATTGGAGTGGACGAGACCCAGTTCTTTCCTATGAGCATCGTTGAAGCCTTGAATGGGCTTGCTGATAATGCGGTCTACGTCATAGTCAGCGGCCTCAACCTCGACTTCAAGGCCGAGCCCTTTCCAGTCATGAAGGAGCTCTTAGCCAGGGCAGACAATATCGTCTACCTCACAGCGATTTGCACGATCTGCGGAAGGCCTGCAACGAGGAGCCAGAGGTTAATAAACGGAAAGCCCGCCCCGCGGGATTCACCCGTTGTCTTGGTGGGCGGAAGCGAGAGCTACGAGGCCAGGTGCAGGCTACACCATGAGGTTCCCTGAGAGTATCCTCTCCCAGGTCTTCACATCCTTGAGGCCGTGC
Source organism: Thermococcus sp. (assembly GCF_027008145.1). GTDB lineage: Archaea > Methanobacteriota_B > Thermococci > Thermococcales > Thermococcaceae > Thermococcus. The sequence continues at coordinate 12,675 of NZ_JALTCZ010000182.1, read as the reverse complement.
CCTGTGGCCACAACAACAACGGTCTCGTCCTTTTCTATTTTCCCTTCCTCGCGCATTTTTTCTGCCAGGGCCAAGGCTGTTGCTGAAGACGGCTCGACGAAGATTCCCTCCCTACCGAGCATCAGGCCGGCCTCTGCGGTTTCCGCGTCGGTAACACTACCGAGATACCCTCTGCTCTCGTTCACGGCTTTTATGACGTTCTCCCCGTCTACAGGCTTTTTGACGGCTATGGCGCTTGCTATTGTCGAAACCTTCTTCTCTATTCTCTCCACAGGCTTTCCAGTTTTCCACGCTTTCACCACTGAATCGTAGCCCTCAATCTGAACTCCAGCGATTCTCGGGAGGTCTTCTATAAGGCCCACCCTGTAGAACTCCTTGACGCCTTTCCATATTGCCCTTAGGTGGGTCCCGGCTCCTACCGGGACGACTATCCAGTCCGGGACATTGTAGCGGAGCTGATCGAGGATTTCGAAGGCCGTCGTCTTCTGCCCCTCGACGCGGTAGTGGTAGTTACCGGTGAGGTAGTAGCCCTCTTCTGTTGCTTTCCTCTCTGCCTCAGCCAGTGCCTCGTCGTAGGTCTTTCCGTAGACCTCAACCCTGGCTCCGTAAACCCTCGCCTGGGTGAGCTTCTCTTCCGGGGTTCCCTCTGGGACGACTATGGTTACCTCCAGGCCAGCCTTTGCGCCGTAGGCGCTTATCGAGGCTGCCATGTTTCCGGTCGAGGCGACTATCAGCCTTCTCGCGTGGAATTCGAGGGCCTTAGTAACCTCCACGCTGGAGCCCCTGTCCTTAAAGGCCCCGGTCGGGTTTTCTCCTTCATATTTGACGTAGAGCTTCTCAAAGCCGAGCTTTTCCTCAAGGCGTTTGGGCCTGTAGAGTCTTGTGCCTCCTTCGTTTAAGGTGACTATCCTCTTGAGGTTCTTAACCGGCAGGAACATCCAGTACTTCCAGACGTGGGGGCTTTCCCTGAACCAGGCGTCGTCGTCCTCGATTAGGTTTGCTATGTCCTCGTAATGGTAGGTGACGTCAAGGGGCGCCCCGCACTTGGGGCACTTGTAGATGCCGGACGCCAGGGGGAATTCGGCGCCGCAACGGGTGCAGACGAGCTTCTTCTCAAACATCCTTACCACCTGTTAGTGTTTTGCAGGCACTCTCACTGAAGCCTATACCGGAAAGGTTTAAAAACTTCTTTTCTAACTTTAGGTTAGGGAAAGGGGGTGAGAGCATGGAGTCAAATCCAGACATGGGGAAACTGCTCGACATACTGGGCAACGAGACACGAAGGCGGATACTCCTCCTGCTCACCCGGAGGCCGTATTTCGTCAGTGAGCTGAGCCAAGAGCTTGGTGTTGGCCAGAAAGCTGTCCTTGAGCATTTGAAAATACTTGAAAGGGCCGGCCTGATAGAGGGTAGGGTCGAGAAGATACCCCGCGGAAGGCCTAGGAAGTACTACACCATAAAGCGTGGCTTTAGGCTGGAGGTTCTTCTCACGCCCTACTCCTTTGGCACGGAGATGTATGAGCCAAAAAAGCCCAGAAAGACCGAGGAGTACGCCCAAGTTAGGGAGCTTATAAAATCAACTGAACCCGTTGAGACCAAGATAGACGAACTGCTAGACTTTCTTGATGATATTGAAAAGCGTGTTGACGAGGCCCTCAGGATGAGGCATGAACTTGAGGAAGTCCGCCTGCTGGTCGAGACCTACATCGAGGGCCTCCTGAGGAGAGTCGCCCAGGAGAACGAGAGGGAGCTCGAAAAGATTCTCCGGGAGTTTGGCCCTAGACTACCGAGAAAAATCTTAGAGGATCTGGAGGATTTTTAAGAAGTCGCTGAGGGAAGGTGGAGGGATTAGAGGATTTTACCCTCTTCCTTCATCCTCACGAGCCTAGTTATATAGCCAGCAATCCTGTTCCTGATGGTCTTGCTCGTGACGTTGGTGAGCTCCTGAACTACCTCCTTGTTGTGTTCGAAGTCCCTCGCAAACTTGTCCGGATACCTGTCAAAGAGCTCACGAGCGGTTCTCTTAATGAAGGTCTGCTTTATGTTCCCCATTCCCATCACCTCATCATCTTGACCCTGACAGCCGTATCTCACATCAGGGGAGTCCTTTTAAAAGTTTTCGCGCCTCTGGTTGAAGTTTATAAGGTTAGCCTCCAACGGTCTCCATGCTGAGGGAGGTAATTCACTGCAGGGGGCATGAAAACGTCAGGGCAACCCACAGGTCAACGCTGGAGTTCACGAAGGAGGACTACCTGACGTCAAGGGGGGACTGCATACTCTGCATCGAGGCAGACAGGGGACTAAACGAACTGAGCGAGGAGTTCAAGCGGGCCCTTAGGGAGGGGAGAAAGCTCATCGTCAGGATTAAGGTCAATAATTTCGTCGACGAGGTCGTTGCTTACGGAGACCCCAATTTAATTCTCGACCACGAGTACTCGATGGTCATCAGGAAGAGTACCCACATAGACGCCAGAACCCTCGCGGTAAGGGCGAACAAGGCCGCGAGGGACATAGACCGACGCATCGTGGAGCTCCTAAAGAACCCCGAAGTCACGGCAGAGATAGGGCTGATCATTCTGGATTGACCTTTTGTTTCCCCAGCGCTCCGATCGCGAGACCAACGTACCTGTCGGCCCCGCCGTAGTAGAGGTAGAGCCCCCACCTTTTTCAAAGAGGGTCTCCGCAAAGACCACGTTGTCCACCCAGCCCTTTTCTCCCACTCAAACTCGGGTTTGAGGATGGGCTTTTCGCTTCTCCAGAGGAGCTTTTTCGGGTCTTCCTTATCAAAGAGCGCCACCTGGACTGTGTAGAGCCGTTACCCCCCAGAAGGCCTCGTTGTGTACGAGGAGTATCCCCTCACCGGTGGGTACAGGGGGCCCGGTTCTACGAGGTGGCCCCTCGGTGTTAGAACGGGCTCTTTCTCGTACTCCCAGTGGAGCAAGTCCTTTGAGTGAGCCAGCCAGACGTTTGAATCTCCAAAGTACATGATGTAGCTACCCTTGAAGAGCCCAGACTTCATCCTCTCCGCTAAAATTGCCCCACTCTTCGTCCAGTTAGCCTTCCGTTCTTCTCGAAGGGGAACCCCTCGAATAGGGGGCCGTATTTCCTCCAGCCCAGGAGGTTCCTTGAGGTGCTCATGCAGAGCCTCGCGGTTTTCCCGTCGTAACCCGTTAGTAGGTCTTTCCAACCTTCATGACCCTCGGGTCCTCAACTCCCGCCTTCTCCCAGCCGTATTCGGGCTTCATGACCGGTTCAGGATGCCTGACGAAGTTTATCCCGTCTTCGCTCAGGGCAAGTCCAATTCTCCCGGTAATTTTATCCCCCTTCGTCTCGGCCCGGTAGAGCATGACGAAGGTTCCCTCCTGAAAACTACCCCTGGATTGTAGCTGTTCTTAGAGTCGAAGCTCTCTTTAGACGGCGAGAGAACGGGTTTTGGAAGCTTCCTGAAGGAGGAGGTAAGCTCAGGGGGGCTCAACCTCGACCCCTCTGTTGGCCCGTATCATGTATTTCCGCCCCCTGAAGGTCACCCTGACGAGGAAGTTAACGCCCTCGGCGGGCCTGACCGTTAGCTCATCTTCTGCCTCCATTCCCAGGATGGCAGTAACGAGGGCGAAGAGACTTGAGGCGCTCCAGGCCTGGGGTGAGTTGGCCCTCGGAACCGGCACGAGGTCGTTCAGCCCGCTGTAGAGCTCGGGTAGCTCTCTCCAGGGCATGAGCTTGGCCGTCTCAAAAATCCCTTCGGCGAGTTCCTTCGCGAGGTCGGTTCTTCCAATCCTCGCCAAACCCAGCGCTATCAACGCGTTGTCGTGGGGCCACACGCTCCCTCGGTGGTATCTGAAGGGGTTATAGGCCTTCTCTTTAGAGCTCAGCGTCCTTATCCCGTGCGTTGAGAGCATATCCGGCTTGAAAAGCCTCTCTGCTACCTCCCTCCCGTGCTCGGCTACTCCGGTCAGTAGGAGGTGTCCCATGTTGGAGGAAACGACGCGGAGCGCTCTTCCGTCCCCATTCAAAGCTAATGCGTAGTAGTTGCCAACCCAGAAGTCGCGGTTGAACCTCTTCTTCAGCTTCTCCGCCTCCCTGAGGAGCATTTTTGGGTCAAGGTCGGTAAGCTCGAGCTCCCCGGCAAGCTTCAGTGCCCAATAGGCGTATCCCTGAACCTCGACGAGTGCTATGGGGGGCTTTGCGGGGTTTCCGTCCTCGTCAACTATCGCGTCCCTCGAGTCCTTCCACCCCTTGTTCCCGAGTATCCCGGGAACGTATGTTATGTACCCATCCCGGAGCTTTTCCAGTATCCACTTGACGGCCATCGTGATGTTGGGGCGGAGCTCCTCGATGAGCTTTTCATCCCCCGTCCAGCGGAGGTATTCCCCGGCCAAGGCCACATACAGGGGTGTGGCATCGACGGTGCCGTAGTAGGGGCCGAAGGGTACCTTTCCCGACTGGGCCAGCTGTCCGAGGCGGAATTCGTGGGGTATCTTTCCGGGTTCTTCCTCGCTCTCCGGGTCATTCTTCCTCCCCTGTATCGAGGCGAATAGCTTGAGCGTCCCCCCCGCGTAGCCCGGGTAGTAGGGCAGGAGGAAGAGGGAGGTTATTATCGCGTCCCTGCCAAAGGGACAGGCGAAGTAAGGCAGACCAGCTAGGGGCACCGGGCCGTAGACCGTTGAGAGCGTTAATGCCTTCAGGTTCTCAACCGCCCTTTCGAAGGCTCCATCGAGGGCTACCGAGCCCGTGGAGACAGGGTTTTGAAGGCTTACCCCCTTCTCACCCACTATCCCCGATGCCCTTCCGCTGATTCCGGGGATGAAGCGGACGAAAAAGCCCGCCTTTTCCCCGGGTGAGATTTCGATTCTGGCTCTGAGGTTCTCCCCTTCCCTCGTGAGGTTGCTCTCAATTCTCAGCGTTCTCTCCTCCGTCCCAACCCTGCGGGAGTAGAAGCCCTTCCCGGGGAGGGCGACCTCTTCCTTGAGCCCCATGAAGCCTCTGCCCTGAAAGATGTCCTCTATGGGTGCCTCGTAGGTGTAGAGAATCGCAACGCTTAGAGGCCTTTCGGAGGCGTTGTAAATGAGGAACTCCTCTGAGTAAGAGCCGTCAAGGGTTCTCTTCCTGACGAGGATTCCTTCATCACCGATTGAGAAGTAGGAAATTCCCTCCCTGAAGGTCGAGGAAGCGCCGATGAACTCCGGCTCGGGCTTCACGCGGAGGACTGCCTTCCTAACGAACCGCGTGTCGAGGAGATAGAAGCCGTAGTATCTGTCAGTCATGTTGCCTTCCTCATCGGTCAGGGCGAAGGCCCCGTTGTTCGAGAGGGTTACGCGCATCCTACCCACCACTGATGAGCCTCACTTCAGCTTTCTCGGCAAGGTTTATGTCCTTAACCCCCCATAGCCTCGCCACGAACCTCAGCTCCTCGCGGTAGTCGCCGGGCACCAGTGAGAGGTGGTTCGCTCCCATGGCCGAGATGAAGCTTTCCTTGTCGAGGGGGTTCCTTATAGCTGTGTGGGGCCACTGCTTGCCCCACTTGAGCTTCGACTCTATTTCCTCGGTTATCTCAAGGCCCTCAGCCAAGAAGTAGAGCAGGAAGTACTCTCCTCCCTTCCTTACGAGCCTCGCAACCGTGAAGGTCGCCTTTGGAGTCCTGTAAGTTAAAGCCCCCCCGCTAGTCCCCTGGCACTGACCCTGTAGGGTTGTGGCTTTGAGGTTCTCCTCGGGGTTCTCGCTGAGCCTTGCGTAGTAGAGCGATGAAGCGCCACAGTTAGCTATCATAATGATATCGTCGTCCACGTACTTTATGTCGCCGAAGAGGGGTGGCTTCCCGCTCAGGTAGAAGAGTAGCGCCGAGCTTACCGTCCCCTTGACATCGCCTTCGCATGTGGCCGGGATAACGTCTTTTTCTCCTTCTGCATCGAGGTTGAAGGGAAACAGCGCTGGAATCAGGCAGGCAGTGACGCCGTAAACCTCGCTCAGCTCGGGCTGACACTTTACCGAGACGGCTGAGACGCCCTTATATCTCTTAAAGCTTTCTTTAGCCCCAAGGTAGAGCGCTATCTGTCTTCTCAAAACCTCTGGGGTTAGCATCTTTCCGTCAAAGATAACCTCAGCCTTGGAGGTCAGCCAGCGGTAGAACTCTTCCACGCGCGAGCCTTCCTCCAGCAACTCCTCGGCTTTCTTCACGAGCACATACTGGTCGAGAATGATGAAGTCGCCGACGATTCTCTTGAGCCTCGGGAGGGTGTCTCAACCCTTGAACACGTCAGCAGGGCTGCCGAGATGGAAGGGATTATAGACTTCATCGAGGCCTTGGGAACGGACACCATAATCCACACCAAGGTCGGCGGCAACCTCATCAAGGTGAAACTCCCAGGTCACATACCGCTTCCAGTTGGAGAAAAGATTAAAATAGAGGTTGACCTCGACAACATCCACGTCTTTGACAGGAAAACCGAGAAAGCGATAATCTGAGGGGTGCCTAATGGAGGAGAGGGAGCTCAGAGCCCGGCTGAGGGAGCTCGGACTGAACGAATACGAGGTCAGGGCCTACATCACCCTCTTGAAGAACGGCCCTCTCACTGCTGGGGAGCTGGCAACGCTCTCTAAGGTGCCACAGCCGAGGATATACGACGTCATAAGAACTCTGATGGCGAAGGGGTTCATCACCACAACCCCAGGCAGGCCGATGAGGGCTGTACCCCTCAGCCCCGAGAAGGTCGTTGAGGCCATACGGAGGCGCTACAACGAGAGGCTTGAGGAGCTTAAGACCGAGCTTGAAAGGCTCTACACCCCCCACAAGGAGATAGGGAGCGTAACTGTGATAAAGAGCCGTATCACCTTTGAGGAGCACCTTGAGGAGGCCATAGAGAACGCTATGCATCACCTCAGCATCGCCATTCCGGCCGGACTGCTTGGGAAGATGGAAGACCGGCTCAGGAAAAAGAAGGTCGAAAAGGCTGTTGTGCACCTCTTCGTCTACGGCTCCGGGGAAATCCCGCCTGTGGCGAACGAGATACGAGCCCGGGAAGTCCCCGATCCCATAATCGTCATCCAGGACAGGGAGATGGGGGCTTATCTCCCCTACGAGGCCCTCGACTCCGGCAGTTCGCTCCACGGCTACGGCCTGATAATAAGGGACAACCACCTCCTCTTCATGCTTGACCGCTACTTCTATCACGCCCTCTGGCCGACGGGAAAGGTCGTCTACAGGGAGGAGAGGAAGCTCGAGCTACCTAAGGAGTACGTCCACATCCGCGACCTCGTTGACGACATCAGGGAGTTTGGGCTGAGGGGTGCTGTGGTTGAGATCTTCGGGAGGTTCATCCGCTCAAAGGTTCCTGTCCACATAAAGGGCAGGATAGTGGACTTCTTCGAGAGTGAGGGTAGGGTTATCTCCAACATAACTGTTGAGACAGAAGAGGGCCAGAAGTACGTGATAGGCGGCTGGAACGCATCCCTTGAGGACGTTGAGGCCGAGAGAATAATTCTCTTGGGCTGAGGTGTTTGGATGGACGCTAAGGCACTTGCACTCACGATAATGAATGAGGCCATAAGGAGCGCCGACCCCTACACCGCCGTCAGGAAGAGCCTCAGGGTCGAGGATGGGAAACTGGCGGTTTTAGGAAAGGAGTTCGAAATCGAGGGCAGGGTCTACCTCCTCGCCTTCGGCAAGGCAGCCTGCGCCATGGCAAGGGCAGCCCTTGAGCTCCTGCCGGTGGAAGAGGGCCTTATAACGACGAAGTACGGCTACGCGGGGAACTGTCCCAGAAGGGAGGGGGTTAGGGTTATCGAGGCAGGTCACCCCGTTCCCGACGAGAACTCCCTCCTCGCTGGAAAGCTCGGCCTTGAGCTGGCGGAGAAAGTCGGAGAAAATGACATACTCCTTGTCCTCATCTCAGGGGGCGGTTCCGCACTCTTCCTCCTCCCGGAGGACGGGATAAGCCTTGAGGACAAAATAAGGACGAACGAGCTTTTGCTGAAGAGCGGGGCGAGGATATACGAGATAAACACCGTCAGAAAGCACATCTCAAAAGTTAAAGGCGGGAAGCTTGCGAAGCGCGTTGGGGGGACGGTGATAAGTCTAATTCTCTCGGACGTTGTCGGCGACCCGCTTGAGGCCATAGCTTCCGGCCCAACCGTGAGAGACCCCACCACGTTCCAGAATGCCTACAGGATCCTGAGGCTCTACAACGTCTGGGAGAAGTTGCCGGAGAGCGTTAAGAAGCATATGGAACGCGGTCTTGGAGGAGAGGCCGAGGAGACGCTGAAGGAGGATCTGCCAAACGTTCACAACTTCATCGTTGGAAGCGGTAGGACTGCCTGCGAGACGGCCTGGAGAAAGGCCAAGGAACTCGGCCTCAACCCGCTGATCCTCACGACGACCCTTGAGGGGGAAGCGCGGGAGGTGGCGCTCGCAATAGGATCAATCGTCCAGGAGGTCTCTGACTGCGACAGGCCCGTTGAGAAACCAGCTGTTCTGATTGCCGGAGGGGAGTGGACGGTCACCATTGGAGGAAAAGCCGGTCTCGGCGGACCGAACCAGGAGTTCGCGCTAAGCATTTCCCGGAAGATAGCTGGCATCGACGCCGTTGTTTTGGCTGTAGATACCGACGGAACCGATGGGCCGACCGATGCGGCTGGAGGAATAGTCGACGGAGGAACCGTCGAAAGGCTGAAAAAATCTGGAATAGACGTTGAGGAAGCCCTCAGAGGGCACGACACCTACCATGCCCTTGAAAAGGTCGGTGCACTCCTCAAGATCGGGCCGACTGGGACGAACGTCAACTCGCTGGTGATCGCCGTAATCCCGAGGAATGATTGAGGTGGGGTAGAAGATTGGGCTGAGCAGGCGTGAGCTGATAAGGAAGCTCTGGCACGTCTCCCCCGGAGTCCTCGGATAATACTTTTCACTCCAAAGTGGACTACACTCACCATCGTCTGGTTTCTGGCTTTCCTCTACACCCTCCAGTACCTCAAGCTCCACCGGGGTTGGGAGTTTGAGGTTCCCATAGCGGGGCTGAGCTACAGGATGATGACGAGAGAAGACGAGTCCGACAACTACCTTGGCAGTTTCCTGTTTTGGGCCACGATGGGAATCGTCTATACGGTCTTCCCAAAGCTTCCTCCTCGAAAGCTTTCCTCTCCCTTCGGCCTACGACGAGTTCACCGTCCCCTTCACAACCGCGCTCCTGCTCTGGTTTATTTATGGCGGTTCCCTGCTCTCCTTGTTCTGGCGACCAAAGTCCCACGAACTCCAGCCCTCCGGTGGGTTTCTATTCCCTCTGCTTTCACTCCCAGTCCTTTTATCTCCCCCTTCAGCTCCCCCAGGAACTTCCGGAACCTTCGCCCATCGGTTAAAACCGCGTAGCTTTCCGGGTATTCCTCCATGAGGAGGGCCTGAAACTCCCTGCCCGCGGCGCGGAGGTTCAGGATCTCAAAGAAGTAGTGGCCGGCAAAGTCCCTCGTTTCCTCAACTATCACCCCAACATCGCTTATTCCCGGAATTATCGGACTGACGAAGGCACATGTTTTTAACCCGGCCTCGTGGAGCTCCTTGAGGGCGTTAACCCTCGCTCCGTGAACCGGAGAGAGGGGTTCAAAAAGTTTCTTATCCCTTCCAGTGAAGCCGTTTATGGTTAAACCGACCTCTATCGAGCGGAAGAAGGTAAAGATGTCAATGTCTCTCGTGACAAGCGGCGATTTCGTTAGGACGGCCAGCTCGTTCCTCTTGTCCATGTGTCTAAGAACCCTTCTCGTCAGTCCCAGCTGGCCTCCACCGGCTGGTAGGGGTCGCTCACTGTGGACATCACGACCTTTCCCTTAACGCGCTTCCTAGCCAGCTCCGGCGCGTTGGTCTTGACTTCTACCCAGCTCCCCCACCCACCGTAGTCCTTCCATCTCGTCAGGAACCTGGCGTAGCAGTACCTGCAGGCGAAGGCGCAGCCTACGTACTGGTTCACGCTCCAATCAACGCCTGGTATTCTGGAGCGGGTGTAGATGCTCTTCGCCATCCTCTCAATAACCCGAACCTTCATAAGTCCTCATCTTCAAAATTCCTTAAAAGGTGATAGGATGAACCTCGAAGTCCGGAGGAGGCCAGTTAAATACGCCCGCATTGAGGTGAAGCCCGACGGAAGGATAGTCGTCACGGCTCCAGAGGGTTATGATGTTGACTCCTTCGTTGAGCGTCACAGGGGCTGGCTTGAGGCCAGGCTCGGCGAGATAGAGGGGCTAAAGGAGGTGGCGGAGAAGGGCTTCCCGATAGATGGGGAGTTCTACCGGGTCATCAGGGGGAGGAGGGCGAAGGTTCACGAGAGGTTCAAGACCGTCGTCTTCTCAGCCTACGCCGACGAGAGCTTAGCTGAGCTCAAGGCCTTTCTCAGGCCGAAGATAATTGCCCTCGTGGACGAGTACTCCCGAAAGATGGACGTTTCTCCGGAGAAGGTCTTCATCAGGCATCAGAGGAGCAGGTGGGGAAGTTGCTCTCCTAAGGGCAACCTGAACTTCAACGTCCGCCTCGTCTCAGTTCCGCCGGAGCTCAGGGAGTACGTCGTCGTCCACGAGCTGGCTCACCTGAAGTACATGAACCATTCAAAGGCCTTCTGGGAGCTGGTCGGTCGCTTTTACCCAGACTACCGGGGCGCGAGGGAGGAGTTGCAGAGGTGGTGGAGCATTATAGAGCTCAACCCATACTGGCGGTGGCTCGGTGGGAAGGAATGAGAAGCCTTCTCAAGTTTATGGCGCTGATGGCCGACGAGGTTGTAGTGGGTCTCTTTCTCATCTGGGTGTTGCCGAGCTTCGGTGTTAAGGTTCCCCTCTGGGTGGTGGCGGTCGTCATAGCGGTCCTCCTGGCTAAGGATTTTCGTGTGGTGCCCTTCATCCTGCGCGGCGGCCTCAGCACCAGGCCTCAGATCGGCTCTGAGAGCCTGATCGGGAGAACTGCGGTGGTGGTTGAGGACTTAAAGCCTGAGGGCCTCGTTAAGGTTGACGGTGAGCTCTGGAGCGCCGTGTGTCTGAACGGGAACGCCATGAGGGGAGAAAAAGTTGCAATCGTTAGGGTAAGGGGAACTAGGGTTCTCGTGGAACGCCGAGCATCGCCAGAACCCGGACAACTTCCTCGGGATGGTTCGTCGTGAAGAAAACAGTCCAGCCCTTCTTCCGCCGTATCGTGACACATGCCTTTGCTGGGAGGGTGAAGTGGATTGTCCCGTAACAGCTCATCCAGCCCCTCCGAACCTCAAAGCCCGCTATGTTCTCGATGGAAACCGTCTTCCTGACTACGAGTCCGAAAAGGCCCCTTATTCTAACCTCGCGCTCGTCTATCTCGATTTTGATGATCATGATGTCCAGAAGGAGAACTGAAACTCCAAGCGTTATGGCGAGCATTATCCCAAAGTCCTCTCCCGCATGATATGTACCGTAAAGACCCGCGAACATCGCAAGGACTGGGATCAGAACAATTATCTGGAACGCCCTGCTCGTCAGGATCTCTTCGTATAGCGCCATGTTCCCATCGAAGAAACTTCTCGGTTAGAGTTTTAAACGTTGCTTTCCAAATCCCCTAGGATAGCCATGGTAATGAAGATGCCCGTTGACAGGTTGAGTGATGAGGAAGTTAGGAAAATACTGACAAAGTACAGGAGGATAGCCCTCGTAGGAGCTTCGTCAAAGCCGGAACGCGACGCCAACCAGGTGATGCGCTACCTGATTGAGAAGGGCTACGAGGTCTACCCCGTGAACCCCCGCTATTCCGAAGTCCTCGGGAGGAAGTGCTATCCGAGCGTTCTCGACGTTCCTGATGATGTGGAAATAGTTGACCTCTTTGTAAGGCCGGAGTTCACGATGGACTACGTGGAGCAGGCGATAGAGAAGGGCGCAAAGGTCGTTTGGTTCCAGTTCGGGACTTACAACAGGGAAGCCTTCAGGAAGGCCAAGGAGGCCGGCCTAATGGTGGTAGCCCACAGGTGCATGAAACAGGAGCACGAGAGACTCATCGGATAACTCCAAACGTTTAAAAGCTGGCCTTCTAATTTTAACCATACTGAAGAAATAATCGTCATTTATAAGGGCGATGTGATAATTCCTCTAAAAAAGCTGAACATACCTCCGGGTTCTCGGATTAAGATACTGATTGAGAAAGTGGAAAAGAGAGAACCACTAAAGGATCTCGGCTACCTCAAGCTCCTGCAGGAGGGAGATGATGCCGAAGAGCTCTTCGAGTTTCAGAGGATTTGAGAACCCCTCAACAACTGGTTGAATCCTAAAACGGACGTTCGGCATCGGCTAACCCCCGTACCTCAGCACGTGGATGTCTCTGATTAAGCGGTGCCTCTCCTCATAGTCTGTGTACCTTCCTAAAACCTCGAAGCCGAGCTTCCCGAGCCACTCCCTCTCTTTCCTGTAAATTCCGCCTCCGCTTAGCCTGTAAGCCGGAAAGACGAAGACCACCTTTCCTTTCCTCTTCAGCACGTTGGCAAAGCTCTCGAAGACAGAATAGTATAACCGGTCAAGCTCGTTGGTGAGTTTAACTGCCTCGCCCCTGCTCGGGTTCCTCCGGAGGGGTTTCCCGAGGTAGGGCTCCGTAACTATCGCGTCAAAGCGTTGCCTGAAACAGCGCTTCAGCTTCCTCGCATCGCAGACTTCTAAGTGAGCCGAGCTCCTAAGGTGAAACTCCTTCCTCAGCCAGGC
>NZ_JALTCZ010000181.1 GCF_027008145.1 Thermococcus sp. | reverse complement strand
ATGGGATCATCACGTCAAAGTGATCAGAGCCAAGCTCCTTCGCCGCCCAGCTCATAGCCGGCATCAGCTCCCTCAGAACCGCCGGCCCGGGATCGAGGGCGGTAAAGGTTGCTCCCTCCTTCGGCCCCATGAATCTCAGCCCGTTAAGCTCGTAGAGAACCGCGTTTTCCTTGAGCCATTTGACCGTCTCATCACAGCGGCGGAGGAACCTCCAGCCAACTGGAAGCCTTCCGAGGGTTACGTCCTCCATAGAAGGCTCCACAACGGACGGCTCTTCTGTTTCGCCCACGGGTGCACTCATGACGAAGAACTTTGCCCTGACTTGAAAACCCGTGCTTTCGGCCATTGAGATGCTCTCCCTGTTGAGGAAGTAGGTTGCGAACTCGAGGGTCTCTATCTTTTCCTCTTCGGCGAGCTTTCTGCCGAGTTCGAGCATGAAGTTGTGGAGCATCCTCCCGAATCCTCTGCCTCTGTAGTCGGGGTGAACGCGGAGTCCCTCCAGCCAGCCGACTTTGCAGGGCAGAGTGGTGAGCTTCGCCGTTCCAACGACCTTGCCATCGACCTCGAGGACGTAGAAGTTGTCGCCGAGCCATTCGTCAAATACCCTCGCTAAGTAGTCCCCACCGCCCCAGGTTAAGCGGGATATTTCCTCTATGAAGGGTTTGTCCTCGGGTCTGGCCTCACGGATGGTTGGGTTCATGACGTTCACCTGCAGGTGTGTCGATGCTCGGGATTTTATGCTTTTGCATCCCCGAGGAATTTCCCAAAGAGGAGGGAAGCTGTCAGCGCAAGGGAAAACGCCACAATTGCAAAAACCCGGATTTCACCGCTCTTTTCAATCGCCCACGCAAAGGCCAACTGCGAGAGGGGAATTACCAGCGTCGCGAGGGCGTCAAAGATGCCCCTCGCGGTTCCGAGGCTTTCGAGTGGGATAACCTTTTGCATCAGGCTGTCGAAGGAGACGTTGAGGAGCTCCCCGCCGAAGCCCACAAGTAGAACCGCCGGGAAGAGCGCCACCACGGTGGGAAAGCCAACGAGGAGCAGAGCCCCACTCTGGAGGAGCATCCCCGCTATAAGAGGTCTTTTCAATCCTGCCCGTTTTCTGATAGCCACGTAAGTCAGCCCGGCCACCGCCGCGAGGCTTCCGGCCGTCGTGAGGGACTGGAGGAGTCCGTAGAGAACCTCTCCCTTTCTAAGCACCCTCAGTGAGGCGAAGACGAATATCCTGAAAGAGCCAAGGGCGAAGTTGAAGAGCAGAACCGAGGCTAGAACGCCGATAACGAGCCTCCTGTCTACTTTTAACGGCTTCTCTTCCACATTCCCGGTGATCATATCACGCTTCACCTCGATGTTCAAATATGGGATTAGTGTGAGCGCTCCGATGAGAAGGAGAAGGGCATCGAGGAGCATCGCTTTAATCCCGAAGCGGTACGCTAAAACCCCCGCAACTGGAAAGGCCACCAGCGAGACCGCGTTTCCGACCGTTGCCAGCGTCGCGTTCAGCCTCTGGAGTTCGTTCTCCTCGCACGTTATCGATGCTATGAGGGAGAAGCCGTAGTAGCGGTGGAGGATGTCGAGGGCTGAAATGCCTGAAACAACGAGGTAGAAGGCCCAGACGTTACGGGATAGCGGGATTATTAGAACGGCAAGAAAGACCTGAAGGAGCAGAGCTAAGAACGCCAGTCGAACTTTCTTCCCGGTTTTATCAAGGGTTCTGCCGAGGAGGGGAGGGAGGATGACCCATGGGAGGTGCGTGAAGAGGGCGTAACCGCCTATGCTCAGCAGTGACCCCGTGCCCTTGAGGAGGCTCCAGGGTAAGGCGACGCTCTCGATTGCATCTCCAGCAGTCCTGAGGGCTGAGGTAAGCAGGTGAAGGTTGTAGGGACGGCGGTTCATGAGGGCAGATATGAGGGGGACGTTAAAAGCTTAGCTCTGTTCCCCAAACTTCCGGCCGGTTATAAATAGGTGGAGCGCGAAGTTGAAACGGTGGTGGGGATGGAGAATGTTGGGGAGCTTGCGGAGGCCCTTAAAGCCGTTGAGGACGAGCTGAACTTAGCCAAGAGGGTTTACTTAGCTTTCCCGTTCATCTTCTGGGCGGCACTTATGCCCCTGCTCTACATCCTGACGAACGCCCTCCCGTGGACTTCCGGATTGTCCGGGGGATTCCCTGGCGACTACTGGGGGATGGCCCTTTCCACCCTGGCGATACTCTGGTTCATGATTGAGGAGAAGGGGATGGTGAAGAAGATTGAAAGCCTTGAGAGGGTTCTCGGGATGCCGAGGGGGAGGAGCAGGGGCTACGTGGTCTCCCAGATGGCCGGCTGGCTTCTCGCCGGAATGCTCGCGTTCGTGTTCTCTTTAGCGACACCGGCTCAGTACGAGTTCCAAACCGCTGCTTTCATGCTCCTGCTCGCGGGCCTCGGCGTCGGCTTCATGGTGCTGTCGGCTCTGCTCTTCCTCAGGCGGGTTGAGTGGCCCCAGGTGCTCGTCTCGCTGATGGATTTATCCGCCCTGTACATCCTCTTCAACCTGAACGGCACCATGAACCCAGGGGCTTTCTCTGTGATGGTGATTTCCTCATCCTTTGCCTTCGCGGCTTTCCTCTACATAAGAAAGGCCATGAGGGAGTGAGATGAGGGCTGAGAGGCTCAGAGAGCTGGCGAACTCACCGCTTGGGAACCCAACGAGGTTAGCGATAGCCCTCTACCTCCTCTCCCGCGAGAGCACAACGTTCATCGAGCTTGCCAGGGCGCTGAAGATGACCCCGGGAAATCTCGACTTTCACCTGAAGGCCCTCGAAAGGGCCGGAATAATCAGGACGTACTACGGCTTCGGCAAGAGGCCGAGGAAGTTCGTGGAGCTGAGCGAAAAGGGTACAGACGAGCTGGAGAGGGCCATGAGAATCCTCAGGGAGGTTGTGGAGGGTGATTGAATACTTCTACGCCTTCCTCCTCTGGCTGGCGGTCTTTCTGCCCTCATCGGCCCTTGGCCCGCTCTTGGTGAAGAGGGGAAAGGGCTTAGCGGGTGCCGGAATTCAGGGGGCGTTCCTCCTCCTGTCGCTCATTCTGATCTTGCTCCTCCGGATTCCGCCCGGTTTTAAGCCAGTCTACCTCCCCCAGGCAACTGCCCTTGGATTTCTCGTCTCTCTGGCCTTGAACCTCGGAGAAAAGCTCTTTCCTGGAGAAAAGGCTAAAGAAAAAGCAGAAACATTGGAGTTCCTACCGGAGGGCCTCCTCTGGAAAATCCTGCTCCTTCTTATCCTGGCCCCCCTCGCCGAGGAAAGTCTCAACAGGGCACTGGTCGAGGGCTACCTCTTAAGCCAAGGTCAGTTCTGGGGTGCGATCCTGTTCTCGGCTCTTCTCTTCGCCCTCCCACACTGGATGGCCTTTGAGGGGGCTTCCGCAGGGGAGAAAGCCTACATAACAGCTGGAGCTTTTCTCATGGGACTTATGGCCGGCTACCTCTTCGCGGTTAGCGGTTCTCTCCTCACGGCCTTCGCCTTCCATTCATCGGCGAACCTTGCGGGTTTTCTCTTTTTTGGTCTCAGGAAGGAAATCGGCCACTTTTTAAATCCTCTCAACGACCATAACTGTCTTTCCCTCTTCCTCCTTAACCCCCGCCGCGATCTCCTCGCCTAAAACCTCGACCCAGCCGCGCTCCCAGAGTTCCTTTTCCCAGAGGATTTCGCCGTTTCTGACCTTTATCACCGCCGCTTTTCCCTTGACCTCGCCCCCAACGAGGAGATCCTCTCCAATGGGAAGGAGTGAAGTCACTGCACCGTTTGGAAGCGTCACCTCCCAGCCCTCGCTCCGAACCCAAAGGTCGCTTCCTTTATAGCCGCCTAAGATTATCTTCCCATCCATTCTGGCGGCAGTCAGGGCTATTCCCTCCGCAAGTTCCCTTTCTCCTACCAGCTCTCCATTCTCGGTGAATTCGAACGCTTTAACCTTCCATCTCTCTTCCTTCAGGCCCCCTATGAGGACGGGCTTACCTTTGAGTCCAACCAGGCCCGAAATCACGGCATCGTCCCAGGGGCGAGTTTTCTGAGCCAAAGAACTTCGCCGTCCAGCGTGATACTCCCGATGAAAAAGCCCCTGCCTCCCTCGTCGGAGGTTTCGCCCGCTATGAAAGCACCACTCCTATCCGGCAGAATCGAGTAAACGGCCTCGTTGCCGAGAATTTTTAGCTTTCGCTCCCAGAGGACTTCGAAGTTATCATCGAGCCTCGCTACGTAGCCCTTCCAGCCCTCGCCCCCCTCCGGGGTTGCCCTTCCCTCAGCGGCACCGCCGATGAGATAGCCGTCCTTGAGCTTCGCTATGCTGTGTCCTTCCCAGTCGTTTTTGCCCGAGAGGAACTTTAGCTCTTCTATCTCTTCACCGTCGAGCCTTGCGAGCATGAGTTTGTAGGCCTTCCCATCGTGAACGCTCCCGATGAGCAGGTCGCCGGCGAGTGCAACCGGAACCGTTTCAGCACCGAAGGAGTAGGTTATCATTCGTGCTCCTCCTTGGACATGTTGATAATTCTTTTGGGGAACTGCGGCAAAGGTTTTAAGATTTTTGTGGTTAGTGGTAAACGGGTGATACGAACGAGAAGGAAAAATCACGTTGTGGTATTGGTGGTTATGTTCATTCTCGTTCTGCTCTTCTCTTCATACGTCCTATGGAACTGCCGAAAAGACGAGAAGAGCCTGATAACTTCTGTTTACATTTATGGCTTGAAGGATGCCAGAGGACTCTCTGACGTCGGCGGAAGCTTTGAGTACCTCCTTCGCGAGAATGCCTCTGATGACCTCATAGTTTTCTATGCCCGTGCGTACTCCATCAGAGCCGGGCACCTTGAAGACACTTTCGGCCTTCTCCAGGCGTACACGGATGATGAGAGATTCCAGCTAATGTTTTCGGCCATGTCTAACTACCATTTGTTCCTTCACGTAGTCAGCTTCAGCAACTCCACGAGGATGAAAAGTCTCATCGAGAAGAACCTTGAAACACTCAAGGAACTCGACAATCTCATGGAGAACGTAACAAAATATCAAAATCCAGACGATTTGCCCCAAGAACTCGCCGAGAAGATTTTTCGGACCTCTGAGAAGCTGGAGGTGCAGTAATGAGGGTCGCGCTAATCCCGATGCGGGTTAAGGCTGGAGACTTCGACGCCAACTGGGCCGAGTTCGAGAGGCGTTTCAGCGAGGCTTTGACGTATAATCCCCACTTCGTAGTGTTTCCAGAGTACTGCCTTACCGGCTTCGAGGAGTGGGACTTTTCTGGAGCGGGGCTTTACGATGAGATAGTCGAGCGCGTAAGCTCACTCGCGAGAAAGGCCGGCGTTTACGTCGTCTTTGGTCTCCTTGAGCCGTACAAAAACTGCGTTTACAACTCCGCGCTTTTAATCGGCAGAAACGGCGGGGTTCTCCTAAAGCACCGCAAGTTCCAGGAACCTACAAGTTCTGCACCGGCAACACGGTGAGAACAGCATGGACTGAGTTTGGAAAGGTCGCGGTAATCATCTGTGGCGACCTCTACAACAAGAGAATAGCGAAGTGGGTGAGGCGGAAAAGACCTGACTACCTCTTCGTGCCGATGGAGTACTCCCCTGACTACGGCCAGCCGAACGAGGAGGACGTTGGGGCGATGGCCAAGCGGGTTAAGCTCCTCGGTGCTAAGACCTTCATAGTCAACAGCTCACCGCCCGGTGGTGCTTGGATTTTCGAGAGGGATGGGACGCTTGTGGCCTCCTCGGGAAAAGAAGAAATGTTGGTCGTTGAAGTGAAATAAAGAAAAAACTTCATGCATCAACGTAGGCGCTCTCAGCCCACTCGTAGGCGTCAAGGCCCTTCTTCTCGGCATCCTCCGGAACGCGAACGGGAGTTACCCTATCGGTAATCCAAATCAGGATGTAGGTCACGACAAATGCATAGACCGCACAGCCAACCGCCGCGATGACCTGCTTGAGGAAGAACGTTGCATTGCCATGTATGAGCCCGTTGCTTCCAAATATTGCGGCGTTTCCAAAGATGCCGAGGAGAATTATACCCGAGAAACCGCCGATACCGTGAACGCCCCACACATCGAGGGCATCGTCCCATCCCTTTCTGTTTTTAAAGTCCACCGCAAGGTGGCAGATTATCGCCGAGAGGATACCGACTATCATGGCTGCTTGGGGGCTTATAAACCCAGCTGTGGGCGTAACCGTTGCGAGGCCCGCTATTGAGCCCGTCATAAAGCCTATGGCGCTCCATTTCCCGTTCTTCCAGTAATCAATGAACATCCATGTCACGGCGGCAAATGCCGCGGCCTCCATAGTGTTCACGAAGGCAACGTTGGTGTCAATGTCCACTCTTAAAGCCGAGCCAGCGTTGAAGCCGAACCATCCGAACCAGAGGAGTGCAGTTCCAATGAGAATCAGTGGCAAGCTATGGTTGCCCTCCTTGACGTACTTCCTTGCCCCCAGGTAGGCAACGACGGCCAGAGCACCGAAGCCGGCACTCGTGTGGACAACTATTCCGCCGGCAAAGTCCTCAACGCCCCACTTCTGGAGAAAGCCTCCTCCCCAAAGCCAGTGAGCAAAGGGGAAGTAAACGAGGAACAACCACAGGGTTGTGAACAGTATGAATGCTTTAAAGCGCATTCTATCGGCGAAGGCACCCGTCATGAGAACTGGCGTTATTATGGCAAACATCAGCTGGTAGACCATGAAGGTGTACAGGCTTATTACGTGGTTGCCGGGATAGAGGGTTTTGGGCGTTATGTTGTTCAGGAAGAAGTAGTGGGCGTTGCCTATGATTCCCTTAACGTCTGGTCCGAATGCAAGGCTGAATCCGAAGAGAACCCATATTATGGTTGTCCATCCAGCTGAAAAGAAGTTTTGCATCATCATTGCCACTGCATTCTTCCTATTGACCATCCCCCCGTAGAACAAAGCCAAACCGGGGGTCATTATAAACACCAGCGCGGCCGCTATCAGCATAAAACCGTCGCTACCAGGGTTAAACATTGTTGATGCCTCCCTTCGGTTGTTTCCGAATTTTATGTCGAAAATTCTTCGAAACTTTATGTTATACAATTTTTGGTTCAATTGTCTATATATGACCAATTTTTTGGACTTTATGGCACAATATCCTACGAAAATTTTTCAATATATCATAATGGGTCTTTTAGTTCTCTGTTTTGAGTATTGTGTGATATTATTAGAGAAATCTATGAAGGGTCCTTCATGGGTTTGTACAACTTGAAAATATCACACATCATCTCAGAGAATTGGGAATCTAAAACAGAAAATATGAAAAACGTAGGGTCACCTTCCGTTCCCGTGCCCCTGGCCGTTACCGCCAGTTTCCATGGGCGAGTTTATTATTGCCTCGTACTCCTCCATGCTGAGGAGCTGTGGCTCGTACGTCACCCCGTAGTTTGATAGGGTCTTTACAAAGGCCCTGAGATGGTTCCTGCTGCCCATCATCAGGTTCTCGTAAACCGCGATGATGTCGAGCTTATCCGTCTGGTCAATCCTTTCTTGTAGGTCTATGATATCTGTCTCCTCGATGAGTGCTCCCACCTTGAGGGCATCGATAACGCTCTTGCTCCCCTGCTCAACCAGCTGGTTGTAAAGGGCCTGAATGTCTGGATTAGTAAAGACACCAACTGGCTCGTCCTTTGTCGGGTCGGTGATGTTGTACTTCTCAAGGAGGGTCCTGACCGCGTTGACGTGGGTTGTCTCGCTATCTGCTATGTTGTTGAATATCTGAAGTCCCCACTTCTCGTAGAGGGTAACGTAGACGTCGTGGGCAAGTTTTTCTTCCTCCACCATGTAGAGGAGGCCGTCTATCTCCTCCTGGGTCAGTTGGCCCGCGGGAGTTGAGTTAACATATTTCTGGAGGTCGGCTGTGTTCACGGTACCGTTCTCATTGGTAACAACCGGAAGTGTGTCATTGGCGGGTGGCTGGGCGGTGCTCGGCCCGGTTTCCATTGGGCTGTTGAGGATTGCGTAAAAATCGTCCTCGCTGAGAACCTGCGGGGTGTACTTGACTCCCCTGCTCTCGAGCTGGCTCACGAAGGAGCGTAGATGGTTCTCGCTTCCCTTCATCAGGTTCTCGTAAACTGTGATTATATCCACTTTGTTAGTCTGGTCAATTCTCTCCTGCAGGTCTTTAATGTCGGTTTCCTCTATTAAGGCTCCAACCTTCAGCGCGTCTATCTCGCTCTTCATTCCCATCTCGATGAGCTGGTTGTAGAGATTCTGTATTTCCTCGTTCTGGAACTGGCCTATTCCCTCGCTTGCCGTTGGGTCAGTGATGTTGTACTTCTCAAGGAGGGTCCTGACCGCGTTGACGTGGGTTGTTTCACTGTCCGCTATGTTCTTGAATATCGGTAGTCCCCATTTCTCGTAGAGCTTGGTGTAGACGTCATGTGCGAGCTTTTCTTCCTCGACCATGTAGAGAAGGCCGTCCTTTTCCTCCTGCGTCAGCTGTCCTGCTGGAATCGAATCAATGTAACTCTTCAGGTCCGCCGTGTTTATCGTCCCGTTCTGGTTGACCGCTGAAGGCATCTGGTCGGTGTTACCCTTTCCTTGTGTTGCTCCCGCTCCTTGAGCGCCCGTCGTTGTCCCTGTATTCGTTGTGGTAGTCGTGCCTATACACCCCGCTCCGAGGACGCTCAGGAAAAGCGCCCCGATAAGGAGCAGGCTTAATATTCTCCTCATGTTCGTTCACCTCTCCATATGCAACTTATTAATTACATATATGGCTCTCTTTATAAACCTTTTGCATCTTAACTTCATTCAAACTATGTTCGATTATCGATTTAAGACTATCCCCCTCCAAGAACATCATATTCAAAATAATCAAAAATAATTTAAACCACTGGATAACGTACTAAATGATATGCTCAGCTACTGGTGGGTCGACGATAATGTGGCATTTTCACCCATTCCCTCGAAAACAGACCTCAAAGACCTAAGCAGTGTTTTTCAGGCTGTGACTGTTCTCGTCGAGGATTACGAGCTTCCATATTCCCTCGAAGAGTGGGGGAGGAGGGGAGTTGAGGTCCTCCACAGCCCGATACCCGATTTTCGAGCGCCCTCTTTTTCGCAGCTCCTTGGAATCCTCCGCTGGATTGAAAACCGAGTCTGGGAGGGGAGGAAGGTCTTAATCCACTGCTTCGGCGGCCTTGGCAGGAGCGGGACAGTTGCGGTCGCCTGGCTCATGTACTCGAAGGGGATTCCGCTCAGGGAAGCCCTGAGAAGGGTTCGCTCTGTGAAGCCCGGGGCGGTGGAGAGCGGCGAGCAGATGGATGTTCTTAGGGTTCTTGAGGAATTCCTTGGAGTTGGATAAACGACGAAATGTTGGCCCATTGCTTGTCTCTTTTTGCCGGATAGTCGGGATATTTTGGGACAGGTTTATTTAGGGGAACTCCAACTTGGGCCGGCGATGAAAATGGCTGGAAGTACGACCCCACCCAGACCGGAAACCCTTGAGGCCCTAAAGCCCAGCTGGGTGAGCCGCTGCCATCATCACCTCTTCTGAACCCGATGCCCTTTCCTCCATGAGCCAGCAGGGGGTGTTCTCTTGAGGCGTTCCATCCAGGATTACCTCAGGTTAGCGGAGATTGGGAACCGGCTGAGGGGCGTTTTTGAACTATGGGGCTACCTCGAGGTGACGTTTCCTGCAATAGAGGAGTATTCGCCAGGAATAAGAAAGGGAACCAAGCTGGCCTATGACAACGCCTTCTACCTCATAAACCCCGATCCGACGTCGAGGATAATAAGGGCCTTCTCCGACGAGGAGATAAGACTGTTCTACATAACGGAGGTTCTGAACGGCTCAACGAGGGGAGAATGGCAGGCCGGAGTCGAGATGATAGGCCTTCCTGGGGTACC
The DNA here is from genome assembly GCF_027008145.1 of Thermococcus sp. GTDB lineage: Archaea > Methanobacteriota_B > Thermococci > Thermococcales > Thermococcaceae > Thermococcus. The sequence goes on along the minus strand of NZ_JALTCZ010000181.1, from coordinate 7,622 downwards.
GGCCGAGCCGATCATCGTTGCGATAACTGCACTTGAGGCCCTTGGTGTGGAGGAGTTCTACATCGACATCGGAAGCCTTGAGGTGTGGAGGGAGGCCACGGAGGGAATTGAGGAATTCAGGAACGTTGTTTTCGGCGCCCTCATCAGGAGGAACTTTGAGCCGATAGACCGGCTTCCCATCCCGGGGGAAAAGAAGGAGGAACTCTGGCGCCTCTTCAACTTCCGCGGAAGGAGGAGCGGTTTTGAGAAGCTCGACCGGCTTTTGAGGATAATAGACGACGAAAGGGTCTTCATAGACCTCGGAACGGTCAGACCGCAGCCTTACTACACGGACGTCATCTTCGAAATCTACTCCCCTGAGGTCGGGAAGCCGATAGGCGGCGGTGGGGAATACACGGTCGGTGAAAAGCCGGCCGCTGGCTTCTACCTCGACATGATGGCCCTTTCAAGGCTTTACACCGGGAAGAAGAGGGGGAGGACGAAGCTTTCTCTGGATGATCCAGCGAAGGCATACCGGGAAGCCAAGGGGCTGGTAAAGCTCGGAATCCCCGTGGAGGTGGGAAAATGAGGTTCGTCCTGCCTAAGGGCCGTCTCCTCAAGGGTTCCCTTGAAATCCTGAGAAAAGCCGGTTACGATGTCCAAAAGCCCGGCGAGAGGAGGCTCGTGGAGAGGTTCAACGGCAATGAAGTTTTAATCGCGAGGGCCTTCGACGTTCCTGTCTACGTTGAACACGGGGTTGACGTTGGCATTTCCGGGAGCGACGTCGTTGAAGAACGGAAAAGCGACGTTTTCGTCCCGCTGGAGCTTCCCTTCGGGAAGTGCCGCCTCAGCCTGGCCATGCCCGCTGGGAGGGTCGTGCCTCCGGAGGAGATGGACGGCTATAGGGTTGCCACCAAATACGAGAGAATAACGAGGGAGTACTTCTCAAAGCTGGGCGTTGAGGTGGAAATCCTGAAGCTCAGCGGGAGCGTAGAGCTGGCGCCGAAGGTCGGCATAGCCGATGCCATCGTCGACATCGTTGAGACCGGGGAAACACTGAAGGCAAACGACCTCGTTGAGGTTGAGAAGGTTATGGATGTTTCAGCCCAGCTCCTCGTCAACAGGATTTCCCAGAAGACCAAGTTTGAGGAGATAAACGAGCTTGTTTTCTCCATAAAAGAGGTGATTAGGGATGGATTTTGATCTTGAAAGCTACGTCTCCGGAATCTTAAGGGATATACGCGAGAGGGGAATCGAGGCCGTTAAGGAGTACTCCAAAAGGTTTGACGGTTTTGAAGGCCCATTTAGGGTGAGCGAGGAGGAGTTCCGAGAGGCGGAGGAAGTTATCCCTGAGAAGGACAGGGAAATTATCGAGAGAACAATCAAGAGGCTCTGGGACTACCACGAAAGACAAAAACCTAAGGACGAGCTTTTCATTAAAAACGGCTCGCTCTACGGCTTAATCTACAGGCCGATAGGGAGGATAGGCATCTACGTTCCCGGCGGAAAGCCCCTGCCTTCAACCCTCATGATGGTCGCAGTTCCAGCTAAGATAGCCGGCGTTAAGAAGATTGCCGTTACAATCCCTCCGAAGGATGGAAAGGTGAACCCCTACGTTCTCTATGTTGCCAGAAGGCTCGGCATAAGCGAGGTCTACAAGCTCGGCGGTGTTCAGGCGATAGGGGCGATGGCCTACGGCATCGGCATGAAGAAGGTCGACAAGATATTCGGGCCGGGAAACAGGTTCGTGAACGAGGCCAAGAGACAGGTCTTCGGCGTTGTGGGAATAGACAGCCTCGCAGGACCGTCGGAAATAGCGGTGATAGCCGATGGAAGCGCGGATAAGGGGTATGTTTTGGCAGATTTGCTCAGCCAGCTTGAGCACGGGAAGGACAGCAGGGCCTGGCTTCTAACGACCTCGGAGGAGCTTGCCGAGTACTGCTCGCGCGGTGGGGTAGAGGTAATCCTCTGCGAGACCCTTGAGGAGTGCGCCGGGAATGTCAATGAGATAGCGCCGGAGCACCTTGAGATAATAACCGAGAACCCGATGGGGATAGTTGGCCTGATTGAAAACGCCGGTGCGATTTACCTTGGGCCTTATACGCCGGTTCCTTCCGCAGATTACTTCCTCGGTGTCAACCACGTCCTTCCAACGGGGGGAACGGCCCGCTTCGGCGGTGTTCTGACAGTTATAGACTTCCTCAAGCCGATAACCCTTGCAATGGTTAGCAGAGAGGAGTTCTTAGCGGAGAGGGAGCTGGGCCTTCGTCTGGCGGAGATTGAGGGCATGGAACTCCACAGGAGGAGCATGGAGGTGAGGAAATGAAGAGGGAAACGAGGGAAACGAGCGTGGAGGTTCAGCTTGGAGTGGAAGGAAGCATTGAGACGAACGATAGGGTGCTCGACCACCTGCTGATTACACTCTTCCACTACATGGGGAAGGAAGCGAGCCTCAGAGCCACCTACGACCTAAGGCACCACCTCTGGGAAGACGTTGCCATAGCCTTGGGGGAGGAGCTTCGCTCTAAACTGCCAGAAAAGTTCGCGCGCTTCGGGAGCGCGATAATACCGATGGACGACGCTTTGGTCCTCGTTGCCGTGGACATCTCAGGAAGGCCATACGTAAGCGTCGAACTCTCCTATGGGGAGGGGGAAACCGGCTTCGAGAAGGCCCTCGTGAGGGAGTTCCTCTGGGGGCTGGCGCGCTCCCTTAGGGCTACAATCCACGTGAAGACCCTGAGCGGGATTAACGCGCACCACGTAATCGAGGCGGCCTTCAAGGGACTCGGCAAAGCTCTTGGAGAGGCAGTTGGGGAGAGCGAGAAACTGGAGAGCACGAAAGGTCTGCTGGAGGTGTGAGGGTGATAGCGATAGTGGATTTGGGTATAGGTAACCTCGCCAACGTCAGGAAGGCCCTTGGGGGAGTTATCACGGGCGACCCCTACGAGATAGAGAGGGCAGAAAAGCTCGTTCTCCCTGGGGTTGGCAACTTTGGTGCGGTGGTTGAGAAGCTCGAACCGCTCAGGGGTGTCATACTCGACGCGATAAACGACGGGAAGCCCTTCCTCGGGATATGCCTCGGCCTCCAGCTACTCTTTCAGGAAAGCGAAGAAAGCCCGGGAAAGCAGGGCCTTGGGGTCTTTGAGGGGCAAGTCCTCAGGTTTCGGGGCGTTAGGGCGCCGCACATAGGCTGGAACCAGCTGTGGAAGAGAAAGGAGTGCCCCCTCTTTGAGGGAATAAACGACGGTGCTTACTTCTACTTCGTCCACTCCTACTACGCCCTGCCGGAAAAGGAGGAGATAATCGCGGGCGTTACCGACTACGGGCCGAGGGGAAGGGAGATAATTTTCACCTCGGCCCTCTGCAGAGAGAACGTCTACGCGGTGCAGTTTCACCCGGAAAAAAGCGGGAGGAACGGCTTAATCCTGATGAGAAACTTCAGGAGGCTTTGAAATGGAGGTATATCCAGCAATAGACCTCATGGATGGAAAGGCAGTGAGACTTTACAGGGGCAGAAAAGATAAGGTCAGGGTCTACGGCGACCCCGTTGAGATAGCCCAGCGTTTTGCCGAGTTCGTCGATAAAATTCACGTCGTTGACCTCAATGGGGCCTTTGAAGGCTTCCCGAAGAACCTCAATGTAGTCGAGAGGATAATCCAAGAAACCGGCCTGAGGGTTCAGCTGGGCGGGGGTTTGAGGAGCTACGAAGCAATCGCTAAAGCCTATGAAATCGGCGTTGAGAACGCCATAATAGGCACGAAGGCCCTCGATATAGCCTTTCTGGAGCGAATCAGTCAGGACTTCGAGGGAATAACCGTGAGCCTTGACTCCAAGTGGGGAAGAATAGCCGTAAAGGGCTGGGTTGAAAGCGGTTTGGAGGTCAAAGAGGCCTACGAGATTCTGAGGGAATACGTGGACAGGTTCATCTACACCTCCGTTGAGCGGGACGGAACGCTCACTGGTATAGAGGAAATCGAGCGCTTCTGGGGGAACGAGGAGTTCATCTACGCGGGAGGGGTTTCAAGTGCCGATGACCTGAGAAAGCTCTGGGAAATCGGGTTCTCGGGCGTTATTGTCGGCAAGGCCCTTTACGAGGGTTTGGTGTCTCTTGAGGAACTTTTAGGGGTGACAGAATGCTCGCAAAGAGAATAATCGCGGCACTCGACATAAAGGAAGGCCGGGTCGTGAAGGGGATCAAGTTCAGGAACATACGAGACGCCGGCAATCCCGTTGAGCTTGCCAAACGCTACGAGAAGGAGGGCATAGACGAGATAGTTTTCCTCGACATCACTGCCTCTTACGAGAAGAGGGGGATACTCCTCAACCTCGTGGAGAGGATTGCAGGGGAGATATACGTCCCCTTCACGGTTGGGGGAGGCATAAAAACCCTTGAAGAGGCCAGGGAGATAATCAAACGCGGTGCCGATAAGGTGTTCATAAACACCGCCGCCGTAAATAGACCCGAGCTTGTGAGGAAGATAGCGAATGTCGTTGGAACCGCGAACCTTGTGGTGGCCATAGACGCGAAGTGGAACGGCTCCTTCTGGGAAGTCTACACCCACGGAGGAAGGAAGGCAAGGGGAATCGATGCCGTAGAATGGGCGAAAACCGTTGAGAGACTCGGAGCGGGTGAGATACTCCTGACGAGTATGGACGCTGACGGAACCAAGGAGGGCTTTGACATACCGCTGACGAAAGCAGTCGCAAGTGCCGTTGATATTCCGGTGATAGCCTCTGGAGGAGCCGGAAAACCGGAGCACTTCTACGAGGCCTTCAAAGCCGGTGCCGAGGCAGGTCTGGCGGCATCAATATTCCACTACAACGAATACACCGTCGGCGAGCTGAAGAGGTTCTTAGCTGAGAGGGGAATCCCCGTAAGGCTGGACTACTGAGGTGGTAGAATGAGCCTTGACGAGCTAATCGAAAAAATCAACTGGGAGAATAACGTCGGAATCGTTCCCGTTGTTGTTCAAGACACCAAAGGAGAAGTCCTTACGCTGGCCTACATGAACAGAGAAGCCCTCAGGAGAACCCTTGAGACGGGTTACGCCCACTACTACTCCCGCTCTCAGAGGAGGGTCAGGATGAAGGGCGAAGTGAGCGGGAACACCCAGAGGGTCAAGGAGATTAGAATAGACTGCGACAGCGACGCCCTGCTCCTGATAGTGGAGCAAAAAGGAGTCGCCTGCCACACCGGTAACTACTCCTGCTTCTACAGAAAACTTGGCGAACCGGAGCGGGTTCTGCCGATGGACTACTCCCTGACAATCCTCAGGGAGCTTGAAGAGCTGATACGGAAGAGAAAGGAAAGTCCCGTTGAGGGTTCTTACACATCGAGGCTCTTCAAAGAGGGCAGGGAGAGGATTTACAAGAAGTTCGGGGAAGAAGCGGTAGAAGTTCTCGTGGCGGAGACGAGGGAGGGGTTAATCTACGAGACGGCCGACATGCTCTACCACCTGCTCGTTCTCCTCGCTTACAACGACGTTTCCCTCGGGGAGGTTATGGCCGAGCTGAGGAGGCGGAGGAGATGATTCGCGGGCTTGTTAAGTCCTTTCAGCCCTACAGGGTCGTGGAGGGAAACTACAGGGTCTGGCTCGACAAGAACGAAAGCCCCTACGACCTGCCGGGCTGGGTAAAGGAAGAAATCTTTGAGGAACTCAGGGAAATGAGCTTCAACAGGTATCCGCACATCACCTCAATGCCGGCGAGAGAGGCCATAGCCGACTTCTACGGAATCTCGCCAAACAACGTTGCTGTTGGCAACGGAGGCGACGAGCTGATAAGCTACCTTGTGAGGCTGTTCGATGGAAACTACATCGTCACAACTCCCCCGACCTTTGGAATGTACGGCTTCTACGCCAAGCTGAATGAGATTCCCCTCGTTGAGGTTCCCCTGCGGGAGGACTTCACGATTGACGGGAGGGCAATAGCGGAGAAGTCCAAAAACGCAAGGGCGGTTTTTATAGCTTCCCCCAACAACCCCACGGGGAATTCACAGCCGGAGGAGGAGATAGCTGAAGTCCTCGAAACCGGAAAGCCCCTTGTTCTCGACGAGGCCTACGCGGAGTTTTCAGGAAGAAGCCTCTGGAAGATGATTGATGAATACGAAAACCTCATAGTCCTCAGGACGTTCTCAAAGGCCTTTGGATTAGCTGGAGTTAGGGCCGGCTACATGCTCGCGAGTGAAGAGGTGGTAGATGCTCTTTACCGGATAAAGTCGCCCTTCAGCGTCGGAATCATGACGATGACATCTATGGTCGTCATGCTGAGGCACACTGACCTGGTTGAGAAGAGAGTTAAAAAAATCATCGAGGAGCGCGAGAGGGTCAGGAAGAAGCTCGGTGACTTGGCTTACCCAAGCGACGCGAACTTTTTACTGGTCAAACTGAACGCCTACGAGGAACTTCTAAGGCGGGGAATCGTCGTCAGAAAGCTCTCGGGCAGGCTGGAGGGACACATAAGGGTAACCATAGGGCGGAGATGGGAGAACGAGGCCTTCTTAAGGGCCGTCGGGGAGATAACGGGTGGTTGAGTTGTGGGTCGTTTTTGACATCGACGGCACGCTCATAGACGTTAGCGAGAGCTACGACATGGCCGTAAAGCTCACAGTGGAGTACTTTCTCCGAATGTTCGGGGTCGAGAGGGAAATAAACCTTGACCTGGTAAGAAAGCTCCGCTCAAAGGGGTCGTTCGGTGATGACTTCAAGGTGAGCGAGGCGCTAATCCTTTTCTCGCTCGCCGGAGACGTTGAGAGACTTGTCAACGAGTTCCCGGCCGGGGAGGGAATTGACTGGGTAAGGAACAGGTTCGGCTTCGAGATACACGGGGGAAGCATAGAGAGGGTTTTTAACACGTTCTACCTCGGGGAAGTCTATCCGGGCAGGCTCTTTGATTTTCCCGGCCTCTGGAAAAGGGAAAAGCCCCTGATAAGCCGAGAACCCCTTGAGAAACTCGGAAGAATGACCAAAATCGGCGTTGTAACCGGAAGGAACGAGCTTGAACTTAGGCTCGCTGAGAAAATCCTCGGCTTTCACTTTGAGAAGGCCATAACGAGGGAACTCGGCTTAAAACCAAATCCCGACCTGCTCTGGGAGCTCGTTCGAGGCGAGGAAGGCGTTTACGTAGGGGACACCCTGAACGACGAGCTTTTCATCGAGAACTACAGGAAAAAATACGGGGACTTTGACTTCGTTATGGTCGGCAGGGACGTTGAGAGCGCTTCGGTTTTCGTTGAGAACCTGCTGGAGGTGTTGAGATGAGGATTGCCGTTGTAGGTGCAGGAACAATCGGGGGTGCGATAGCAAAGGCCCTCAAAAAGGCCGGATATGAAGTCACAGCCACGAGGAGAAGGGTTGAAAAGGCGAAGGAACTGGCGGAGATGGGGATAGATGTTATCCCCGACAACAGAAAGGCCGTTGAAAAGGCCGATGTGATTTTCATAGCCGTGAAGCCCAACAGGGTGGCGGAGGTTCTTGAGGAGGTCTCTGAACTAATTGAAGGGAAGCTCGTGATTTCTGTCGTTGCGGGAATATCCCTCCGGGAGCTGAAGAGGCTGGCCAATGCAAAGTTCGTCAGGGCAATGCCCAACATAGCCATCTTGGTCGGCGAATCCTTCACGGCTTATTCAACTGACCTCGAGGGGA
>NZ_JALTCZ010000180.1 GCF_027008145.1 Thermococcus sp. | reverse complement strand
CGGAAAGAATCCTGAAGGACACCTTTCCGTTTTTTACAACCCTCTTAAGTTCCCCAATTAGGTCCTTACCACCAACGAGCTCCATCCTGACCTCGGACATGCCTGTTGCATCGGGCGGGAGGAAGTGTATGTCCCTTATCCTGCCCTTAACCTTGGAGAGGATACGCCTTAAGATCCGCCCCCTGCTCTCGTAGGGAACTCTAATATCGAGTTCTACAATTTTCATAGCCATCACCGTGCTATTCTTTGAAAGAAGTCCTATAAAACCTTTTTCATAAGCAGGGATTATCGCTTTCAGGCGCTGATATTACCGGTGGTTATAGAAAGACTTTTACCTTAGCGTTTCGATGTTCATCTGGTGATACCCGTGAAGGCCTTTGTTTCAATAGACCTTGAGGGCCTGCCCCACGTTGTGAGCGTTGAGCACCTTCTACCTAAAGGTTCTCTCTACGGGGAAGCCAGGAAAATAGCCACGAGAGTCGCCAAGACCGTTGCGGAAGCTCTGCACAATGAGGGCTTTGAAGAGGTCGTGATAGCGGACAGTCACGGGCCAATGGTGAACGTACTGCCGGAGGAGATGCCCAGTTATGTGGAGCTAGTCAGGGGCTTCCCAAGGCCCTTAAGCATGGTCGCCGGGGCGAAAGGAACCGACATCGCGGTTTTCCTCGGCTACCATGCCAAGGCCGGCACGGGTAAGGCCACCTTCGACCACACCTACAGCAGTTCGAGCGTAGCCAACATAGAGGTGAACGGAAGGGCCGTAAGCGAGGCCCTCCTCAACGCGTACCTCCTCGGCGAGTGGGGCGTTCCCGTTGCGATGGTCGCAGGGGATAGACGACTCATAGAAGACGACATGGGTAAACTACCAGGGACCGTTGGGGTTGTTCTGAAGGAGAGCTTCTCCCGCTACTCCTCGGTCAGCCCGGCTATGGAAACCGTCGAGGCCCTCCTGAAGGAGGGAGCTACCGAGGCCGTGAGGAGGTGGAAGGGAGGGCAGATAAGACCGTTAAAGGTAAAAACGCCAGTTGAGGTGAAGGTTCAGTTCCTCAGCAGTGCCTTCGCCGATTCCGCGGAGCTCTGTCCTCTCGTGGAGAGAACCGATGGAAGGAGTGTTGTCTTCACCGCGAAGAACGTGGAAGAGGCCTACCGCATGATAGAGCTCCTAATACTAGCCTCAGCAGGTGTCAGCTCAATACTGAGAAGATGAGTGTACCCCCGGGGAGCGAAGCGGGGTCACGGCTCGCCGTTCGCTCACCCACCGCGGTTTCCCGGGGATGTTTTTCTGTTTCACTCCTGGTTCTCTTAAGCTTTGTCCTCCTCGACATACGGAGACGTGATGACCTTCCTGATCTCCCTCGCCTTCTTCTCACCTATTCCCTCGACCTCCTTCAGCTCCTCCTCGGTTGCTGTAAAGACCCGCTCCACGTTGCCGAAGTGCCTCAAAAGCCTCTTCGCCAGAGTTGCCGAGACGTTCGGCAGGCCCTCAACTATTAACCGCTGTCTCTCCGTTAAAGTTAAGGCTTTCTTCTCGCTCCTGAGTTTTACTTCCTTCTTCCGCTCCTCCTGCTCGCGCCTGGCCATAAGGTAGATGAACTGGGCGGTCTCCTCCTTGCCTGAGGAAAAGAGTATTGGTACACCCCAGTCCAGCATTACGGCCGTTATGGCCCCTCTTATCGCGTTCGGGTGCACATTCCTAATGCCGTAGAGCCCACCCTCGATGACTATTACCGGCTTCTCATAGGCTTTTTTTAAGCGCTCCACTTGGTCGAAGAGCCTGCCGTCGATTATTGACTGTATGAAATCGTTTGCGCTCTTCCTCTCTATTCCCACCTCCTCGCTGACGACGTAATCGGCAACGTCCAGTGTTCTGACTTCAATCTCAGCCCCGAGCTCCTTCAAGAGCTTTGGAACCCCACTCCTCAGCTCGCGCGAGTCGGCGTAGACCACTAAACCCCTCGGCTTTCTAACGAATATGGGCTTAATCGGGAGTTCCTCCAGCTTTTTATCTGCCTTTTCTGACTTTTCCCGAGGCTTAAGAGCCTCGGCTTCCTTCTTCTTGGGCTTCAGAAAAGCGTCCAGCGGGGTGATCTTCCCCTTCCCCATCTCCACCCTCTCCACAGGTTTTCCCCTTATTTCAGCCTTTTTCGGTCTAGACTTCTCAAGCTCCCGGGCGATTTTCTTTATGGCCTCGAACATTCCCTTTTCCTTCCTCCTTGAGCTCCAGTAGTAGGCCTCATCGCGCGTTCCCTTCGCCATCAGGATGACGACCTTTCCGGGCCTGTGCCTTCCAGTTCTACCGCGCCTCTGGATGCTCCTTATGGCAGAGGGAACGGGCTCGTAGAAGACAACCAGATCAACCTCCGGAACATCAAGCCCTTCTTCGCCCACGCTGGTAGCTACCAGAACCCTGAACTCTCCCCGGGAAAACCTCTCCAGTATTTCTTTCTGCTCCCTCTGGCTCATCCCCCTGTCGTTAGCCCTGCTGGCCTGTCCTATGAAGCGCTCGGCAGAGATCCCCATGTTTTTGAGCTCTTCGACTATTTTCCTGCCTGTATCGCGGTAGTTGGTGAAGACGATTATCTTTGAACCGGGCTTTTTCTCAAGCTGTTTCCTCACCAGCTCCTTCAGCTTCCCCATCTTCGGGTGATCTATTCCGAGTTCCTTCGCCTGAACGAGGAGGTAGATGACCTTCCTCATGCGGGGATCCTTCATAAGTTCTCTGCTCGACTTGGAGCGGTCCTCACGGAGCTTTTTTAGATAGGCCCTCAACGCGGTTAGTCCCTGGGTTTCGAGGAGTTCTATGGCGTGGTGGAGCTTCATCGCCTTAGCCTGGTGCTTCATTAGGTGCCCAATGGAGTAGTCGCCCTTGGCAACGGCCTGGTTTATCCTTGAACCCGCCTGGAGGACTTCTCTCTTGGGTATGTCCGGAGAAGAGGAACTGACGAGGCCCGCACTCGCGAGCGGTTTGAGACTCTCCTTCAGCATTTCCCTGAGGATTGAACGGACTTCCTTGTAAATCCCGGGAAGGTCAACCCTGACCCACTCGAAGGCTATGCTCTGGACGTAGGGCTTTACATCAGGCGACCCCTCGGTTCTCACCTCGATGTGCTCTATCCCGAGGTTCTTCACTATCTCCCGTATCTTCTCCTCGTCACTTCCTGGAGAGGCCGTCAACCCCAGAACGAGCGGGTGCTTTGCCGTCTTGATGTATTCCTTCGCTATGAAGACGTAGGAGTAGTTGCCCACCGCTCTGTGGGCCTCGTCGAAGACGAGCAGAACCACATCCTCAAGGCTAATCCTCCCCGTCAGGACGTCGTTCTCAACCGTCTGGGGCGTGGCCGTTATTACAACGCTCTCCTCCCAGACCTTCCTTCTTTTCTCGGGAGAAAGCTCGCCGGTCAGAACGTTTATCTTCTCCGGGGGGAGGTTGAAGAGCTTTCTAAAGCTCTCCGCATGCTGAACCGCGAGGGGTTTGGTCGGAGCTAACATGAGAACCTTCCCGCCGTATTTCGAGAGCCTGTAATCGGCTATGAGCATCGCTATGAGCGTCTTCCCTAAGCCAGTCGGCAGAACGACGAGGCAGTTCCGCTCCTTGCACTTCGCGTAGATGACCTCCTGATAAACGCGGGGCTCGATTAAATCCCTGCGGAGATACATATGTTTAGGTTCCCGGCGAACTTTATAAACTCTCGGACAAACCCAGGGCATGCTCCTGACGGGGCACTCAGGGGAGAGGCTCACCAAGAGGGGGAGACTGGGAGGGTATAATCAGAGCTCTGGAACTTTCATCAACCGGGAGAATAGGAGCCTTACGTCAGGTAGCTCCCCCTGGCCATAACCCAAGACCACCAATAGAAGAGAGATCGGGAGTTCTCCAAATTAGGAGAAAGCGAATAGAAAAATGCCGCCCTCACGCGGGCTGGCCTTCAAGGGGAATAACGAAGATTTCTCCGAGGGGCTCCTCCTGGATGAGATCTACCCTGCCCATGTCAGCGAGGAAGAGCAGGTAGAGGAATGTTCTGGCAATGTACTTTGGGGTGGGATCAAAGACAAGATCCCAGAAGTTTATCGGCTTTCCCGTCTCCTCATGGAGCTTCTTCACTATCCCATAGAGCTTGTTGACGTGCTTCCCGATGTCAACGCGGAAGTCATCCACCACAAAGACCTCCTCGTCTATCTCCTCCCTCTTTCTCTTCCTCGGCTTCTTCTTTTCAGCCTCTTCAAGGGCATCCATGAGAGCTTCGACAAGGTCGTCGAAGGTGTAGTAGCGCTCGACCCTCCTAAGGGGCGGGGCAAGTGGTTCGACCTCGACACGGATGCGCTCTTCCGTTTCTTCTTCCTCCTCCTCGCTATCGGCATAAAGCAGTGCCTCGCTCTTCATCCTCACGAGTATCGAAGCCGCTAAGATAGCCCTCGCGGAAACGCGGAGGTCGAGCTCCTTCATCTCCCTGAGCCTCTCAAGGTACTTCTCGGTGAGGTCAACTATGTCTATATTCCAGGGGTCAACCTTCCCGAGCTGAACCAGCTGTAGGAGGATGTCAATCGGGGTAATCTCCTCTTCTCGCCGGGATTCCATTGTTCTCACCCCTCGCTCAACCTCCCGAACATCTCCCTGTGCTCCTTCTCGTCCCTCTTCCTTATCTCTTCAAGTATCTTCCTCGCCTTCTCAAGGCTCAGCGAGACGACTCTGGAGACACCGTCCCTCATGCTGACGCCGATTATCCTCTCAGCGTTGGCCATCATGACATCGCGGTGCGTCATTATGATGAACTGGCTCTCCCTAGCGGACTCCCTGATCAGGTCGGCGACGCGCTTGACGTTTGCATCGTCCAGATGGGCGTCTATCTCATCAAGGAGGTAGAAGGGGGCCGGCTTGTAGCGCTGTATCGCGAAGACGAAAGCGAGCGCTATTATAGCCTTCTCGCCACCGCTCATCGCTTCAATCCTCTTGACGTCCTTTCCTGCAGGTTTGGCCTCTATTTCAAGGCCACCCGAGAACGGATCCTCGGAGTTTTCGAGGACGAGCTTCGCCTCGCCACCCGGTGAGAGCTTGGCGAAGAGCTGTGAGAAGTTCTTGGCTATCTCGTTGAGGGTCTGGAGGAAGACCTGCTTCTTCTGTCCCTCTATCTCCTCTATGAACTCCTCTATGCTCTCCTTCTCAGCGACTACCTGCTCGCGCTTGCTCTTAAGCTCAAGGTAGCGCCTCTCAACTACCTCAAAGTCCTCTATGGCCTTCATGTTGACGGGCTCAAGGGAGCGCATCTCGGCCTCCATCTCCTCTATCTGCTCCCTGAGAGCGTCGAGCTCCAGGGGGACTTCCTTAATCGACCTTATCAGCTTGGCGTCGAAGTGCTTCAGCTCGGCTCTCTTCTCGGCCAGAGTGGCCTCCGCCTGCCCAAGCTTTATCCTGAGGGTATTCACCTCGATTCTGAGCTTGTTGAGCCTGCCCGAGGACTCGTCCTTTTCCTTCCTAAGCTCGACTACATATTTCCTCAGCCTCTCGCGCTCGTCGCGTAGCTCCTTAAGTTCGCCCTTAACGCTCTCTTCGGCTTTCTTCAGCTCCTCGAGCTCCGCATTGAAGCCCTCTATGGCCTTCTCGTTCTCCTCTATGTTGGCCTTTAGGGCGTTTATCCTGTTTATGAGACCCTCAATTTCCTCCTCAAGGTCAGCCTTCCTCGGGAGGAGCTCCTCGTTTATCCTGCTCTCAAGGCTTTCGAGCTTGCTCTCCACCCTACTGAGCTCTTCCTTGAGCTTGGATATCTCCCTCTCGACTTCCCTTATCCTCTCGTTAAGTTCCCTTGCCTCGGGGTTGTCGAGAGCCTTCCTGAGCTTCTCCCTCTTTCTCTCGAGTCTCTCTATCCTTCCCCTCAGCTTCGCCATCTCCCGCCTGGCCTTCTCGGTCATCTCCTGGAACTTGGTTATTAGGCCTTCTTTCTCTTCGATCTCCTCGGCTAAAGCCCTGTCCTCGGAAAGGAGTCTATCAAGCTCCTTCTGGAGAACCTGAACGTCTTTATTGAGCTCGCTCCTCCTCATTCTCAGCTCGAAGAGCGTGTTCTCAATCCCCTTAAGCTCGGCCCTCAGGGAGTTTATCTCAGCTTCAAGGGCTTCTTTCTGTCCCTCCAGGCTTTCAACGCGCTTCTTTATCTCACCAACGTTCAGGCCTAGTCTCCCGCGGGGCCTGTAGTGACCGCCGGTTATGGCACCGCTCCTCTCAAGGAGCTCACCACCGAGGGTTACCATCCTGACCTTCCCTATCCCAATGGTTCTCGCATCGTCCATATCGTTCACTATAAGGGTGTCCCCGAGGGCGTATGCAACGACGTTTTTAAAGCGGGGATCGTAGCTCACAACGTCCAGAGCCGGAACGCCGAGAGAAGGATTCACTTTCATTGACCTCGGCTTTATCTTGTTGAGGGGGAGAAAGGTTAGTCTGCCGAGCTTCTTCTCCTTCAGGAGTTTTATGGCCTTCTCAGCGACGCGGTCGTCCTCAACAACAACGTTGTCGTAGTTGCCACCAAGGGCCACCTCGACGGCGAGGGCGTATTTTCCGTCGGAGACACTTATGAGCTCCCCCAGAGTTCCGTAGAGGCCGGGGATGTTCTCCCTCTTGAGAAACTCAACGGCCCTGTTGCCCCTCACCTCCTTCTGGGCCTCGGCCTTTATCAGCTCCTCCCTGGCCTTCGCGAGCTCCGGTTCCAGTCTCTTGAGCCTTCCAAGTTTCTCCTCAAGCTCCTTCTCGGCCTTCCTTAGCCTAGCCTCGGCCTTCGATATTTTAGCTTCTACCTCTGAAAGCTCGAACTTCTTGGCTTCAAGTCCCTTCTTCGTCTCCTCTACGCTGGCCTTCAGTGAATTCCTCCTGAGGTTGGCCTGGACTATTCCGGCCTTAGCCCTCTCAATCTCCTCGCTGTATTTTCCCAGCTCGCTTTCCTTCATGTAGAGCTCTCTCTTCGCCCCCTCAAGCTCCTCAACGACCTTGTCGAACTCCTCTCTGGCTAGGGAGTACTTCCTGTCAATCTCTCCGAGCTTGATGACGAGCTCGTTCCTGCTGGATTCAAGGGTCTTTATCTCCGCCAGGAGCTTCTCGCGCCTCTTCCCCCAGCGCTTTATGGCACCCCTACTTTTCTCGATCTCATCCGAGACCTTCTTCAGTTCCTCCTTGGCCTTTGAGAGCCCCCTCTGGCTGTCCTTTATTCCCCTCTCCGCGTTCTCGATGTTCCTCCTTGCGAGCTCTACCTTGGACTTAACCTCGCTTATCTTCCTAGTTACCTCAAGGATTCCGTCCTCGCTCTTCTCCTCAAGCTCCCTCTCAACCTCAGCAAGTCTCTTCTCCTTCTCGACGATGGCCTTGGCTATCTCCTTCAGCTTAGCCTCAAGGGCACCGATCTCGGCCTCAAGTCCCTCACTCTTAGCCTTTCCCTCCTCGATAAAGCGCTCCAGCCTCTTTATCTCCCCGAGTAGGAGGGTAACCCTTGCTCTCTCAACGCGCTCCTTCAGGTCGAGGTATCTTAAGGCGTCGTTGCGCTCCTTTTCAAGCTTGTCCAGCTGGCCCTTCACCTCCCGTATGAGGAGGTCCACCCTCGCAAGGTTCTCCTCGGCCTGCCTGAGCTCTTGGAGGGCCTTCTCCTTCTTGGCGTCGTACTCGGCTATGCCCGATATCTCGTCTATGATAAGCCTCCTCTCGGTTGGGGACATCTTGATGAACTTAGTTATATCACCCTGAAGGACTATGTTGTAGCCGTCCGGAGAAATCATCGCGGCGCTCAGGATGTCTATTATCTCGCTCCTGCTTGTCCTCTTCCCGTTGAGCCAGTAGGCGCTCCTACCGTCCGGATAAACGCGCCTTTTGATTGCAACTTCGTCCTCATCAATCGGAAAGCCCCTGTCTTCGTTGTTAAAGTACATCGCCACCTCGGCGTACTTTGCCGGGGGCTCACTTTTTGAGCCCGCGAAGATGAGGTCGCTTATCCTGCTGGCACGCATCGCCTTCGCGGAGAGCCCGCCAAGGACGAAGAGAACCGCGTCACCGATGTTGCTCTTTCCAGAACCGTTGGCACCGATAATGGCTGTAAAACCCCTAGCGAGCGGCACGACAACTTTCCTGTTGCCGTATGATTTGAAGCCCTTCATCTCAATCTTTTCAATGTAAGGCATAGACTCACACCTAAAGGGGGAAAAGGAAGGTTCAATATATAAACCTCACTCAACTATCCTCCTCAGGAGGTTCCTAATCCTCTCATCGATGGCCTCGCTGACGACGATGTAGATGTTGGAGTTCGTGAGTATCGCCATGTCCCTCAGCTTTCCAAGGAAGCGGAGAGTTGTCTCGGGCCCGTCCTCAAGGAGGAGGTATTCAAGACCGTCAATAACAATCACAGCGTTCCCCTTCTTCAGCTCCTCCCAGACCTTCTGCTCGATAACGTGGAGCCTCCTCGGGTCGATCGCTTCGGGATGATCAATACTGCTTATCCAGAGGCGTGAGACATTTTTACTGGACCACTCATTGGGGTTCCGGGTTATGAGCACAACTCTTCTCCCCTCATCCCTAAGGAGTTTGGAAACAGCCCCAGGGGTAATAAGCCGTGAGGAGGTCACGGGGGACTTCCGCCCCCTCAGGAACATGAATATCGCCCCCTCTATTACTGTTTTTGTGACGTAGGAAGTGGGTTCTCATGCTTATAAGTATTGTCCCTCAAACATAACGTTCAGAAAGTAGTTGAAACAAAGGTCAAAAATAGTAGGGAACAGTTCACTCCCTCTGGCAGAGCTCCAGCAGAACACCGCTTACTGCCTTCGGATGGACGAAGGCTATCTTGGCTCCGCCAGCGCCGATCCTTGGTTTTTCGTCTATGAGGCGGTAGCCCTTTTCCTTCAGCTCCCCGAGGTGTCCCTCGATGTTGTCAACGCCAAGGGCTATGTGATGTATCCCCTCACCACGCTTCGCTATGAACTTCGCGATCGGCGAGTCTTCGGCTGTTGGCTCCAAAAGCTCTATCCTGCTCTCTCCAATGTGGATTATGGCAGTCCTAACCTTCTGGTCGGGAACCTCTTCAATCTCGTCAACCTTGAGGCCAAGGCCTTCCCAGACCTTTATGGCCTCCTCAAGGTTCTTAACGGCTATACCAACGTGGTCTATCTTCTTAAACATGAAATCACCTCCAGAGATCCTCCTTAAGTTTTTCCATCACAATTTGAGACGCAGAATAAGGATCGAGCCTCCCCTCCACGACCTCATCTATGAGCTCTCCGGCCTCCCCGCTGGCGAGCCTCTCCTCGACTTTCCTCGCTATTGAAGAGGCTATTATAGTCTTGACTTCTTCCCTAGCGCGGAAGGCCCTACGCTCCCTCAGCCTCCCGCTTGACTCCATGTGCTCCCTGTGCCTCTTTATGGCTTCCCAGAGGGGCCTGACTCCCCTAAGGGTGAAGGCTATCGTTTCGACTATTGGCGGCTCCCAGCCGAGCTCCTTCCACTTGTCCCTCTCGAATTCAAGGGTCATCTTGAGCTCAAGGTAGACCATCTCAACGCCTTCCCTGTCGGCCTTGTTGATGGCGAAGATGTCAGCGACCTCCATGAGGCCGGCTTTTATGGCCTGAACCTCGTCGCCAAGTCCTGGAACGGTCACGAAAACAACCGTGTCCGCTGTCTTGACTATATCCACCTCTATCTGGCCGACCCCAACGGTCTCGACGAAGATAAGATCGTAGCCAGAAGCGTCGAGAACTTTTATCGCGTCGTTGGTAGCCTTCGCCAGGCCCCCAAGGGAACCTCTCGTCGCCATGCTCCTTATGAAAACTCCCGGATCGGTCGAGTGCCTCTGCATCCTCAGCCTGTCACCGAGTAAAGCACCGCCGGTGAAGGGTGAGGTAGGGTCAACTGCTATGACCCCAACTTTATGCCCCTCTTCTCTTGCGAGCTTTACGAGCTTGTCGAGGAGGGTTGACTTTCCAGAGCCGGGAGGTCCGGTTATGCCCACGACGTAGGCCTTACCGGTGAGTGGGTATATCCTCCTGACTACCTCCCTGGCCGTCTCCTCGTCGTTCTCAACGAGGGTTATGAGCCTTGCTATGGCCTTCTTGTCTCCCTTAAGGGCAACGTCGATTAGACCTTTTACTTCGTCGGACATAGCCATCACTGGAGAAATTATCCAGGAAGGATATAAAGTTAAGCCCTGAACCCCTTGAGGTTTTTGACGGCCCCGTCAACGGCCTCTATTACGGTCTTTAGAGGCGTTCCCGGACCGAAGACCTCGAATACACCCATCTTCTTCAATTCCTCTGCGTCATCAGGTGGGATTATTCCACCGGCGAAGACCGCCACATCCTCTCCGAGCTTCAATCCTTTCTCTTCTAAAAGCTTGAGTATCTTCGGGATGAGAACCATGTGGGCACCGGAGAGTATGCTTATTCCCAGAACAGCAGCATCCTCCTGGATGACTGTCTCGACTATCTGCTCCGGGGTCTGTCTTATGCCAGTATAAATGACCTCGTAGCCTGCCTCCTTCAGGGCCCTTGCAACGACCTTTGCCCCCCTATCGTGGCCGTCAAGGCCCGGCTTTGCTATAACAACGCGGACTTTTGAGCGGTCTACCATGATCACCACCGCAGGGAGTTGGGCGGGATGATATTTAAAGCTTTGTCAAAATTCAAGGTTTGACTTTACGTCGGATATTTTGTCCAGAAGTGTTTTAAGGTCAGGAGAGAAGGGTTGAACATGCTGGAGTTTCCCCACGATGCCCACACCCACACGGTGTACTCAGATGGGCTCGGCTCCATCTACGACAACATAGCCGCCGCTGAACAGAGGGGCCTGAGGGTTCTCGGCATAACCGACCACAGCCACTACCTCCTCGGCGGGGGCTTTAACCGCTACGTAAGGGAGATACGGCGCTGGGGGAGCGAGGCGGAACTCACGGTGCTGGCCGGCGTCGAGGCAAACATAACGTGGGACGGGATTGACGTCCCCCACTGGGCCGTGAAAAAGCTGGACTACGTTATAGCAAGCGTCCACGAGTGGGTGAGCACTCCGGAGGAGTACCTAACCCTCGTGAGGACGGCCCTGAAAGATGATGTGGACGTCATAGGGCACTTCGGGGCAAGCTTCAACTACACAGGCTATCCCCCCGAGGGGGAGCTTAGAGAGATACTAGAGCTGGCAGAGGTCAGGGGGATTGCCTTTGAAATAAGCTCCCGCTACCGCGTTCCGGGGTTGGACTTCGTGAGGGAATGCATAAGACGGGGGATTAAGCTGACCTTCGCAAGTGACGCCCACTTTCCAGAGGCTGTTGGGAGTGTCTCGTGGAGCGAGAGGGTCTTTAAAAAGGCTGGAGGAAATAGGGAGGACCTCCTCTTCGGGGAGTTCCTGTAGGCTACCCAACCTATGGTTTTGGAAAGGGCCTTAAAGGGGAATACCAACCACCGAGCGATGAAGGTCGTTGCACTGATGAGCTCAGGCATAGACTCACCGGTTGCCATCTATCTCATGCTCCAGAAGGGTCTCCACGTCATCCCGGTGCACTTCAGGCAGGATTTTATTAAGGAGAAGAAGGTCTTCGAGTTGGTGGAAGTCCTGAAGGGATACGGTGAAATTGAAGAACCCCTAGTCATAGACTTCTCCGAGGAACACATACCGACCTTCGAGAGGTTGAGAGAGTTTGGAGAAGAGCAGTGGACGTGCGTGGTCTGCAAATGGCTGATGCTCAGGAGGGCCTGCAGGGAAGGAAAATCCCGGGACGCTCTGGCCATTATCACCGGAGACTCCCTCGGCCAGGTCGCCAGCCAGACCCTCGACAACCTCGCAATCATCAGCACCGCCAGCGACCTCCCGGTTCTAAGACCCCTCATCGGGCTCGACAAGGAGGAAGTCGTCTCAATCGCGAGAGCAATAGGGACTTTTGAGGTCAGCTCACGCCCAGAAGGGCCCTGCCCCTTCGTCCCGAGGCACCCTGTGATAAGGGGCTCTCATAGGAAGTTCGAGAAGCTGTTGAAACTGCTGAACTTATGAAATGGACAATCTTGTGTATAACTGTACGTTTAAGAAACGTTTTTAAAGTCTCCCTACGAAGACCCATCGGTGGTGGCAGTGAACGTTTTCGAGAACGCGATGGAGCTGTTTGAGCGCTACAAGCCAACACCCCTCCTCAGGCTGTCTTTCGAGAGGGGGGATGTATTTTGCCAAGCTGGAGTTCTTTAACCCATTCAGCAGAAGCATAAAAGACAGGACAGCTTTTACGATGCTTCTCCGCGCCCTTGAGAAAAACTCCCCCAATGTCCTTTTTGAGGCGAGCTCCGGGAACACGAGCATAGCCCTCGCCTCCCTCAGCAACGTCCTCGGCATAAGGTTCAGGGCCTACCTCCCAAAGCCGACCCCAAAGGCCACTAGGATTCTCCTAAGGACACTTGGGGCGGAGGTCATTGTTACAGACTTCAAGACTATAAATCCGGAAATGGTGGACTTCGTCAGGGAGGAAGCTAACCTCCATGGTGCTCTCAACCTGAACCAGTTCGAGAACGAGGACAACTTCCTCGCCCACTACACTCAGACCGGAAAGGAGATAGCCGAACAGCTTGAGAGCATCGACAAGACTCCCGATGTCCTTATAGGGGGCATAGGAACATCGGGTCACATAGCAGGCGTTTCAGCTTACCTGAAGGAGCGGTACGGGACGCTCGTCGTTGGAGTCGTCCCCGCTGAGGGGGAGAGGATACCGGGGATAAAAAGGGTGAACGGCCAGAAGTGGCTCTCCGGGAATGTTGACAGAATAGTCGAGGTCAGCCAGAACGAGGCAGTAGGGGGAGTCCTCAAGGTCGCCAGAAGGGAAGGTCTCCTCGTTGGGTTGAGCTCGGGGGCAGTGGTTAAAGCTTATGAGGCCGTTTCAGAGGAGCTTGGGGAGGGCACCTACGTTCTGATTTTCCCCGACGATGGGTTTAAATACACCGAGGTTCTGGAGCAGTACGTGGTGTGAGTGAAGCCCCTCCAGCTCTCAACTTATCTCCTCACCCTCTACGGCTTCCTCCTCCTGGGACAGGCCTATTACTCTTCTTCCCAGGTTTACCTAGCCTTCGCTATCTTCACGCTCATCCTAGCCTACTTTGTAGGGAGGGAGAACAGGACAGCCGTAAAAGTGGCCCTGATCTACGCGGGCATAACGCTCTTCGTCTCGATACTCTCGCTTATGTACGGGAAGCTCGGGATGGCCGTTGATGCGGTGATAGGCTTCTTCATAATCCACGATATCCTGAGCTATATCGAGATGGTTTATAAAGAGGAAAAAGAAGATTAAGCACACCTCTCCCTGTATTCTGCACTTACCTCGGGCTTCCTGTTCTCTGGAACCTTCTTGAGGATTATCCTGGCATCGACAACGACAGCACCCTTGCCCTTTTCGTAGGCGAAAACCGGGTTGAGGTCCATCTCCTTTATGTAAGCATCAAGGTCGTCAACGAGTTCGCTGACCTTAAGGAGCATCTCAACTATCGCGTCTATGTCTGCTGGCTCCTCGCCGCGCGCTCCAGCTAGAATTGGGTAGCCCTTGATTTCGGTTATCATCTTCCTCGCATCGCGTTCGGTTATTGGGATTATTCTGAAGGTGACGTCCTTCAGAACCTCGACGAAGATCCCGCCGAGGCCGAACATTATCGCGTGGCCGAACTGTGGATCCTCGGTTACGCCGATGATTACTTCCCTCCCTGGTCTGAGCATTGGGGCGATGAGGACACCCAGGATTTCCGCGTCAGGACGATATCTGCGCGCGTTCTCATGGATTTCTTTCCACTTCTGTCTGAGCTCTTCTGGGGTCTTTATGTTGAGCATCACAACCCTAGCGTCGCTCTTGTGGAGAATCTGAGGTGACATCAGCTTCATGGCAACGGGGTAGCCTATCTCCTCGGCGTACTGCAGGGCCTCGTCAAGGGTCTTTGCAAGCTTTTCGTTTGGAACGGGAAGGCCGTAGGCCTTCAGCACTTGCTTTGCCTCGTACTCGACCATAGCCGTCCGTCCCTCGTCCAAGACGGACTCAACAACCTTAAGGGCTTCCTCCTTCATAACTACCACCTTCATTCCTTCTTCAGATATTGAGCGTACCTTACGAGACCGGCTAGGGCCCTAACTCCCCTCTCCGGTGTCGGGTAAACCGGGACTCCCTTCTCATCGAGCATCTTGGCGTAGCGGTCGGTCTTCCTTCCACCCATCGCGACGGCAACTATGGGTTTGTCGCTCCTTCTCTGGTAGTCCGCCAGGATCTCTATGGCCTTTTCGTCCTCAAGGAGGGGCACCTGGAAGAGAACTATTACCAGTATCGCATCAACGTTCGGGTCCTTTGTGAAAGCTTCCAAAGCCAGTCTGTACCTCTCGGCGTCGGTATCGCCGACGACATCGGTCGGGTTGCCAATAACCGCGTGTGGAGGAAACTTCTCCCTAAGGAACTTTACAGTTTCCTCGCTCGGCTCGGCCATTTTGAGGCCGAACTTTGCCACTGCATCACTCGCCATAACCCCAGCTCCACCGCCGTCAGTAATAATGCCTATTCTGTCCCCCCTCGGAAGCTTGTGCTTGAGCGACGCGAAGGCCTTCGCCAGATCAAACATGTGCTCGAAGTCTTCAGCGCGGATTATTCCCGTCTGCTTGAAGACGGCGTCGTAGATGACATCCTGCCCGGCCAGGGAACCTGTGTGGGATGAAGCAGCCCTAGCACCGTATTCAGTCCTTCCGCTCTTCAGGGCAACCACGGGCTTAACCCTCGTAATCTTCCTCGCGCTCTCTATGAACTTTCTCCCATCCTTAACGCCCTCGATGTAGAAGGTGACGACGTTTATCTCGTCGTCGTGAACGAAGTACTCCATCAGATCGGCGTCGTCCACATCTATCTTGTTGCCGTAGCTGACCATCTTTCCGATTCCTATTCCCTCCATTGCCGCCCAGTCAAGCATCGCAGCTGCAAAGGCACCACTCTGGCTGACGAACGCTATTGCCCCACTCTTCGGCCTGTCCATCTTTTCATCGGGCAGGAAGACCGTGTCAACGCCCGTATCTGGCACGTAAACGCCGACACAGTTGGGACCTATGACCCTTATCCCGTGGGCCTTCGCTATCTCGTAGATTTCGCGTTCAAGCTTCTTCCCTTCCTCGCCGAGCTCACCGAAGCCGCCGGTGATGATTATAACCGCTTTTATTCCCTTCTCCGCGATGTCCCTCATGGTCTGGGGTACGAAGGGGGCGGGAATCGCTATAACGGCGAGGTCAGTATCGTCAGGGAGCTCCTTGACGCTGTGGTAAACCCTATAGTCCTCAATCTCGTCGAGCTTTGGATTCACCGGGTAAAGGTTGCCCTTGAAGACGCCGTTCTCCTTGTTCCTCTTGAAGTTCTCAAAGATGACGTTCCCAACCTTGCCCTTCTTGTTGGTCGCGCCGATGATAGCGACGGCCTTGGGCTCGAAGAAAGGCTTCAGCTCCTCAACGATTTTCTCAGCCATGCTCCTCCCTCCAGAAGATTCACGGTCTTCAGTTCGGTGAAGATGTATAAAAGGGTTGCGTTTTGTAAAAATGGCCCTCAATGAACTTCAAAGCCCACCAATGCCCCTCAGATAGCCCAGACTCCTCCTCGCGTCCTCAAGGCTGGCCACCTCAAGAACCCAGGGAACCCCTGGGAGTTTCGGCAACAGTTTCTTCCACGGGACGGTTCCCTCCCCGAGGGCAAGGTGCTCATCCCCCTTTCCAGAATTGTCGTGGAGGTGAACGTGGACTATCCTTCCCCGGAAGAGCCTAAGAAAGCCCTCGAAGTTCCTTGTAGTGGTGTTCAGGTGGCCGACGTCAAAGGTAACCCCCATCCCGATTCCCTCCATAAGCTCGGCGAGCCTCTCTGGGGTCTGCGCGTCCAGTATGGGGAAGCTCGGCATGTTCTCAACGCCAACGGTTACGCCGTATTCCCTGGAAAGCGCCTCAAGCCTCGAAAGAGACTCCCGGTGAACCCTGTTGTAGTCGTCCCGGTACTTCCTGCTCGCCGGAGAGCAGTGGCCGGGGTGAACAGTAACGTTCAAGGCATTCATTAGGGAAGAGACCTCAAAGGCCTCCTCAAGAACCTCCAGAGATGCTTCCCTAATCCGGGAGTTTAGGGAGCCTATGTTCACGTCACTGAAGGGTGCATGGATTGTTACGGCGAGGGAGTAGCTCTCAAGAAGCTCCGAGTAGGGCTTCCAGTTGTCCCAGGTGAGGAAGCTGGGCCATTCACTGACGAGTTCAACAACCCCAAAGCCCAGCTTCTTCACACCCTTAAGCCAACCCTCAAAGGCCTTGAGGCCCCTTCCCAGGCAAGCGGTCGTCGAGAGGCCTATCATGCTCCCACCATTAGCTTCGCTATCAGGACGACGTAGAGGGTTCCAAAGATGTCGGAGTTGTTGGCTATGAGTGGTATCGCAACGCTGTCGGGGTCTATGTCGCGCCTGAAAGAAACTATCGTAACTGAGGCCGTGAAGTAGCCTAACAACACCGAGATCAGAATAGTGGAGCCTATTACTGCGAAGAATACCTCGATCGCGTGTAAACGAGCACCCTCGAGGACGCCAACGGCCCAGAGGAAAGTTATTGGGATTAGGGAGAGGAGCATCGCGATGACGACGTTTTTCAGGACTTTCTTCTCCTTTAGAGACGGCTCAAGATCACCAATGTAGAGCATCGTGGAAAAACGCGAGGCCATCGAGCTGAAGACGTTTCCCCTGAGGCCCATCATCCCAGGGAGTATCACGAGTATTCCGGGGTAGTCCCTTTTAGTCATGTTGAGGTATTTACCTAGGAATGTTCCACCAAAGAAACCTATGACTAGAGAAGTTACCAAGGAGGGAAGCGACACCGTGAAGGCGTTCCTGACTTTATCCTTCAACTCCATCACTCAACTTCCTTCCACGTTGGGGTTTAAACGTTTGCGGAAGGCGAAAACTAAATAAGAAGACATTCCTTTTTAAGGCCGGTGAGTGGGGAGTGGAAGAGTGGGACGAAGTGGAGGTGCCGAGGAACGTTAAGGACATCTTCGTCGAGATGAAGAACACTGCCGAGCTCATGGTTGATCTGGCTTACTCAGCGGTTCTCTTTAGGGAGAAGGAGATGGCCGAGGAGGTTCTTGAGCTTGAAGAGTACCTCGACATCCTCAACTACAACCTCACGGTCAGAGCCGTTCTTGCCGCCAGAAACATCAAGGAGGCGGAGCAGATAACCTCCATCCTCCAGATGGCCCGCTCGATAGACGAGATATCGGACGCAGCAGCCGATTTAGCCAAGATGACCCTCGAAGAGAAGCTCCACCCCCTCGTTACTGAGGTAATTCTTGAGAGCGAGGAAACAATAGGTAAGGCCGTTGTCTCTCCAGATTCCGACCTCGTTGGGAGGACCCTTGATGAACTCGACCTGCCGGCGAACACCGGAACATGGGTGATCGCAATCAGGAGGGGGAAGAGGTGGATTTTCAACCCAGATGAGGACACCAAGATATTCCCGAACGACACCCTCATAGCG
>NZ_JALTCZ010000179.1 GCF_027008145.1 Thermococcus sp. | reverse complement strand
TTTAGATCCCTCACGAGGCCGTCCTCACAGAGGATGGCCCTCCCCCCCAGCAGAGACTCCAGGGTTATGAGGACATTGAAGCCGTCTATGGCTAGGGTTTTGCCCTTGAGCTCCCCCGGCTTGAGGAGTTTTCTCCTAACTTCCTCCATCCAGGAGTCTGGGAAGACGCACCTCGCTAGTAGGTGCCTTTCCTCGGCGGTCAGCCTGTAGTGATTGGCCACAAAAGAAAGGGCGTTCTTCTTTCGGTAGCCCCTGTTGAGGAGGTACTTCAAGTCGAGATAGGCCTCGGTCAGCATGGATTAAAAAGGGAAAAACTTCAGATAACTTTTTCGAGGGTCTCTCCGTTCTTGCCAGTGTGTATCCTTAGCCGAACTTTGTCCCTCAGAAGGGAGCTCTTCACCTTCTTCGTCAGTATCTCGTCCACCTGGAAGATCCCGGCTGGATGCTTCATCCATATCTCAATGAGTATGGGGTGCTCAAAGTCGCCCTCCTTTATCTCGACCCTTTCTATAGCAAGGGCAGAAACCGCGTGAATGTCCACCTTGTCCCTCTTGTAGACCAGCCTGCTCCTCCCCGCCTCCATGTCGCAGCCGTCTGCTATTGTGACAAGCGAGCCCTCGATTGTCGTGCAGGGAACGGCCTCGTCGTGGGTATAGATGGTATTCAATGTCAGGGCCTTTAGCAGGAGGGGGTCGCGCTCCTCGAACTCCCCAACGAGCCTCTCAACTATCGGCTCGGCTAGGAAGACGCTGAACTCGTAGTGGTTCACCCTGTGTATCATGTTTCCTATGTCGTGGAAGAGCGCTCCAAAGGCCACTATGAACTCGCTCCACCAGGAGGGCTTCCCAAGCTTTTCAGCAGTCGTCTGGATACCGAACTTCTTAATGATTCTTAGGAGCTCAAGGGCCCTCCTCGTCGTCAGAAGGACGTGAACCGGCCCGTGGTCGTTGAACTGGTAGACGTTGAGGACTATGTAGTTGGTGGTCTCGAAGTAGTAGCGGTACCTGGAGAAGGCCTCCTCATAGGCCTGGTAAAGCTTCTCATCGCGAAGAAGCCCGCGTATCTCTTCAAGCAGTCCTTCCTCGGTATACACCTTTCCCACCTAAGAGGATAGGGCACGGCAGTTTTAAGGGTTATCTCACCCCAGCATCCCCTCAAGCTCAAGGATCTTCTTCGAGCGAAGGTAGACAACGGGTATTCCCCTCTCGCGAAGCCTCCTCCTCAGCCCCCTGTCGTTTGTGCAGACTATTACCCTCTCGTTCCTGCCAGCAAACTCAAGGATCTGGTCATCTACCGGCTTCCTTCCGAACTCCCCGACCTTGACCTTCTCAAAGCGCTCCGCCAGCTTTTTGGCCATCCTGACGGCGAGTAGATCCCTCCCCCTTGATTTTCTTTCGATGATCTCCAGTTCCTGGAGGACAACGTCCGGAATGACTATTTTGAAATTCACATCGAGAACCCTGTCGAGCTCGCCGATTATGTCAACACCGAACTGCCCAGGGACAAGGAGAAAATTCGTGTCCGGGACGACGAGCCACTCCTTCTTCTCCATAGGGACCACCGGGAGAAATAGGGGAAGGATCACTCCCTGATGAAGCCGTAGCCTATAAGACGCCACCTTGAGCCGACCTGCCTGCTTATCGCGACCCTATCACCGACCTCGGCACAGACCGGTATCTGGAGCTTCAGCTCGACGGTGTCCTTACCGAGGCCTGTGACGAAACCCATCGTCCTGGCGGTCCCGACGTTGAGAAGGAGAACTTCCTTCCTCTTTATCGGCTCGACCCTCAGTTCCTCCTCGGTTCCAACAACCCTCTCAAGAAGGTGAGCCTCAAGGATGAGCTCGTCCCACACCGGCGGGAGCTGACCGGGTCTCCCAACGACGTTCCCCGCCATCAGATCGCCCTTCGTGAGGAAGGGATCGAGCTTCGTTCCAACGCCTACCAGCCCACCAGGATAGGCCTCCTCAACGAACTTTCCGCCCGCCTGGAGCGAGACTATCTCGGTCGTTATGGGCTCGTACTTTATCCTCCCGTGCTCCTCATATGGGACTCCGGGCCTTATCTCGATCTCGTCTCCAACCTTCAGCTTGCCCTGGACTATTGAGCCTCCTATGACACCGCCGACGAGCTTCTCCGGGGGAGTTCCAGGCTTGTTGACGTCGAAGCTCCTCAGGACAAGCATCTTTGGTGGCCTGCTCGGGTCGCGCTTTGGAGTGGGGATGAACTTCTCTATCGCAGCGAGCAGGACGTCAACGTTTGAACCGTGCAACGCTGAAATTGGGATCACAGGGGCGTTCTCGGCTACCGTACCCCTAACGAACTCCTTTACCTCCCCGTACCTCCTCATCACAGTCTCACTGTCTACGAGCTCGATCTTGTTGAGGGCTATGACGATGTTCCTGTTGCCAACTATCTGCAAAGCCATGAGGTGCTCCCTAGTTTGAGGCATAACCCCTTCGTTGGCAGCTATGACCAGAACAGCCCCGTCCATGAGGGAAGCCCCTGCGAGCATCGTGGTCATCAGCGCCTCGTGACCCGGTGCATCGATGAAGGAAACGCGTCTCTCGAACTCGGTTTTATGACCACAGTAGGGGCAGATTGGCGAGGTGGAGTACCTGCCACAGTGGGGGCACTTCCTTATCTCCGCATCTGCGAAGCCTATCTTTATCGTGATGCCCCTTCTCAGCTCTTCGCTGTGCGTATCAGTCCAGATTCCGGTAAGAGCCCTGGTCAGTGTGGTTTTACCATGATCAACGTGACCTACCATGCCTATGTTAACCTCAGCCTGCCTAAACTCCTTCTTCTTTGCCATCTTCTCACACCCCTAACCATAGAAAGCGGGGCCGTTTATTAAGGTTTACCCGGGGGATAGAAGAAAAGAGGTCAGAAGACAACCTTCATGTTGACCTGCACTATGCTATGACTTATCGTGTTGCCGTGGACGGTCTTCTTCCTCCTCTCGCCCCTTTCGCTCGGCCTGAAGCCCGGCCCCCTTGAGAGGAGTATCCTGACCCTCCTCGGGCCGTGGACGTCGGGTCTCATGGGGAAGCCGTCCTTATCGGTCCCACCGGTTATCCTGAGCCTGGCATCCTCGGGGATTTCCTCGTCGCCGAATATCTCCCTAATGTTGAGGCCCAGCTCTTTGGCCGAGATCTCCTCACCGATGCGCATTCCTATGAGCTTCTCTGCCTCGCCACCGGTTAGCTCAACCTGCCTGGCTATACCACTCTTGGGATTTGATATAACCAACTTGAAAGTTGCCATTTCCTCCCACCTCCACTCATCAGCGGGATTCATTGGGCACTGCCCTTCCCCGACCGCTCTTGAGCGGAGCATTTAAAAACCTTACCGTGAAGCTTAAATAATCCATGGAGAAAGAGATCTCAGGTGAGAGTCATGGCGAAGGAAAAGACCACCCTCCCCCCAACCGGAGCGGGGCTCATGAGGTTCTTTGACGAGGACACGAGGGCAATAAAAATAAGCCCGAAGGGAGTGATAGGCCTCACGCTCGTCCTTATAGCGATAGAGTTCCTCCTCTACGCCTTCGGGCCGAGCATCTTCGGTTAGAGGAA
Source organism: Thermococcus sp. (assembly GCF_027008145.1). Classification (GTDB taxonomy): domain Archaea; phylum Methanobacteriota_B; class Thermococci; order Thermococcales; family Thermococcaceae; genus Thermococcus. Next base: position 1,303 of record NZ_JALTCZ010000179.1, on the reverse strand, counting down.
GCTCGTCTTCTTCAACCCCCTTGCGTTCAGCTCCTCGTTTATTATTGACCTTACGACTTCTTCAAGTTGCTTGTCCATAAGGGACTCAACGTCGCCCTTTATCTTGTCTATGTCGTGCCTAAGCCCCTCAAGGAGCCTTATGTACTCCTTTGCCATCTCAAGCTGTCCCTCCTGGCGGACGAGCTGTTCCTTCAGGTGGTCGAAGTCCTCCCTCATCACCTGGTACTTCCTCAGCTCCCTCTGGAGCTCCTCTATCTGCCTCGTCAGCTGGTAGTTCTCCTCCTTGAGCTGTTCTATCAGCTTGTCCTTCGCTTCAAGCTCGTGCATCAGGTTGCTATACTCCTCGGCTATCTGATGGAGGTGTTCTATCTCTCTCAGCGGTGGAACCTTTCCGTCGCCGAGGATTATGACGTGAGGACCAACGTTCACAATGTCCTCAGGCTTTATCTTCATCTTCTTCTCGCTTGTGAAGATGCTCTGGCCCTTGCCGAGGTTCTCCACCTCCTTCATCCTCAGGATGAAGTAGAACTCGTCCCCCTCGACCTCAACGTTTATGTCGGTGACGTAGCCCAGTATCTTCCCCTCGGTCAGGGAGATAACGAACTTGTTAACGAGCTGATTCGCGCGACTGCTCTCCTCTGGCATAACCACCACCGCACAACTTTGAACGCCAGCATACTTAACCTTTCCGCCAATCCTTATAAACGACCGATCAAAGAGGGACTAGGTGAGGGGATGATAATATTCGCAGGGCGCTCAAACGTCGGAAAGAGCACTCTCATATTCAGGCTCACGGGAAAGGAGGTAAAGCGGGGAAAGCGCCCGGGGGTTACTAGAAGACCCGTTGAAGTGAACTGGAGGAACAGGAAGATCGTTGACCTCCCCGGCTTCGGCTTCATGAGCGGACTCCCCAAGGAAGTGCAGGAGAGGATAAAAGACGAGATAGTGGCCTTTATAGAGGAGAACGCCAACGAAATAGAGCTGGCAGTCCTCGTCGTGGACGGAAAGTCGGCACCGGAGATAATAGAGCGCTGGGAGAAGAGGAGCGAGATACCGATTGACGTCGAGTTCTACTTCTTCCTGAGGGAGCTCGGGATACCGACTATAGTTGCTGTGAACAAGGTTGACAAGGTCAAAAACCTTGAGAGAACGATTGCTTTCCTCGCTGAAAAGTTTGGGGTTTCGCACGCTGAAGCCAAAAACGTATTCATTCCTGTCTCAGCAAAGTTTGGGCAGAACGTTGAAGAGCTAAAAAGAAGGATTGAAAAAGAGCTTTAGAGAACCTCAAGGACGAGGTGAGTGT
>NZ_JALTCZ010000178.1 GCF_027008145.1 Thermococcus sp. | reverse complement strand
TACACCATCGGCTTCATGGTCAAGTGGAAGAACGGCGACAAGAAGGGAGCGCTCTTCGACCAGCTCTCCTGGATGCTCATCATAATAGCTATAGTTCTCTTTGCGGCGAAAACATCTAAACCGCTCATGGAGGCCATCTTTGGAGTTGGCCTAATCCTCTTTGCCATCGGCGAGGTAGTCAGCAACGGGGGTCTCGCAGCACTCCTCATAATCTCGGACTTCTTCGGCTTCATCGGGACGTGGCTCAGCTACGCCCGTCTCATGGCCTTGGCACTGGCCACCAGCGGTATAGCGATGGTCGTCAACGTTTTAACCGGAATGGTCTGGGGCATCAAGATAAGTACCGTCCCCCTTGGAGTGGCATTGGGCATAATAGTCTTCATCGGCGGCCAGCTGTTTTCGACCGCCATAAACTCCCTCGGAGCCTTCGTCCACTCGCTCCGTCTTCAGTATGTTGAGTTCTTTGGAACGTTTTATTCGGGCGATGGAAAGCCCTTCACTCCCTTTAGGGCGAAGAGAGAGGTTTCAAAACTTGAACTGAAAGCTGATGGAGGTGTTTGAAGGATGGATCCGATAGTTTACGTCTCCCTTGGAGCAGCCCTCGCGGCAGGTCTTGCAGGGGCAGCTTCGTCCTTCGGTGTGGGTGTAGCCGGTGCAGCAGCAGCTGGAGTTGTCGCAGAGGACGAGAAGAACTTCAAAAACGCCCTCATACTTGAGGGACTGCCCATGACCCAGAGCATCTACGGCCTCATTACACTATTCCTGATCCTGCTCAGCGCAGGGATCATCGGCGGTGGCTTCAGGTTCGCCCAGCCGACCACAGAGAACCTCGTTAAGAGCGCCATACTCTTCGGTGCAGGTCTTACGGTCGGCCTGACAGGCTTCTCGGCAATACCGCAGGGTGTGATAGCCGGTGCAGGTATAGGTGCCGTTGCCAAGAACCCGAAGACCTTCACCCAGGGAATCATCTTCGCGGCGATGGCCGAGACCATGGCAATATTTGGTCTCGTCGGTGCGCTCATAATGATAGCCACCGGCGTCGGCCTCTGAGCCCTCTCCTTTTTACAGCCTGAGGAGGACTAAAAATGGAAGGTGCAGAACTCATAATTCAGGAAATAAACAGGGAAGCCGAGCAGAAGATACAGTACATACTCAATGAGGCCAGGGGAGAGGCTGAGAAGCTCAAAGAAGAGGCCAAAAAGAGAGGGGAAGCCAGAGCCGAGTGGATACTAAGGAAGGCCAAAACACAGGCGGAGATAGAGAAGCAGAGAATAATAGCCAACGCCCGCCTGGAGGTCAGGAAGAAGAAGCTCGCCGTCCAGGAGGAATACATAAGGAAGGCAATCGAAGGCCTGAAGGAGAGGCTCGCAAGCCTAGACGACGAGGAGTACTTTCCGATACTCGTTGAACTGACGGCAAAGGCCATGGAAGAGCTCGGTGTCACTTCAGCCGTCCTCCACTCCAACGAGAGAACCCTCAAGCTCGTGGTCGAGAGACTGACTCAGTTCAGAGAAGAGCTTACAAAGAGGCTTGGAAAAGAGGTTGAAATAACCGTTGGAAAACCAGTGCCGACGATAGGCGGAATCATCGTTGAGAGCACGGATGAAACGGTTAGGGTTGACAACACTTTCGAGGCCAGGATAGAACGCTTTGAGAGCGAGCTAAGGGCTACGATAGCCAAGGCCCTTTTTGGGTGATGGATAATGGAAGCGGTAGTGGCAATCCTCGACACAACGCTCGCAGTGATCTTCACATGGGTCGCCTACAAAACGGGGGCATACCTCTACAAGTACACCCCCTACTCCTATCCAAACGCCAGGATACGGGCGATGGAGGCCAAACTGCTTAGCGGGCAGAAGTTCAACGAGCTCGCCGAGAGCAGAACCCTACAGAACTTTGTCGTAAACCTTGAGGACACCGAGTACAAGGACTACCTTGCTGAACTCAAGTCATACAGCGTGGAGGAAATCGAAAGGGCCTTGGAGGGAGCGATGGCGGGGACCTACAGGCTGATGTACAAAATACTGCCCAAGCGCTCAAGGGATTTCTTTGGAATATTACTGGAGGAGTGGGACGTTAGGAACATAGCGAGCGTCGTTAAGGCCAAGCTGGCCAACGAGCCTGCGAGCGACTACGTAGTCGAACTCGGCAAAATGCTTCCTATAGTCAAGGCCATGGCAGAGGCCAAGACCATGGAGGAGATACTCGTCATCCTTGAGGGGACGCCCTACGAGGAACCCTACCAGAAGCTTCTCCTGGGCGAAATCGACGCGACCAGCTTTGAGACCGAGCTGTATAGGATTTACCACTCAAAGCTCCTCAGCTACGCCCTCTCCAGGAAGGGAGAAGAGAAGCTGATCCTCACCGAGTTTGTTAGGCTTTCAATAGACAGGAAGAACATCTCAACCATTCTCAGGGCCAAGACCGCCGGCATGTCCGCGGACGAGATACAGACCTTCCTGATCCCTGGGGGAACCGTTAACCTGGAGCCAGCCATCCATGTGGATTCACTCGACATGGCGCTCGCGGAGCTCGACTCCACCAAATACGGGCCGGTCATCAGAAGCGTCCGCGAGGAGATTGAGAAAGACCTCAGCGTCTTGGAGAGGGCCCTGGAGGATCACATAATCGAGAGGGTCGCCGAGCTGGACAGGTTCTACCCACTCAGCATAGCAACGCCACTGCTCTACATCCTGAAGAAGGAGAGGGAAGTGAGGAAGCTGAGGGCCATGGCGAAGCTCATTGGAGACGGGCTCAATCCAGAGGAGATAAAACACGTCGTAGGTGAGGTGGAATGAAAATAGCTGTCCTCGGCGACAGAGACACCGCACTCGGCTTTAAACTGGCGGGCGTCCATGAGGTCTACGCATTTGACGAAACATCTCTGGACGTCGAGCGCTTGAAGAACAAGCTGGAGGAGCTCATAGAGAATGGAGACGTGGGGATAATCTTCATCACCGAAAGGCTTGCCCAGAGGATTGAGCTTCCAGACGTTACGATTCCGATCATCCTTCAGGTGCCGGACAAGTCCGGCTCGAGATTCGGTGAAGAGGCCCTCCGCGAGATAGTGAGGAGGGCAATTGGCGTTGAGTTGAAGAGGTGAAGGGAAATGGGGAGGATAATTCGCGTTACAGGACCACTGGTTGTTGCCGACGGAATGAAAGGCTCGAAGATGTACGAAGTTGTCCGCGTCGGCGAGATGGGGCTCATCGGGGAAATCATCCGCCTTGAGGGCGACAAGGCCGTCATACAGGTCTACGAAGAAACCGCCGGAGTCAGGCCCGGAGAGCGTGTTGAAGGAACTGGGGCGTCCCTTACCGTCGAACTCGGCCCTGGATTGCTGACTTCGATATATGATGGCATACAGAGACCTCTTGAGATACTCAGGGAGAAGAGCGGTGACTTCATAGCGAGGGGCCTTACCGCTCCGGCCCTGTCAAGGGACAAGAAGTGGCACTTCACTCCAAATGCCAAGGTCGGGGATAAAGTCAGCGGTGGCGACGTTCTCGGCATTGTTCCTGAAACTGACATCATAGAGCACAAAATCCTTGTCCCTCCATGGGTGGAGGGAGAAATCGTTGAGATTGCCGAGGAAGGTGACTACACCATTGAGGAGGTCATAGCAAGGGTCAAGAAGCCAGACGGAAGCATTGAGGAGCTAAAGATGTACCACAAGTGGCCCGTTCGTGTTAAGAGGCCCTACAAGGCCAAGCTCCCGCCCGAAGTTCCACTCATCACCGGACAGAGGACTATTGACACCTTCTTCTCCATAGCAAAGGGTGGGACCGCTGCAATTCCAGGCCCCTTTGGTTCAGGAAAGACAGTTACACAGCACCAGCTAGCTAAGTGGAGTGACGCCAACGTAGTCGTCTACATAGGCTGTGGCGAGCGCGGTAACGAGATGACGGATGTGCTTGAGGAATTCCCCAAGCTGAAGGACCCGAAAACCGGGAAGCCCCTTATGGAGAGAACCGTTCTCATAGCAAACACGTCCAACATGCCCGTCGCTGCACGTGAGGCCTCAATCTACACCGGAATTACCATAGCGGAGTACTTTAGAGATATGGGCTACGACGTGGCTTTGATGGCGGACTCAACATCGAGGTGGGCGGAGGCACTCCGTGAAATCTCCGGCCGTCTTGAAGAGATGCCAGGTGAAGAAGGTTATCCTGCCTACCTCGCGAGCAGGATAGCGGAGTTTTACGAAAGGGCAGGTAGAGTCCTCGCCCTAGGAAGCGACGAGAGGGTCGGTAGCGTTTCCGTCATCGGTGCCGTCTCACCGCCAGGTGGAGACTTCAGTGAACCAGTTGTCCAGAACACCCTCCGTGTCGTTAAAGTCTTCTGGGCTTTGGATGCTGACCTTGCTCGCAGGAGGCACTTTCCTGCGATCAACTGGCTGAGGAGCTACTCGCTCTACCTCGATGCAGTCCAAGACTGGTGGCACAGGAACGTTGATCCCGAGTGGAGGGAGATGCGCGACACGGCGATGGCCCTCCTCCAGAAGGAGGCCGAACTGCAGGAAATCGTTAGGATCGTCGGTCCCGATGCTCTACCTGACAGGGAAAAAGCGGTGCTCATAGTTACGAGGATGCTCCGCGAGGACTACCTCCAGCAGGACGCCTTCGACGAGGTCGACACCTACTGCCCGCCGAAGAAGCAGGTCACGATGATGCACGTCATCCTTAACTTCTACGAGAAGACCATGTCGGCTGTGGACAGGGGCATTCCAGTTGATGAGATAGCCAAGCTCCCGGTCAGGGAGAAGATAGGCCGTATGAAGTTTGAGCCGGAAGTCGAAAAGGTCAGGGCCCTGATAGACGAGACGAACGCACAGTTTGAGGAGCTCTTTAAGAAGTACGGAGCGTGATGGCCATGCCCGGAATGGAATACTCCACAGTTAGCAAGATCTACGGGCCCCTCATGATCGTCGAGGGCGTTAAGGGTGTTGCCTACGGTGAGGTCGTTGAGGTAGAAACTGAAAGCGGCGAGAAGAGGAAGGGACAGGTGCTCGAAGCAAGGGAAAACCTCGCGATAGTTCAGGTCTTCGAAGGAACCCGCGATTTGGACATTAAAACGACCCGCGTCCGCTTCACCGGTGAGACCCTCAAGGTTCCCGTTTCAATGGACATGCTGGGCAGGGTATTCAACGGCATAGGCAGACCCATAGATGGCGGGCCCGAGATCATCCCCGAGGACAGGAGAGACGTCCACGGGGCACCGCTCAACCCCGTTGCGAGGGCCTACCCCAGGGACTTCATCCAGACCGGCATCTCAGCCCTAGACGGTATGAACACCCTCGTCCGCGGCCAGAAGCTACCCATCTTCAGTGGTTCAGGTTTACCGCACAACATGCTCGCTGCCCAGATAGCGAGGCAGGCCAAGGTTCTCGGAGAGGAGGAGCAGTTCGCGGTTGTCTTCGCAGCCATGGGCATCACCTACGAGGAAGCCAACTTCTTCAAAAAGAGCCTAGAGGAGACTGGAGCAATAGAGAGAGCAGTTCTCTTCCTCAACCTAGCTGACGACCCGGCAATCGAGCGCATCATCACTCCGCGCATGGCTCTGACCGTTGCGGAGTACCTGGCTTTCGACTACGACATGCAGGTTCTCGTCATACTCACGGACATGACCAACTACTGTGAGGCTTTGAGGGAAATTTCAGCAGCAAGGGAAGAGGTTCCGGGAAGACGCGGCTATCCGGGTTACCTCTACACTGACCTGGCCACAATCTACGAGCGCGCCGGTAGGGTTAGGGGCAGAAAGGGGAGCATAACCCAGATGCCCATCCTGACGATGCCGGACGACGACATAACCCATCCGATTCCCGATCTGACCGGTTACATCACGGAGGGGCAGATCGTTCTGAGCAGGGAGCTCCACAGGAAGGGTATCTACCCGCCGATAGATGTTCTGCCTTCGCTCAGCCGTCTGATGAAGGACGGTATCGGTAAGGGAAGGACGAGGGAAGACCACCCCCAGCTGGCCCAGCAGCTGTATGCAGCTTATGCTGAAGGAAGGTCTCTCAGGGATCTTGTTGCCGTCGTCGGTGAGGAGGCCTTAAGCGAGACCGACAAGAAGTACCTCAAGTTCGCCGACCGCTTTGAGAAGGAATTCGTCGCCCAGCGCTACGATGAGGACAGGAGCATCTTCGAAACCCTCGACCTCGGCTGGGAACTGCTCACAGAGCTCCCGGAGAGTGAGCTCAAACGCGTCAGGAAGGAGTACATCCTCAAGTACCACCCGAAGTACAGGAAGAGGGTTTAATGCCCTACCAAATTTTTAGGTGGTTGAGATGGCAGAACTGCTAAACGTCAAGCCCACGAGGATGGAGCTCCTCAATCTCAAGAGACGCATTAAACTGGCCAAGAAGGGACACAAACTCCTCAAGGACAAGCAGGACGCCCTGATAATGGAGTTCTTCACAATCTACGACGAGGCCCTCACCCTTAGGAGGGAACTCAACCTCAAGATGGGGGAGGCCTTTAAAGCCCTCCAGATGGCCGAGATCGACGTCGGAACGCTCAGGCTGAGGGAGATAGGCCTCTCCGTTAAGCCCAACAGGGAAGTCGAGATAAGGAAGAGGAACGTCATGGGTGTTGCGGTGCCTCTCATCGAGGCCGAATCCTTCAGAAGGAGTGCCGGCGAGAGGGGCTACGCCTTCGTCTCCAGCTCCGCCAAGGTTGATGTTGCAGCTGACAAGTTCGAAGAAGTCCTAGATTTAGCTGTCCGCCTCGCTGAAGTCGAGGAGACCCTCAAGAGGCTCGCGAAGGAAATAGAAACGACCAAGAGGCGCGTCAACGCCCTTGAGTACATCATAATCCCGCGCATGGAAGCTACCGTCAAGTTCATCAAACAGAGGCTTGACGAGATGGAGCGCGAGAACTTCTTCAGACTGAAGAGGGTCAAGGCCCTCATAGAGGCCCGCGCCCAGGCAGGGGCTTAATCGGGCTTAATCTTTTATTCTCCCCTGCTATTCTTCAGTAGGTGGTCGTATGACGGAGAAGCTGTTCTACCGGGATCCCTACCTAAGGGAAGCGAAGGCTAAGATTACCGGCGTCGAAGTCAAAGGGAAACGGGTGAGGTTGACCCTTGACAGGACGATATTCTATCCTGAAGGCGGCGGTCAGCCCTCGGACAGGGGAAGGATTGAAGGAAATGGCTTTGCTGTCCGCGTTGAGAAAGTTACCGGAAAAGACGAGGTCTTTCACGAGGGTTCTTTGAAAGGCAGAACCCCCGAAGTTGGTGAGGAAGTCAGGTTACTACTCGACTGGGAGTGGAGATACGAGAACATGCGCGCCCACACGGGACAGCACGTACTTTCGGCGGTCATCAAGGGCCTGCAAGGTGCCGAGACGACGGGCTTCCAGATATTCCCGGAGTACAATAAGATAGAGATAGACTACCCGGGAGAGCTCAAGTGGGAGGATGTCCTTGAGATCGAGAGGAAGACGAACGAGGTCATATGGGGCGATCTACCCGTTGAGGTCGAGGTCTACGGGGAGCTTCCGGATGAGCTGAAGGCCCTCCTTAGAAAGGACGTCTCCTCAAAGGTCAAGCCCCCCATAAGAATCGTCCGCATCGGAACTGTTGACGTCACCCCCTGCGGCGGGACGCATGTGAAGAGCACCGGAGAGATTGGTTTCCTGAAGGTCATCCGCGTTTACCGAAAGAGCAGAAAACTCCTGCGCATAGAGTTCGCTACTGGAGTGAGGGCCTTAAAATACCTCAATGGACTTCTTGAGGACTACTGGAATGCCTTAAACAAGATGCCCAACAAAAACCGCCCGCTCGTTGAGCGCGTCGAGGAGTTAAAGGGCGAGATCGAAGGGCTTGAGGCTGAGAAAGACTCCCTGAGGAGAGAGCTCTGGGAATGGAAGGCGAAGGCGTTGCTCAAGGACGCCGAAGAGATCGGAGGGGTTAGGGTCGTTGCCCACGTTGAAAGCTCGCCGATGAAAGATGCCCAGGCCTTTTCCATCAACTTCGTTGATAAAAACCCCGAAACAGTCGTCATCCTCGCCGGGCAGAACTACGTAATCCTCGCGAAGAACAGAGGTGTTGGCCTCGACATGAGAGAAGTCCTGAGGGAAGTTCTCTCAAGGGTCGGTGGCGGTGGCGGTGGAAGCGAGACCCTTGCCAGGGGTGGGGGCTTCAAAGAAAGACCAGAGAAAGTTTTGGAGGTCGCCCTCGGAGCAATCAGAGAGCGTTTAGGTCGAGCTTCCTCCTGACGAGTTCCCACTGCCACTCCGGGACTTCCGGCCTCTCAAGTTCTTTTTCTGCTTTTTCTCTGCTCATAAGGCCGTACCTGACGAGTGCAGCTATTCTACGCTGCTCAAAGGAGTGTCCGTGCTTCCCCCAGTACCTTTCGAGGGCCGGGCCCAAAACCAGACAGTTCGTTGTATAGCCCGGCAACTCCAGGAACTCGAAGGGGAGCTTTCTTAGAATTTCAAAGCGCTCCTCCTCGGTCATCATTGAGAGGAGCCTTATCTGGGTTATCCCCCCGCTCATCAACCTGTGGGGGTGATGCCCAAAGGGTAGCTCGTGGCCGGTTATGATATAGCGGTAGCCCTTTCGGAGGGTGTACTTCCTGAGCTTCTCCATCGTCCTCCTGGAGCAGGCTCTGCAGGGGCTCTGGGCGTTGAGAAGGGCCTCGCGGAAGATGTCCGAGTAATCGTAGTGCAAAAGGGTAAACTGAACCCCGAGGTGCTTGGCTATTCTCTCGGCGTTCTCTATCGCTTGCCCCGCCATGAGCCCGTGATCCACCATGACCGCCTCAAGCTCTGGAACCCTGTAAACTTCCTTGGTCAGGTAGAGTGCAACGACACTGTCCTTCCCGCCAGAGTAAGCAACGATTGCCCTATCTACTTTTTCCATGAGCTCTTCGAGCTCCCTCCTGACGGCCTCCCTCTCTATCGGATACCTTAGATAAACCTGACACTCCCTGCAGAGCGGTTTCCCGTCTATTACATCTATCTTCGCCGTCCTCTCATCGTGGACGCAGAGCGAGCACTTGAGCATGTCCCCTGAAGGGAGAGAAGGCTTTAAAACGTTACCTTCTGAGCTTAACCTTCCTTCCAAGTTCATCCGCCTTCTCCCTACCCTTCTTCCCGGCGAAGAAAGAAACAACTGCTATCTGGTTTTCGAGCAGGACCCCTCGGTTGTTCCTCGCTATTAGCCAGCCGAAGAACGCCCCAAAGGCGAGGCCGGCGAACCAGAGCTCGACTATAAAAGGCCCGCGTGAGAGAGCACTAGGCCTGGCCGTCAAAGAGATGGTCTTGTAAGCCAGCGCAAAGGCCAGGACAAAGATACCCTCAAGGAGGAGATTTGCCCTCACGGCCCTACCCAGGAGTGAGAGAACCCTACTGTCATCGGTGTATTCCTCAAGGACCCTGCCATCGTGGACGCTGTAAACAAGGGTTCTCGTGACGTTGGCACCGCTCCTGAAGGCGAGGAATGCGAAAAGCATTGACAGAAAGTCCCAACGAACCCTGAGGCTTGCCCAGAGGCCGATAAGTACCCAGAATAGGGTGAAGAGCCTTTCAAGGCGCTTTCTCTCGTTTTTGGGGACATCAACCCTTAGAGCCTTTTTAAGCGTTATCCCAGCCAGCTTTCCGCCGACCCTAACGAACCAGACCAGAATGTTGATCCCGAGGAATGTCAACAGGAGGACTACCGAGAGCAACTCCCAGAGCAACAGCCTCACCGTCTAATGTAGGGGGAGGGAGCTTATCACTTTTTCCTCGCCCTCTTGACAACCGGAGCCACTTCCCTCGCTACCCTCTTGACGCTGAAGAGAGTTAGTGCATCCATCCTCTTGAGCTGGGCGAGGAGACAGCCGCTTATACGCACGTCAATGTACTCCCTCGCCTTCATTGCCACCCTGAGGAGCTCCCTGACGCTCTCAGCCCTCTCAAAGTCGAGGCCCGCTTTCTTAAGACGCTCCACGTTGAGCTCGTGTATCGTGAGCGGCTGGAGGTGCATCTCGTCAACACCCAGAGAGGAAGCCAGCTCGGCTATCTTCGGTATTTCCCGCTCGTTTATCCCGGGCATGAAAATCGTCCTGACCACGGAGCGGACGCTCTTGTCTTCTCCAACTATCCTGAGGGCGTTGACAACGGCCTCAAATGTGTCGGCGTTCGTTATTTTGAGGTGCTTTTCCCGCGAGGCAGCATCCAGGCTTATCATCACGATGTCAAAGTCCAGCTTTTCCCACAGCTCCTCAGTAAGGAGGGAGCCGTTTGTCTGGAGGTCGAGCCTCGCACCCGGAAACCTCTCCCTGAGCATCCTGTTGACCTCGACAATGCGCGGGCTTAGTAAAGGCTCGCCGTACTGAGAGACCGTTATCGCCTTCGGATTATCCCAGCCGTAGTAGCCAGGCTTTGGAGCTTTTCCCAGCTTTAATGCCACGTTGGAGTAGCAGAATATGCAGTCGTGGTTGCAGGCTGGAGTCAGCTCGTAGCTTGGGTGGTGAACCGGATTGGGATTGCTCAGGTCAAGTCCCTGGCAGAATCGGCAGTGGCTCGGGTAGCTTATCTCATCCACAAACTCCTTCAGGAGCCTTGCCTCCCTGTTTTCCAGAATCCTGGGCTCGACGCCTATCTTCCTCGCAAACTCCTCCCAAGTTAACTTCATCCTCACACCCACTCCTGGAAAGGGAAAGCCCTTAAAAAATAATTGGTCAGATTAAGCCCTTCAGCTGGAGGCCATCGAAGACTGGCCCGTCCCTGCAGACGAGGTATTTACCAAGGGAACAGCTCCCGCAGACGCCTATTCCGCACTTCATGTAACGCTCCGCGGAGACCTGAACGTTCCTGTAGTTCCTAACCCTGAGAACTTCCCTCAGCAGGGGCTCCGGTCCGCAGGCGTAGACCCAGTCGAACTCCCCGCCTCTCTCGACCAGAACCTCTGTAGGAAAGCCCTTTCTCCCCAAGGAGCCATCATCGGTCGTTACAACCACCTCGTCAACGTATTCATCAATGTCCAGAAGGACGGCCTCTTTCCGGCTCCGCGCCCCGTATATTAACGTTACCTCCTTGAAATTTCCCTTTTCCTGCCTTGCGAAAGCGTAAACGGGTGGGATCCCAATCCCCCCAGCGACCAAGGCCACTTTCTCCCCCCTCGCCTCAAAGCCCCTTCCGTAGGGGCCCCTGATCCAGAGCCTGTCTCCCTCGCCAAGCTCGAAGAGCCTTGATGTGAATCTCCCAACCCTCTTCACAACTATCAGGTCTCGCCAGGCAAGGCTGAAGGGCTTCTCTCCAACTCCCGGTAGCCAGACCATGACGAACTGCCCGGCCCTAAAGTCAAACTCCCCATTGAACCTGAAGGCCCTAACCCCTTCTCCGGCCTCCCAGGTCTCGACTATTTCAACGACTCTGTACATTTAGCCTAACCCCCTGAGGCTTTCCGACTATTTCATCCCCTTCCATAACGACCCTCCCCCTTATCAGGGTCATCACGACCTTTCCCTTAAGCCTGCGGCCCTCCCAGGGGCTCCACTTGGATTTGGTGTAGAACTCCTCAGGCTTAACTGTCCACTCCTTCTTGAGGTCAACTATCGTAAAGGTTGCCTCCCCGCCGACTTCAAACTCCCTCCCTATTATGCCAAAGGCCCTGACTGGCCCGTCGTGCATCTTCTCAGCTATATCTTCAAGGGTCATCAGCCCCATGTTCACCGCATCGAGGAGGAGGGCAACCTCGGTCTCAAGCCCGGGAATCCCGGCCGAGCCGTTCTTTTTGTCTTCAATGGTATGAGGTGCGTGGTCGCTTGCTATGATTGGAACCTGTGAGATGTTCTCCCAGAGGGCCCTCCGGTGCTCTTCAGTTCTAAGCGGTGGGTAAACCTTGAGGAGCGGGTTCCTCTCATAATCCTTCTTAGTTAGAAATAGGTGGTGTGGCGTCACCTCAAAGGTCACCCAGGGGAGACTTCTTTCCAGTATCTCCAATATTCCCTCACGCGTTGAGACATGGCAGATGTTGAGGGGCTTTTTCAGACTTTCCGCGATGATTAAGGCCCTTTTTATCGCCCGACTCTCGGCCTCTGGAGGCCTCTCAGGATTTTTCGCTATGACCTCAGGATCCTCAGCATGGACGCTCAGAACCCCGGGAGAACAGGCATAGTCGCTTTCGAAGTGCTCTGAATATATCCCCCCTGTTGAGGAACCCATAAAGACCTTGTAGAAGTCGGCCCCCGACTTAACGGCCTCTCTGCAGTTGTCCCTGAGGAGAAAGCCGAGAGCATAATCAGCATAGGCCCTTCCCTTGAAGAGCTTTAGGCGCTTTTCGAAAGTTTGGGAGTCCATCACCGGTGGGTTAGTGTTGGGCATGTCAAAAACTGCCGTGATACCACCGTGAAGGGCTGACTTCGTGCCGCTCTCCACCGTCTCCTTTTTTCTCTCCCTAAAGTCCCTGAGGTGGACGTGGGTGTCGATAAGGCCCGGCAGAACAATGGCTGATTTCAACTCTATGGTTTCCTCCCCCTTCAGAGGCAACCGGGAAATTCTTGCTATCCTACCCCTGTCCACTCCAACGCTCCCTTCAAGGACCTCCCCGTGAAACAGGAACTTCCCTTTGAGAACCAGCTCGTGCATAGTGCCCGCCCGAGGTTAACAGGCTACGGTTTTAAGATTTTTGCTTCTCCAAACTCTAGCCTAACCATTTTTTCGAGTTTCTACAATAATAATCAAAGTTAGATTTGACTACGGGGATAATATATTGAATTGTATTTCACACCAGCCGGCCATTATGTCGCAATTTTAAATTTATACCTTTATCTCCCGGAAGATCTTAATTGGGGCTTTCTACATGCTGGTACTTATTTCGAACTTCTACAACAACGTAACCCTTAAATAGGACTCGAATGTATAGCTTCATGCCATTATACGCCGTATGTGGCAACGTTGCCAAAAACTGAAGGAGGCACTGGAATATGAATAGGAAAGCCCTAAGCCTGTTTGTTATGGGCTTGATGTTGTTTAGTGTATTCTTAGTTGCAAAGCCAGCCAGCGCCCAGCAGTCAGTCCCAGGGAATACCCTTAAGATCGTTCAGCTTGCTGCCCAAGGCAGTCTCTTTATGGGTGTCTTCAACCCATCCCCGAGCGGAATGACAGACGTTTACACAGTCCGCGTCTGGTACTTCCTTGACGACCCGGCCGTGACCATGGGACCGGACGCACAGTATCACCCCTACCGCTGCCAGCTCGTTAACATACAGTACAACGTTAAGGTTCCGGACGATGCCATTATCTGGAACGGAACCCAGAAGCAGTGGATTGCCCCCTACGCGGGCAAGACTGCCAAGAGTGCCGTCACCTGGAAGTGCGGTCTCGGAACCTGGGTTGACGGCCAGCCGATAACCCTCGCCGACTACCTCTTCGACTACGCCATGACCTGGGAGTGGAGCTATCAGGACGGCAAGGGCGACAAGTACTACAGCCAGACCTACGCCAACAACTACCAGGGAACCCTCCAGCTGGTCATGGGTCTCAAGGTTGACAAAGTCACCAGCGACTACATCGAGTACACCCTCTACCAGAACTACGTCGTTCCCTACGACAAGTGGAGCACCGCCATCGGTAACTTCATGGAGAAGCCCAGCTTCCCGTGGGAGCTCTACAACGTTATGAGCGAGATGGTCGCCAACGGGGTCAACGGCAAGGAGTTCTCCTGGAGCACCACCCCACAGAACGGTTACCAGCTTGACATGATAGACCCGGAGCAGGCTCCCTACTTCAAGGCCGAGGCCCAAGCCCTTATGAACAACCCGATACCTATCTGGCTCAGCACCCTCAAGCCCTGGCTCCAGAAGTGGGGCATCAGTGAGTCCCAGGCTGGAATAACTACCGACCTCGCCAAGGCCGGCTACCAAGGAATCATCAAGTGGGTTGACAACTACAAGAACGTCCTCATAAGCGACGGGCCCTACTACGTGGCCAGCTACAACCCCAAGGCCATGACGGTTATCCTCAAACTCGCTAACAACAAGAGAATCGGCTTCCCGGGAACCGTTAACGGCAAGCCCCTTCCGTGGAACCCCTACTGGAAGGAGATTGACATCTACGGCACTCTCAACAAGGACACGGCAATACTCGCCGTCGCCAAGGGCGAGTACGACTTCTACTGGTACGCCACTCCCTACAGCGACATAGCCAAGGTCATGCAGGACTACGGTAAGAACCTCAACCCCATCAAGACCATCGCAGTCTGGTGGTCACTCGACCTCAACCTCGTCGGCGATCCGACCACCGGTCTCGTCAACTCATCCGGAACCATCAAGTTCAACCCGATGGCTCTCAGGGGCGTTAGATACGCCATGAACTGGCTCATCAACAGGCAGTATATCGTCAGCCAGATACTCCAGGGTAGCGGTGCTCCAATGTTCGGCCCGGAGGTCAGCGGACAGACTGACGCCTACATAAGGATAATGACCGTTGCCAAGGCCCTTGGCTTCACCCCGCAGGGTGATGAGAACTACGCCCTCAAGCTCATCGACCAGGCAATGAACAGCGCCGCCAAGGCCCTTGCAGCTAAGGGCCACACCCTGAAGAAGGTAAACGGTGTCTGGACCTATGATGGCAAGCCCGTGACCCTCAAGGTCGTCGCCCGTGTCGAGGACCAGAGGCTTGACGAGGGTAAGTACATCGCCCAGATCCTCCAGAAGGCGGGCTTTAAGGTCGAGCTCCTGCAGTGGCAGAGGAGCCAGGCCAGCAAAGTCGTCTACGGTCAGGATCCGAGGACCCTCCAGTGGAGTGTTTACACCGAGGGTTGGGTCGTCAGCGGAGTTCAGTCCGTCACGAGCATCGCCTGGGACTTCTGGTTCTTCGACTACTACGTTGACCCGAACTGGGCCACCAACTATAAGAACCCGATGACCGTCCAGGACCTCGTCAACACCATAGCCGGCGGTAACGTTAACAAGTTCATTCAGGAGCTCAACCTCAAGTACTACAACACCCCGGACAAGCTCAAGCCGCTCCTCAACTGGAGAGGCTACGACCTCGCCATGGTTCTGGCCTACAACAGCTGGAAGGGACCAAACAACACCACCGTCAGCATAAAGACCCTCGACCAGTTCTGGGACCTCTACAAGCTCGCCTACGGTACGCACATGCTCAACTCACCGCGCATTTACACCGTCGAAACCTGGAACTTCTTCCTGACCAACAAGAAGATAACTGTCACCATGCCCGACCCGATAAGCGGTCTCGGAAGCTTCCTCGCGGCAAGGTCGGTCATCCCGACCCCAACCAAGACGACCACTACCACAACAACTTCAACAACAACGACCAAGACGACTACGAGCAAGACCACCACAACTACCACAACCACTACCAGCCAGATGACCAGCAGCACCAGCACCACCCAGGCCACCCAGACCACCAGCCCCACCCAGACAACCACCGCTGCCAAGACCAGCAACGCAGTAACCTACACCATAATCGGCATCATAATAATAATCATAATCGGTGCCGGCTGGTACTTCGCCAGGAAGAAGTGAGGCCTCTGGCCTCCACTTACTCTTTTGTTTTATCCATGTTAACTCAAAGCTCTTCTACAGCCTGAGTTTTCATGCATGTGGATGAACACATGTGAGCATATGTGCACGTTTGGGGAAAACTATTTAAACTTTAACTTTCACGTAAAAGTTGACCTTTGCGAGCATCAATGAAACCTCGGAGGGGTTAAAATGGCCATGGGTTTCGGCAAGTACGTGACGTACAGGCTCGTAAACGCGGTGATTATCCTCTTCCTCGCCGTGCTCTTGATGTCGGCCCTCTTTACGAAGCTGGCCACAATCCAGCTGACAACTCAGGTTGACTCTGAGGTGCAAATGTGGGTTAGGGGTTACACTCAAAGCCACCACCAGGCCCCTAGTAAGGAACTGATAGAGCAGTACAGGGCAGAGAGAATGCACTATTACGGCTTAGATAAACCCTACTGGGAGCGCGCATGGATGTACACTGTAGACACGTTCTTCTTTAAATGGGGTAATTCCATACCGGCAGTCTTCGGAACTCACAGTGTCTCGGATCAGATCAAAACGGCACTTGCAAGAACCATCCTGCTTTTCACGACCGCTCAGATAATAATAATATTCATAGGCCTTGCTCTGGGTGTCAAAAGCGCTCAGAAGCCCGGAAGTCTGCTCGACAGGACGATATCCATACTCGCAATGCTGACCACCAGCTTACCGATGTGGTGGCTCGGAATGCTCATGATACTGCTCTTCGTCGTCTACCTGGGCTGGCTACCAATAACCCTGTACTCCCAGGTTGAAGTCAGCGGATGGGGCAACATCCTCAAGAAGATGAGCCTCCCCGTCCTGACCATAGTGACGGTCTCCTTTGGAGGCTGGTCATGGATCATCAGGAACATCATGATAGGAACCATGCAGGAAGACTTCATCATGGTCGCCAGGGCAAAAGGCGTCCCAGAGAGGAAAGTCATATACGGTCACGCCCTCAGGGCCGCGGCTCCCCCGATAGTCACTATGATAATCTTCGCCATGATTGGATCACTTGGTGGTGCAATAATTACCGAGATCGTCTTCAACTGGCCGGGGATGGGCCGTCTTTACTGGGAGGCCCTCCAGCTCAACGCGGTAAGAACCATGATGGCACTGAACTACATGTTCGCGTTCCTGACCGTGTTCTCAATGGTGCTGGCAGACGTACTCTACGGCTACCTTGACCCGCGTGTCAGGGTCGGTGCCGCCGCGAGGTCGTGAGGTGGTGAGGAATGAGATGGGTTGACTTCAAGGACAGTGTCAAGAGGTTCTGGAGCGAATACAAGCACCAGAAATCAGGTATGGTAGGACTGACACTGCTCATAATCCTCGTGGGTCTCGCCCTCGCAGCCCCCTACATGACAAGCCCCAATATTCCGGAGAAATGGCAAACCGGCCAGGCGTGGATAGTTAATCCAAAGAACGCCCCGCCATCATGGGAAAACTACTTTATCAAGGAAACAAAGGCCCCACAGAAGATCATCACCATCCATCAGATGAAGGTTGAATCGGCCGAGAACGGCACCAGTAAGGTCTACACCTTAACCTTTAACTACGACATGTCTTACCAAGTTCCGCCCAAGGACATAGTCATAACCGGGTTAGTCTCAAACGCGTCCCGCCCGCAGGATACACCACAGGTCTCGATACGCATCCAGAGGCCCCCTGAGCCGGGTGTTAAATACGAGAGCCTAACTATCCTCAGTGGAGCCCAGCTCCCAAGCACGGGTGCACTTCAGCTGTCATACACCCCGCAGGTTAAGACCCTCCTCTTTTACTGGCTCTACAAAAACGGTGTTTACCACCTTCCGATACAGATACCCCAGCAACTCCCGCTTGAGATGAGGCTCCTGTATCTCAACCAGCAACTCCAGATGAACAACACCCTCTACGGCTACTATCAAAGTGCAGATCCGATGAAGATACTCTTTGGAAGTATCACTAACGGAAAAGGCCACCTCCTTCCGCTTGAGACCATCATATACAACTCAACCGGCCTCCAAGGAGCTTACAAGTTCACGATCATCATAAAGGCTCCGAAATACGTCAACGTCAACCTCGACAAGTTCGAGGTCGCGATGGTCGGAAGAACCTTCGGATTGCTTGGGACGGACCAGATGGGTAGGCCGA
>NZ_JALTCZ010000177.1 GCF_027008145.1 Thermococcus sp. | reverse complement strand
ATGTCGCTCTTGTTCCCTATGCTGACAACGGCCGAGAGGCCGACCTTTTCAAGAATCGTCCAGCCCATCAGGGCTATTCCCAAAGCGCCGCTCTGGCTTATGAGTGCCAGCGGGCCCGGTAAGACATCGGTCGGACCGAAGGTTGCATTGAGCTTGTCTGGGGTGTAGACAACGCCGAAGATGTTCGGGCCGAGGATCCTCATACCGTACTTTTTGGCGGTTTCAACGAGTTGCTCTTCGACCTTCTTGCCCTCCGGGCCGAGTTCGCCGAAGCCCGAGCTTATGATCGGGAGAACCTTAACGCCTTTCTTTCCACACTCTTCGACGACCTGCGGCACGAACTTGGCGGGGACGACGATAACGGCCATGTCAACCTCATCCGGAACGTCGAGGATGCTCTTGTAGGACTTGAACCTCCTGCCGTTTATCTCTATCTCGACGCCTTTGATGTTCACGGGGTAGATTTTGCCCTCGTAGCCGTATTCCACAAGGTTCTTCATTATCGCGTGACCTATCTTGCCCGGCTTCTCTGAGGCGCCTATGACGGCAATGCTCTTCGGTCTGAAAAGTGCTTCGATATTTGGGTCAGCCATTTTTATCACCTCGGATGACATTTACACTTTTACGTCTGTAAAAGACCGTTAAAACCTTTCCCCTCTCCTTTTGACGATAAAAGACTCGACGGTCGTTAAAACAAGCTCGAAGACCCCCTTCCAAGAATTTCACTGAGGAATGCATTTCTCGAAGCTGTTTCGTCTTTTCCATTTCTTTCGAAAAACTTTTTAGGGGTTATCCCGCCCTAGGATGGGTGTAAAAATGGGTGAGAGGTATCACGATGTGGACTTCATAGAGCAGGGGCTGATGAAGTGGCTGGGCGTCCTCTTTGACATCGTGGTAATAGCCATGGCAACGATAACAATGGGCTATGTTATCGTGATGGTTATTCAGCTCGTCCAGATGGGGATTCACAACTTCAACGTCGAGGGGATCCTGCACCAAGTAGTCCTGATAATCCTTTTCCTCGAGATATTCGAGCTCTTAGCTATGTATGTCAAGGAACACCACGTGAGCATGAGGAACGTGGTCGAGCTCGGCGTCCTGGCAATGGTCAGGAAGATAATTATAACAATCGACTACAACCAGCTCGGCTGGCAGACCCTCCTTGGTATGTCGGCTCTGATCTTGGTCATGGGCTGGATATACGTCCAGGAAAGGCAGAGGAGAACCAAGCACGAGGAGTTCCTCATTCAGCACGGTCTCAGGGAATGAGAGTTGAGTTCATTTCATTGAGGTGTGATCGGCAAGCCAGTAGACCGAGGCAAACCCTAAATACTCTTGTTTCCTCTTTTCTCTCAGGTGGTAGCAATGGGAGTGCAGATTGGTGAGCTCGTCCCGAGGAAGGAGATAGAGCTTGAGAACCTCTACGGGAGGAAGGTTGCCATAGATGCCTTCAACGCCATGTACCAGTTCCTCTCAACGATAAGGCAACGCGATGGAACGCCCCTCATGGATTCCCGGGGCAGGATAACTTCCCACCTGAGCGGTTTCTTCTACAGGACTATTAACCTCATGGAGGCTGGAATAAAGCCTGCCTATGTCTTCGACGGCGAACCACCTGGGTTCAAGAAGAAGGAGCTTGAGAGGAGGAGGGAAGTCAGAGAAGAGGCCGAGGAGAAGTGGTACGAGGCTCTCGAAAGGGGCGAACTTGAGGAGGCTAAGAAGTATGCCATGAGGGCCACGCGCGTCAACGAACAGCTCATAAACGACGCCAAGAAACTCCTTGGGCTGATGGGAATACCCGTTGTTCAGGCGCCGAGCGAGGGAGAGGCTCAGGCAGCGTACATGGCATCTAAGGGGAAAGTCTACGCCTCTGCAAGCCAGGACTACGACTCCCTGCTCTTCGGGGCGCCGAGGCTCGTTAGAAACCTCACGATAACGGGGAGAAGAAAGCTCCCGGGTAAGAACGCCTACGTTGAGGTGAAGCCGGAGCTTGTTGTCCTAGAGGAGGTTCTCAAAGGGCTCGGCATAAACAGGGAGAAGCTGATAGAGCTGGCCATACTCGTCGGGACAGACTACAACCCGGGAGGAGTCAAGGGCATCGGGCCGAAGAAGGCCTTGACCATTGTTAAACGGGTTAAAGACCCCCTCAAGAAGTATCAGAAAGAGGGCGGGGTTGACCTTTACGCGATAAAGGAGTTCTTCCTAAATCCTCCGGTTACAGACGACTACGAGCTCAGGTGGCGCGAGCCGGACGAGGAGGGCATTTTGAAGTTCCTCTGCGACGAGCATGACTTCAGTGAGGAGCGCGTTAAAAACGGCCTTGAGAGACTGAAGAAAGCGGTAAAAGCCGGGAGGCAGAAAACCCTTGAGAGCTGGTTCACGAAGAAGTGATCAGACCGGAACCTTCAGGTTCAGCTTTTCCACGAGTTCTTTATACCTGTTCCTCACCGTTACCTCTGTGACGCGCGCGACCTCGGCTACTTCCCTCTGGGTTCTCTTCTCCCCCTCCAGGAGGCCAGCTATGTAGAGGGCGGCTGCGACAAGACCAGCGGGGCTCTTTCCGCTCGTGAGGCCCTTTTGGTAGGCCTCTTCAAGTATCTCAATGGCCCTCCTCCTAACCTTCTCGCTCAGGTCAAGTTCGTCGGCAAACTTGTTGACGTAGTCAGTCGGCTTGACGAAGAGCTTCTTCGGAGTCAGGTTGAGGTGTCTCGCTATGAAGCGGAAGCTCCTCCCGATTTCCTTCTTGTCAACCCGCGATATGTCCGCTATCTCGTCAAGGGTTCTTGGAACCTTCAACAGCCTGCAGGCGGCATAAACGCAGGCCGCGATGACAGCCTCAATAGAGCGTCCCCTTATCAGGCCTTTCCTCACAGCCTCACGGTAGAGCCTCGCCGCCTCTTCCTCGATGTGCCTCGGGAGGCTCAGCTGGCTTGCTATCCTGTCGAGCTCGCTCAGGGCGAAGGCGAGGTTGCGCTCAGCTGCGTCACTAACCCTCAGCCTGGACTGCCACTTCCTGAGGCGGTACATCTTCTCCCTCATCAGGCCTGTGAGGGAGCGGTCCATGCCTATATCCGTTGAGAGGCCCTTGTCGTGGAGCAGTATACTCTCGGGGGCACCGGTTCTTGCACGCCTCTCACGCTGGCCTGGGTCGAAGGCCCTCCATTCGGGGCCCTCATCGACAACGTTCTCCTCAATAACGTAACCACACTTAGCACAAACTATCTCACCCCTGCTTGGGTCATATATGAACTCGGTAGAACCACACACGGGGCAGATTCTCTTACCGCTCACTCAAACACCCCCGGCCGGCGGGCTATTTGGCAAGCCCCTTATAAACCTTAACTTTCGGGAAGATCTGGCGGAGCAACCAGAGCAGATCGTCTCTCTTAAAGGTTATTCTCTCAAGAACGCGGACATCCCAGTCCTCTTCAACGACGTTGGCGTAAATCCAGAGGTAAACGGGGTCTTCATCACTCCCCACTTGCCTGTTCCGATAGAGGATATCAGCAGTCCCGTCGTCGTTCTCCTTAACAGAGATTACCTTCCAGGTGTCGAGACTGACCTCTCCCTTATCGTTGAGGATGCGTATTACCTCCCGGGCGTCCATCGGGTTACCCCTACCACTTTATCCTGAACTCTTTTCTCGTCCTCGCGTCTATCTGGGCTAAAATCCTCTTCAGCTTCTCATCGTCTACAGGTTCGTTTATCTGGCCGGCTTGGTAGAGCTGGACGAGGACGAGCTCAACCTGTCTCGCGAGTTCGGGCTTGACGAGCTTCACCCTTCCGAGCCTCTCCCTAGCTTCCGGCGTCAGGATCCTTCTCATTATGGCATTGAGCTGGGCCTCAAGCTCCATCTCCCTCTTTACTGCCTCTTCTTGGGCCTTCTGCTGTTCGAGGTACTTCTTCTGGAGCTCCATGAGCTTCTTCTTCCTGATCTCCTCTATATCTTCGGCCATTCTCTCACCCCCATTTCAAAACTCTGAGGAAGGGTTAAAAAGGTATCCTCCAGGATGATGGAGAAAAGTGGAAGCTCAGTACTTCTTGAGCTCCGGAATCTGCTCCTCAAGCTCCTTCTTGAGCTCGGTAGCTATCTTGTCGAGGAAGCCCTGGCCCTTTGGGGTTACCACTCTCCCCTCCCCAGGAACCTTCTGGACGAGGCCGGCCTTTTCGAGTTGCTGGAGGGCTTTTCTGATGATGCTCCCTCCCGCTTTATAGAAGTGCTCCGGCGCGTGCCCGCGGTTCTTCCTCCCGCCGTACCAGGTGCGGAGCCTCTCGATTCCAATCGGTCCGTCGATGTAGACCTTTCTCAGTATGCTCGCGACGCGGTGGTACCACCAGTCTTCCTGTTCGGGGATCCTCTCCTTGTGCTTTCCGGTCTTTACAAAAGCTGCCCACTCGGGGGGCTTTATCTCCTCAACCTCCTTAAGGGCCTGGGCAACCCTCTCAACGAGCAAATCACCGGGAACGTCGTAGACCGTCGCCATTCTTCAATCCCTCCCTTTTCTAAACTTCTTCCTAAAGTTAGCGATATCGAGCCTGACTTTACGGACGGGCTTTTCCTCCCGTCTGGCTTGGCCCTTTCTTTCAAGGCGCCTTAAATACCTTTCCCAGCCTTCCCTCGGTTTGAACAATATAAACCTTTTGCCCCTCAAATCTATGAGCTCGCTGTTCGTTACTTCCGCGACCTTCTCTGCTATCGCCTTTCTGTCCATCCCGGTCGAGATGAGCGCGCCTTTCCTTATCTCGACTTTGAGAACTCCATCCTTCTCAAGCTGGGTCTCTATCTCCGCTATAATCCCTTCGTCAAGTCCCCTCTTCCCTATCCACGCACGCGGTTCTATGTCGTAGTATCTCGCGCGGAGGGATCTTCTCACCTTTCCGGGCAACCTCTTCACTATCTCTCACCTAATTCTCGGGCGGGGAAGGGGCTTATAAAGGTTGGCCTTTTAAAGGTGTTGGACACAGAGTGGGAAGGGAGGTCAAACCATGCTCGTCCATCACCTCTACTCGGGGGGAAAGGACTCAAGCCTGGCCGCGTGGATGCTCACGAGGCTCGGCTACGACGTCGAGCTGGTGACGGTTACCTTTGGACTGCTCGACAACTGGCGCTTCGCGAAGGAGACTGCCGAGAGACTCGGCTTCGAACACAGAGTTCTAAAACTCCCTGCGGAAGTCCTTGAGAGAGCCATGGAGATGGCAATCAATGACGGCCACCCCAACAACGCCATCCAGTTGATCCACGAAAGAGCCTTGGAGGCTCTCGCTTCTTTCCCCGAGGTCGAGAGGGTAAGCGACGGAACAAGAAGGGACGACAGGGTTCCCTTTCTTGACCTGCCGAAGGCCCGCTCGCTGGAGGATAGGTTTAACGTCGCCTACATAAGGCCCCTCCTCGGCATCGGCTACAAGACTATCCGGGAACTGACGGAGAGGCTCTTCATCGTTGAAATCAGGGAGAGTGAGGAGCTCCAAAAAGCTGACTACGAGGCTGAGCTGAGACTCCTCCTCAGGGAGAATGGCATCGACCCGCTCGAAATATTCCCGAAAAGGCACCATCAGTCGAGGGTTCTAGGATGGAAATCTCTTTAAGCCCTGTCCTGGAACACCATCAGGTGGTTGTATGGAACTCCTTGCGGTTCTTCCAAGGGGCCCCTTTTCGTGGGGGGTGAAGAGGACTCTAAATGACCTCGTATCCAAAGTCGAGGTTTCTGACAACGCCATTGTTCTCCCCCAGGGAGTAGAAGCCCAGTTTGGTGTTTTCAGGTCAGTTAGCAGTGTTCTCCTGGGAAGCAAGGTGCAGACTGGAGGTCCCGGAGGAAGCCCCGTTTACCTCTCGGGCTGGCTGTTCAACACGTCGAGGGAATTTTCACCGGATCAGAGAGTGGTTTCAGGGGAGCTCCCGCTGCGTTCTTCTCCCTACCGGGTTGAGATTTCTCCGAGTGGCGCGGGACTGATCGAACTCCCGGGCTATAGAGTGCGTAATGGGGTGGTTATTCTTTACATAACGCCGGAATATCGGTTTCATTTTCCAAGGGAAGTTCTGAATGCTGGGGACTTCGAGAACTACGCCCAGCTTTCCCTAAAACCTCTTGAAAACGGGTTCCACGGAACCATTGATATGAACTTGAGAAGGGGATACGCCGAGGTCATTGTTGGGGGAAGAGTCGTCGAGGATCAGGTGTTTCTCGATGAAAAGTCGGGGGACTTTACATACAGGTTCATAGAAAACCCCCTGCTCGTGATTTCCCATGAGAAAACACTCTCACCCCAGGGCCTTCAAAAGGCCCTGAAAGGGTTCATTGGTCTCAGCGGACACGGTGATTTCACGATGCGCTTGAAGGTGGGAAAACATAAGGATGAGATGACCTTCAGTGTTGGGCTGGGAGAAGAATGAAATCAGAGTTCGAGGCTGAGCTTCCTGACGACAGGGTTCTCGGCCTCTTCGGGCTTTATCTCCTCGATGCTCTCTATCCATACCTTGGTTCTTGGGACCCTGTGCTTGCTCCCTATCTCGGAGTAAACGAGCTCTTCAACGTCCTCCCGCTTTAGCGCCCTGTACTCCTTCGTGAAGGACTCTTTGTGAGTGCCCTTCTGGAATACACCCTTAACGCGATAGACCTTGACCTCCATCCTCATCCCCCCACCAATTTTTGGAGCCTTCTTTTAAGTTTTTTCAGAGGAACCCAAGGGCCTCTTCGATCTTCACGATCTCCGGGCCAGTTGTCATGTGCCCGACGACGACGCCGTGGGAGTTCGCCAGCATGCACGAGCCAACGAATGGAACCCCCATGTTGGCGGTTCCAATGTAAACATCGACCTTGAAGAGGTCGCGGAGCCACTCAAGCTCCTCATCAGTTGCCTCTGGATGGATGAGACCACCCTTGTTGGTCACAACGCCAACGCTGCCAACGGCCGTGTAGTCTGCTATAATTCCCCTCTCAACCTCAACTCCGAGCATCTCACCAATTTTTCTGGCCTCCTCCCGGGTGAACTCCTTGCTGACGAGCGCCCCCCTGTCGTTTGTCAGGATCAGGTTTCCCAAGGCGGTGAGTCTGCTCTTGAAGGGCATAATCTCCATGTCTATGCCGAGTTCCCTGAGAGAGTTCTGGATGTGCTCCAGCTCGGCATCCCAGATGTACCACGGGACTATTATCGCGTTCGAGTTTCCGGCCGTGAATATGCCCACTATGCGGGACTTCATGACACTGGTCTCTATAATCGGGACTTTGAGAACGTCCCTAACTACCTCAAGCTTCTTCTCGCTGAGACCCTCCCTGAGGAGGACTACCCTATCACTCGCAAACCCGTAGACTCCAAGGTAAGGTGAGTTCTCAAAATCAAGCCTCTCAATGTGCATCTCGGCACCTCGGAAAAATTGTTGGATCAGGCGAGAGAGACCCTGGCAACCCTCTTACCTTCCCTCTCCTCAACGACGACCTTGACGCGGAGCTTGTTGGGAGGCTTCTCTATGCCTCTCTCCCAGAGCTTCTCGTTGACATCCGTGCCTATTATGACCTCCTCGGCCTTAGCGTGCCTCGCTATCCACTCACGGGTGAAGCGTGCCGCTCTGGGCGCCCTTTTCCAGCGCGGAACGCGCTTCTTGATCTTCCCTATGGGGATGACGAATATGACCTCCTCACCGGGTTTGATCATTCAAACCACCTCACTCCTTCAGTTTAGTTCTCCTCCAGTGCCTCCTCTTCGGGTGTGTGAGAACCTTCCTGTTCGTTTTAACGATGACCCACACAGGGATGCGCCTGTTCTGCTTGTTAGCCTTTGCAAGTCTGAGCTTCTTCGCCAGTGGCTTGTTCCTTGCCATGATAACACCTCCGTAACTGCAGTGCCTGTCCTTGCTTTGAGGATGCGTTTTTAAGCTTTTTTGTGGGAAAGAAAAGGGGGTTCAGGGCCTCCTCTTGAGGAGCAGGAGGGGCAGAACCGCCAGTGCAACGAGCAGTGCCGGTCCGCAGATGCCTTTGCCGTTGGAGCCGCTCCCGAGCTGGTACTTGAACTCTACTTTGTTGGGAACCTTTGACATTAGTTCCTGGTAGTCCTTCAGGGGGGTGCCATAGCGGAGGAAGACCTCGCTCTTTATGATCACCTCGGAGTCTCTGACCCTCTCAACCTTTAGGACAATCCTGTTGCCGTTAGCGTTTATCTCTATGTTCTTCGGGATTTCGACGAACTTGGCACCCTTGGGCAGGGCGAACATCGTTGTCTTTGTCTCGTTTATGTTTGCGTCGAGTCTGTTGAGGAACTTCATCGTTCCGAGCTCAAGCTTGGGGTCGTAGGCATAGACATAGGTGCCGTTGACTTCCCTAGTAAAGTTCTGCAGGATGAAGTGATACTCGACGACCAGTGGGCCGGTGGAGTTTAAGTTCAGAATCCCGACCTTTCCGCTCCTAACGGTTACCCCCTCCTTCTGGAAGGCCTGAGCGTACCTCTGGTAGAGTCCCTGCTCGGCCTTGTCAACGCCCTGGTAGGCTATCTGAACCTTGAGGTATTTTATATAGGATTCCGGTTCGAGGTACTTCTCAACGCTGTTAAAAACCGTCTGGTTCTTTCCGACGGTTATGTTGTTGAAGATCTGCATCTTCCAGGTGGTCGCGTTTTCCTTCCCGGGCTTCCCGCGGTATTGAACCACAAAAGCCCTTGGTTTTCCGTATATCTTTTGGATGTCTGCATAACTTATCCCCTTCGCGAAATAGATGGTTGAGTGTATCACAACGTCACTTCCATTCCGGGAGACACCGATCTTCACGTAGCTTCCGTTGGAGGTCGCACTGTAGTTCTCAGGAAGAGCCGTAACCTTGGCCCCTTTCGGAAGGTGAACGACGAAGGTGTTCTCAAGCATCACGCTACCGTTCATCTTCGTGGGGTCAATCTGGTAGAGGTCAGCAACCCTGAGAACGTCGAGGGATATCTCCCATACCCCATCGTAGGAGTAGTACTTCGCGAAGTTCGGGATATATCCCCTAACTATTGTCTCCAGGGGGCCGGTCGAGTTGTAGCCGATTATCTCGGCCGTTGCGTTCTCCAGCTTGAGGCCCTGCTGGGCGAGCTTCTGAGCCGTCTGGCTCGCGAAAAGTCGGGTGGCGTTCTTTATTCCAATACCAAGTATGCTCTCCTTTGTCCTGTTGAGTAGGTCGGTGGGGCCATAGAGGATAGTGTCGAGCGTGACGTTCGCACCACCGTCCCAAGAGACCCAGTACTCCTCCTTCTGGGCCTCGTGGAAGCCGTTTGCAGAAGCCGAACCGGCCACCAACCCCAGAACCAAGAAAAGAACCAGCAACAGACCACTTTTCCTCATGACTATACCTCCATCTTCCCTGTCGCTTAAAAACGACTAGGACTTATTAAGCTTTGCCCAGTGGAAGAGGTTTATAAAGGGCCTGCCCGATATCTGTTAGGTGACCCAAATGAAGACCGAACGCGCGAAGGAGATACTCCTTCAGCTTTTGAAGATACCCTCCCTCTCCGGCCAGGAGGACAGGATAATGCTCCACATCATGGAGTTCCTCCACAGGCTCGGCTATGATGTTCACATTGAGAGCGACGGCGAGATAATAGACTTGGTTGTAAACCCCGATGCCGAGCTCTTCTACGAGGTTCACGTTGATACGATCCCGGTAAGGGTCAAGCCCTTCGTCAGGGGCAACATACTTTACGGAACCGGCTCAAGCGACATAAAGGGTGGCGCGGCCGCGATACTCCTCATGATGGAGAGCCTCAGAAAGGAGGGCAAAGACCTGAACGTTGGAGTGGTCTTCGTCAGCGATGAGGAGTTAGGAGGGAGGGGAAGCGCTCTCTTCATGGAGCGCTACCGGCCAAAAATGGCCGTCGTTTTGGAGCCGACGGATTTAGAAGTTCACATAGCCCACGCCGGCAACATAGAGGCTTACTTCGAGGTTGATGGAAAGGAGGCCCATGGGGCATGTCCTGAAAGCGGTGTCAACGCAATAGATGAGACCTACAAGATGCTGGAGGAGCTCAAGGCCCTTGAGCCCTTCAAGCAGAAGGGGAAGTACTTCGATCCGCACATAGGGATTCAGGAGCTCCTCTGTGAGAATCCGGTTTATCTGATTCCAGCGCTCTGCAAGGGCCGTCTTGAGGCTCGCCTCCTTCCGAACCAGGAAGTTGAGGACATACTCGACCTTCTTGACCCGATACTCGATGAGTACACCCTCAAATATGAGTACACAGAGATATGGGACGGTTATGAGCTTGAGCCGGATGAGGAGATAGTCCAGCTCGCTAAAAAGGCGATGGAGAAGACGGACATAGACGAGTTCGGGGGAATGCGGAGCTGGACGGATGCAATAAACTTCATGTACAATGGAACGAGGACGATAGTCTTCGGCCCGGGCAACCTCGACATCTCGCACACTACCCACGAGAGAATAGACGTCAGGGACGTTGTTACGGCGAGCGAGTTCCTCAGGGTCCTCAACGAGGTTTACGGCGGCGGGTGAGGTAATCCTTGTTAGGAGCCCTACCAGTTATGGTGGGGGGTTAAACTGCAGTCTGAGGGCCAGCCTTTGCTTGTTCCCTGTTTTTGGTATTTCCTGAAGCCAGTTAAGTTGCTGATAGACCGAACGATAGCTTTTTGCAAAAAAGTTGCATTTTTTCGCTCATATGCTATAGAGTGGAAAACACACCAACACCCACCACAGTGGTGGTCTGGCGTTCCAACTTCTCTCTTTGGCACTTTCGCTTTTGTGCCACCCGCAAAAACCGTTTTTGATGTGATAGAGATGGAAACCGTTAGTAATGTGTCAGCCGGAATAATGCCGATGCAACTCGCTGATGTTATGCCTGTCGTGGTGGTCCTCAGCGTGGACGGCCTCTACGTCATCGACATGAAGGGCAACAACAGCAAGGTGCTCGCGGAGTTCTCGAAAGACTTTGACCACTTTGTGACAGCCTTCCATCAAGCCTACGTCCCAGAAGTGCCCCGCGAGTGGGTCGCCAGGAAGTTCCGCCAGCTCCTGCAGTACCTCGAACTTAGAGAAGCACACCTCACCGAGGGCGACCTTGTCAGAATCGAGGACGGCAAACCGTTCGGCGCAAAGGGCATGGGCGACGTTATGAGAGACGCGAGCAGGGTTTACGGGGAGGACATAACCCTGTTCCTCCAGCTCATCTTTAGGCTGATGGAAGGCCTTAAAAGGGAGTTCGCCAAGGAGGTGAGAAAATGACCCGCAAGAAGCCCAATTACTGCCCCGCCGAGGCAGTCTTGGCGTTCCTCATCGGGCTCCAGCCGGCAGTGCTGAGGTTTGCGCTCTGGCTGAAGAGCGCCACCTTCACGGGCTTCCTCATGAATGCCACAGGCATTGGCGTCGTGAGTTACGTGTTCTGGCAGGGCCTCAAGAGGCTGGTGGAGCTGTACCGCCTGGAAGAGCAGAGCGTCAGGATTTACAGCACCGCGCTGGTCGAGCCGGTCTTTTATTGACTGACCGGCGCGGCAATGGCGGCGATACTGTTCTAACCGAGGGGATACTGTTTTCTCCTCATTACCCCTCTTTATCCTTTTCTTTGTGCCTCCCTTTCTTATCCAACCAGAACCTCCTCGTCCTGATGAACTGCCTCTCGCGCTCCATGAGGGCTACTAAAAGCGCGTCTCCTCTGTACTGTGCTAGAATCCTCGCCGCTGTATCTGGCCCGGTTCCGTAGCTGGCCAGTGCCAAAACCGCCTCGAAGCCGTAGGTGTCCACCAGGTCAGCGGCCTTGAGCAACTTCCTGTAAACCCTCTCCTCCTTCCTTTCGAGAGACATTCCGTGGCGAACCTTATCTAAGACAGGCAGAAATTCCTCGGCGTCTATCGGGTGTGCAACCGCTAACATCCTCGAGCCGCAGCGCGGGCATCTCCTCTCCTTTATGCTCCTCAGGCGGGAAACTTTGGTCTTTGAGTGCCAGCCGCAGTTGGTGCAGACAAGGACGACCTCGTGGTCGAGCACTCTCTTTCGGAAGAGCTCAAGTACCTCGTCCCTCTCAAGGGCCCCGCTCAGGAGGAACTCCCCGCCTACGGTCATGTTGAGCCTTGCCAGCGTCGATGGCTCTTTTCTGAGGGCTGTTTTCACCCTCATAGTACCCCTCTTGAGCATTTCGAGAACAAGTTTCCCTTTCCTCACATCAACCTTGTCGTGGTAGAGCTCATTGAGTGCTTCCCTCTCAACAACAGTCCCCTCGAAGAGCCTCTCTATCCTCCTGATCCTCGCGTCCCTCCTCAAAGCCCCGAAGCGCTTCGCCACGTTCAGCATCCTCCAGCGGTAGGCGTGGGAATCCCTGAGGGCCCTTGAAACTGTGAACTCCAGGCTCTCGGGATCTCCGTAGAGGTAGCGCTTAACCTCCTCGGGGTTCAGCTGGAAAGGAGTTTTAAAAACCACCGCGTGGGCCTGCGCCCTGACGGAGAAGACACTGCCGTAGCGGAGGATTAAGAAGGAGTGTACGAGCCTCCCGAGGGCCTCGTTGGTTCTGTTGCCAAAGTCCGCGTGGATTATAAGCGCTTTAGGCGTGCTCTCCACAACGATGTCCCTGTCCGTCGAGAAGGGCTCGCCCCTTATCTCCTCAAAGGCACACCTCAACTCTTCTTCCCTGAAATCAACACCCTCCAAAAACTCCTTCGCCCGATTAAAGTCAAAGACTAACTCCCTCTTCAGCCTTCCAACGGCGAGGGCAACGCTAAATGGGACTGGGATCATCTCTCCCTCCCAGCTCGGTATCGCACTTTCGAGGCTCCTGCTCTCACGGACTTTAATCAACCGACTCTCATCGTCCATCTTGAGCACTATCCAGCTCCGTCCGTTCATAACGAAGTCCATGCCCTCCTCCAGATTCATTACAAATCTCTCGTCGAGCCTCCCGATAACGTGCCCGCTTCCTGCATCGAACACCCTCCACGAGACCTCATCCGGTATCGTCGAGAGGTTCTCGTAGTAGTACTGGAAGGCCCCCCTCCTGAGGTAGAGGAAGCCCTTTTCTTCATCGTAGCCTATCAGCCTCGAATCTTCGAGAACCTTCAGGACGTCGAGGTAATCGCTCCAGCTCAAATTACGGTAAACATAGGCCCTCCTTGCTATCTCGTAGGGTCTCTCGCGCGGTAAACGCTTGTTCTCGATGAGAAGGCCGACGATGAAGTGTGCAAGAACGTCGAGGCCATCTATAGGCTCAACGGCTTCAAGCCTGCCTTCAAGGGCGTGTCTTGCTATTATCAAACTCTGGAGGTAGTCTTCCACGTTCGTCGCTATGATGTAGGCCTCGCTCACCTCACCTATCCGGTGCTTCGCCCTTCCCGCACGCTGAACCAGACGGTTCACCTGGCGCGGGCTCATGTACTGGACGACAACGTCAACGTTGCCTATATCTATGCCGAGCTCCATCGATGAGGTGCATATTAGGGCCCGGATTCTGCCCTCCTTGAGAGCCCTCTCGGCTCTTATCCTGGCTTCCCTGGCGAGGGAACCGTGGTGGACTTCGACGGGCTTTCCCCAGGCCTTCAGTCGGTGTGCCAGTATCTCGGCGAACTGCCTTGTGTTTGTGAAGATAAGGGCCTTCCCGTGCCTCTCCACTATCTCCCAGAGGAGCCTTAGTCTGACCGCTATCTCGGGCGATAGGCTCAGCTCCCGGGCGAGCCTTTGGTCTTCTTCGCCCGGCTCTGGATAGAGAACGTGGAAGCGGTACCCCTTTCTCCAGGGCGGCTTCACTATGGTGTCCGCTTTAAGCCACTCCCTTATCTCCTCCTCGTTTCCGACCGTGGCGGTCATTCCGATCCTCTTAAAGTCGGCTATCTCAGCAAGTCTCTCAAGGTTTAGGAGAAGCTGTGCACCGCGCTTGTTGTCCACGAGCTCGGCTATCTCGTCAACTATGACGAACTTAACTTTCTCAAGGTGCTTTCTGAGCGATTTGACCGTTAGGATAATCCCAAGAGTCTCTGGAGTTATGATGAGCATCCCGGGCGGGTTCTTCGTCTGCTTGGCCTTCCTGTAGGCCGAGGTGTCGCCGTGCCTCACCTCAACGCTTATTCCAAGCCTTTTCCCCCACCACTCGAGCCTCTCAAGCAGATCCCTGTTCAAAGCCTTGAGCGGGGCTATGTAGAGGGCCGAAATCGGCTTAAAGCCCTTCTCAAGGATTTCGTTGAAGACAGGGAGAACAGCCGCTTCCGTCTTTCCCGAGCCGGTTGGAGCTATAACCAGAACGCTTTTCCCGGCACTAACCTCCCTGAAAGCGTCCTGCTGGAGGCGGTTTAACCTGCCGAACTTCTCCCGGATGGCCTTCCTGAGGAGGGGGTGCATGGTTTATGGGAGTATTTTCACTTCTTGAACCTTCCGGTAATCGTTATCAAAGGTGGCCAGAGCATCGAGACCGTGTTCTATGGATGTGGCTTGTGGCATCGTTCGGGAGAAGGTTGTATCTGAGCATCAGACTTTTTATGGAGTCCCAGTTCTGGGAGTCCGGTAGAGTCGAAACTTCGAACAGGTTTAGGGTTTCTTCGACGGCGTTGAAATCTTCCATAAAAGGTGTGTAGCCCTCTCTTGCAAGGAGTTCCTTGAACTTCCTGTAAGAGGTAGCACCGAATTTTCTCTCGGCTTTCCTTCTCATCACCGAATAATAGAGCTCGTTGAGAACTAGAGTGCCCACGTACAGTTTATCAGCGTTTAGAAGGATTTCAGTTGCCTTCTCGGTGAGGGGAGTTTTATGTAGAGTACGTTGAGAACCCTCATCCAGCATCTCCCCAATAAACCTCTCAACGTCGTCTCCTCCAGCCTCTCCGAGCTTCCCGGCGAGTTTCCGGATGAGCTCTTTCTTTCCGATTATCTTTACGACGAGCTTATCACCCACACCGGGCTTGACATCGTCCAGTAGTATGATTTCTCCGTGCCCGTAAATCCCCCTCACAACCCTTTCCATCATCCCCAACAACCTTTATCCCCGAATGTTTTATAACCCTAACCGCTAAGTTTATAAAGCGATATATCGTTCGACATATCGGTGAAGAGAAATGATCGTTGAGAGAAATGGCGAAACCTATGACCTGGCCTACGCCAGGAGGGCCATGCTCGTTGTGGTTATCTTCCCTCTCCTCGTCATGTATACGGAGGCAATGCTCACGCCCGCCTTACCCACCATCCAGAAGGAGTTCGCGATTAACCCGAACGACGTCAGCTGGATTTTAACGATTTATCTCCTCGTTGGAACGGTGAGCGTTGCCCTCTTCGGAAAGCTCGGCGACATGTACGGAAAAAAGAAGATGTTTCTTATCGCACTGGTCTTCTACACGACCGGTGTCGTCCTGAACGGCTTCGCTCCGAGCTTCGGGTGGCTCCTTGTGACGCGGGCAGTTCAGGGCGTTGGAATGGCGATCTTCCCTTTAGCGTTTGCTCTCGTCAGGGAGGAGTTTCCGCCCGAGATGGTGCCCCAGGTTCAGGGGATGATAAGCGCGATGTTCGCGGTCGGTATGGTCATAGCCCTTCCCTTGGGGGCATGGGTGACCCAGAACTGGGGATGGCGCTGGACTTATCACTCTGCCGCGCCCTTCGCGGTGCTCATGTTCTTCATCGCCTGGAAAGTCCTGAGGGAGAGCCGTTACATAAACCCCGGGAAGGTTGACTGGGTGGGGGCCCTCCTCCTGGCGGTGGCGGTTGTCCCGGCCCTTGTGGCTGTAACGAGAGCTCCCAACATCGGCTGGACTGCGGAGGAGACTCTGGTGCTCTTTGTGGTTGCTCTCGTTGGAACGGCCCTCTTAGTGCTCTGGGAGAAGAGGGTTGAAAACCCGATAATCCCGCTCGGTATAATAACCGCTAAGAACCCCGCGATAGTCAACATCGGGATAATGTTCGCGGCCTTCGGCATCTCGATGATGAGCCAGGCAAATACCTACATCTTCCAGATGCCCGCCCCCTACGGCTTCGGGAAAACTATACTCCAGAGCGGAATTCTCATGACGCCGATGGCGTTAGTGATGCTAGTCGTTGCTCCGATAGCGGGGAAGCTTATGCCGAAGGTCGGTGCAAAGCCCGTCGCCTTAACCGGCGCGCTCACTGCCAGCGTTGGCCTTGCAATCCTCTCGAAGTACGCCCCCCAGCTTCCGCCCGAGCACCTATGGGCCTTCGTCGGGTTAATAATCATCGTTGGCACCGGAATAACGCTGATGAATATCTCCCTGATCAACGTGCTCGTCTTCTCGGTTCCGCCGAGGGTTATGGGTGTCGCAACCGGCGCCAACAGCCTCTTCAGGAACTTCGGTTCGACGTGGGGGCCGGCCATAGCAGGAACCATAATGACCACCTACTACACCCTTCTCCAGGTTCCGGGGCTCCCGGTAAGGATAAAGATACCGACCCAGAAGGCCTACGAAGTCCTTTTCGGCACGGCGGCCGGTATATACCTGTTCTTAGCCCTACTTGTCCTCGCGATAGCGGAGGTCATGAAGGGTGGAAGGATCCGCGAGGCAGGAAAGGAGGGTGAAAAGGAGGCCGTGATGGAGTAAACGGATTCCATTGCTCTGATTCGTTGCAGTAAGACTTTAGGAGATTGAAAGGAGAGTAAAAATCTCACTTCCCGTAAAATGCCTTCAGGTAGAGCTCCTTTATCTCCTCTGGCTTTGCCTCCACCGGGTTGAAGGCTATCAGGCCGTCGCGGTAGGCCTTCTCGGCCATCTCGTCAAGCCTTGTCATAAAGGTCTCCCCGTCCACGAGGTCACTTAGTTTTGGAATCCCAAGCTTCTCGTTGAGCTCTCTAACTGCCCCAATCAGGTCCTGGGCACCCTTCAGGCCGAGCTCCCTCGCTATCTCGGCGTAGCGCTTCCTCGCATACTCGCTCTTACCCGCGTTGAACTCCATCACATAGGGGATGATGATTGCATTGAGCAGGCCGTGGGGCCCTATCCAGGCTGCCTTGTGGCTCATAGCGTGGGCCAAGCCGAGACGCGCGTTCAGAAACGCTATTCCCGCCATCGTTGCTGCGTAGTGGACTTCTGCCCTCGCCTCGGGGTCGCCCTCAACCGACCTCGGGAGCCGTCCAAAGACCGTCTTTATAGCTTTTATGGCCATCGCATCGCTGAAGGGGTTAGCTACCTTCGTCGTGTAGGCCTCTATTCCGTGAACGAGCACGTCCAGCCCGGAGTTTCTGGCAACCTCCCTCGGCATAGTCCCCGGCAACCTCGGGTCGAGGATCGCTACCTCAGGTGCTATCTCAGGGCTAACGATGTTGTACTTAATTCCCTCCCTCTTGAGGACTGCCGCGGCTGAAACCTCGCTTCCGGCACCGCTCGTCGAGGGTATGGCTATGATGGGGGTCTTTAACTTGGGAAGTGGTTTGGGCCTTGAGAAGCGGTCTATGAAGGCTATCTCCTCAAAGCTAAGCTCTGGAGCGTCGTAAAAGACCTTCAATGCCTTGGTTGTGTCTATGACGCTTCCTCCGCCGAGGGCAACCAGAAGGTCTGGCTGAAACTCCTCCCTGACCTTTGGGAGGAACTCCTCTATGGTCTCGACGCTCGGCTCGGCAGGAACTCCGGGTATTGAGAAGACCTCGGCGCCGGTTTCCTTTATATAGTCCTCGGCCTCCTTCAGGAAGCCGTGCCTTTCCATAGACTTTGAAGCGAGTATAAGAACGCTCTCGTACCCCTGAACTTCCTTCGAGAGGGCCTCAAGGCTACCCTTCCCCTCGATTATTCTCGTTTTCAGCCAGAACATCGGCATCACCGGGTATAGTTGGATAAAGGGCTTTTAACGTTCTCGGAGGACGGGAACTAGGGCTAGGAATATCAGCGATGAAGCGAGGACAAAATCGGAGGTAAAGCCCAGCGCTTCAACCACAAACCCGCTCAGAAGGTTCCCGATTAT
>NZ_JALTCZ010000176.1 GCF_027008145.1 Thermococcus sp. | reverse complement strand
CTATAATGTCCGCGTAAACCTCGACCGGCTCGTCCTCGTGCTTAGCCTTGATTCCGGCTATCTTGCCGTCCTTCCTTATAACGTCTAAAGCCTCTGTTCTGGCCAGAACATCGGCGCCGGCCTTCGATGCATAGTAAGCGAGCATCTTGTCAAAGACCTTCCTCTCAAGGATAACACCGCTGACCTCTTTATAGCGGAGCTCAAGCTCGTAGCCACTCGGGGAGTAGAGTTTGGCACCGTAGATCTCGCGGTTGATGAACCTTTTATCGTAGGGAATACCGTACTTCTCGAAGACCTTGATACTTATTCCTTCGGCACACTGCTTCGGCGTTCCTATTGCCCACTTCTTGTCTATGAGGAGAACGGAGTAGCCTGCTTTGGCAACGTTTCTCGCTATTATGGGACCAGCAATTCCAGAACCGACGACGACAACGTCGTATTTCCATCTCATTCTCTCACCTCCAGGAGTTCAGCGCTCAGCGCTCCAACCGGGCAGGCGTTGATGCATATCCTACAGCTTATGCACTTGTCCTGCAGAAACTCCCAGCGGGTCGAGTGCACCTCTATCGCGAGCGTCGGACAGACTCCAGCACAGCCTCCGCAGAGGTAACAGCGGTCTTCGTTTACAACAACCCTAATCTTCTCCGGCATCGGTTTCACCGCCGATCTTTTGTTTTAGTCTTTTCCTGTCGATTTCAATCCTGTCCTCTTTTATCCTTAACGGTACGAACCTGTCCAGTTCATGGACTTTTACCAGAACCTCCCTTTCCTTGATGTTCAGCCTGTCGGAGAGCTCGTCAACAGTTGCCGAGCCGTTGAGGAGGAGGTAGTGGAGTATCGCCAGCTCCGTCATGTCGCCGACTTCCCTGAGGTACTTTTCCTTGATCTTCGCCATGAGGGAATCCCTGGTGGATTCAATCTCGGCCATTCTCTCAAGAAGGGCCTTCAGCTCGTCCGAGAGCTCAAGGAAGTCCTCGATAAGACTGGGGAGCGGGCCCTCCTCAACCTGTTTCGGGGAGAGGTCGAGGGATTTGTACCAGAATATGTTCGGTGTGAGCGTGACGAGGTAGGTCTTTGAGACGGCTATATCATAGTACTTCCTCGCCGGCCCTATGAATGGACCCTCCCTTTCGTAGGACTTCAGAATGCCCTCGCGCTCCATTATTTTAAGGTGCTTTGCAACGGCCGTGGAAGAAACGCTCACCTTGCTGCTCAGGAAGCTGAAATAACACTCAGTGCAAGTGAGATGGCTCAGCAAGTCCCTCCTCACCCTGTTCCCGAGGATGTAAAATATGTCCGGTTCACCCATGCCCAACACCACCCAAACCTGTGACGCAAAGCTTATATAGTGGACATTTAACCTTAAGTTGCAAACCCGGGTATTTAAACCCGGAAGGAGTGCGCTCTAATGGTTATAAAGATTATGAGGTGATAAGAATGGGACTGATAAGCGATGCCGACAAGAAGGTAATTAAGGAGGAGTTCTTCTCCAAGATAACCAATCCGGTTAAGCTCATCGTCTTCACGGGCAGGGAGCACTGCCAGTACTGCGACCAACTCAAACAGCTCGTCAACGAGCTCAGTGAACTGACGGAAAAGCTCACATATGAGGTTATCGACTTCGACAGCGAGGAGGGTAAGCAGATCGCCGAGCAGTACAGGATCGACCGCGCTCCAGCGGTTACCATAACCCAAGACGGTAAAGACATGGGCGTCCGCTACTTCGGCCTTCCAGCCGGCCACGAGTTCGGGGCTTTCCTTGAGGACATAGTCGACGTCAGCAACGGCACCACCGATCTGATGCCCGAGAGCAGAGATGACCTCAGAGGCATTGACAGGGACGTCAGGATACTCGTCTTCGTGACGCCGACCTGTCCCTACTGCCCGCTGGCAGTCAGAATGGCCCACAAGTTCGCCATCGAAAACACCCTGGCAGGGAAGGGCAGGATTCTCGGTGATATGGTCGAGGCGATTGAGTATCCGGAGTGGGCCGACCAGTACAGCGTCATGGCCGTCCCGAAGATAGTCATACAGGTCGACGGCGAGGACAAGGTTCAGTTCGAGGGTGCCTATCCAGAGAAGATGTTCCTTGAGAAGCTCCTCGCTGCCCTCGACTGATTTTCTCATCTTTTTCGGTGAACATAAAAATACATCAACGAACCGAAACGGGCTGAAAAACGGTTCTTAAAGTTTACGCAACCGATATAAACTCTCTCAACGGAGACCACTCGAAAAGCTTATATATGAGAACCCGCAGGTGGGTGTAGTGAAATCGTTCTATAAAAACGTTGAGGGGGCAGTTCTCGGTGGCCACGAAAAAGGAGTTTGACATATTCACCCATGAATTAGTTCCCGAGCATAGGGTGCTCAGCGAGGAGGAAAAGGAGGAGCTTCTCAGGAAATATCGCATAAAAATCTCCCAGCTCCCCCAAATAAAGGCTTCTGACCCGGCTGTTGTGGCGCTCGGCGCGAAGCCCGGGGACGTGATCGAGATCAAGCGTAAGAGCCCGACGGCGGGATACTACTACTATTACCGCCTCGTGGTGGAGGACTGATTCTGAGGTGATGTTTATGGCGAGAGGACCGACCGTTTCCGAGCCCCTCTTAACCCCGGATGAACTCTGGCTTGTTATGGAATCCTACTGGAAGGAAAAGGGCCTTGTGAGACAGCACCTTGACTCTTACAACGCCTTCATAGACTACGGCCTCCAAGAGGTCATCAACGAGTTCCAAGAGGTTGTCCCGGATATACCGAACTTTAAGGTCAGGTTCGGGAGGATAAGAATAGGCGAACCGGAGTTCCAAGAAGCTCAAGGCCAGAGGAGACCCCTCTACCCCATGGATGCCCGCATAAGGAACCTCACCTACTCGGCTCCGCTCTACCTTGAGATGGTGCCCATCGTCAATGGAATCGAGCAGGAGAGCGTTGAGGTTCGCATAGGCGAGCTCCCGATAATGCTGAAATCCAAGGCCTGCAGGCTCTACGGTCTTAGCGATGAAGAGCTCATAAAGCTCGGTGAAGATCCGAGGGACCCGGGAGGATACTTCATAATAAACGGCTCCGAGAGGGTTATAGTCTCTATCGAAGACCTCGCCCCAAATAAG
This sequence comes from Thermococcus sp., assembly GCF_027008145.1. GTDB lineage: Archaea > Methanobacteriota_B > Thermococci > Thermococcales > Thermococcaceae > Thermococcus. The sequence continues at coordinate 1,853 of NZ_JALTCZ010000176.1, read as the reverse complement.
ACCCTTGTTGAAAAGGATGAGAGGCAGAACAAGATAGTCGCGAAGGTCTTCTCCTACAGGCACGGCTACCGCGCCTTAATAACCGTCGAGAGGAAGAAGGACGGTATCCTATACGTCACCATCCCCAACGTCCCCAAGCCAGTTAAGTTCGTCTACGTAATGCGCGCCCTTGGGGTTCTCAGCGACAAGGAGATAGTGGAGGCAGTAAGCCACGACCCGAGGATACAGCAGGTTCTCTTTGACAACCTCGAAGATGCGGGCGACATAAGAACTCAGGAGGAGGCGCTTGACCTCATTGGAAGGCTCTCCCTCCCGGGCCAGCCAAAGGAGTACCGGCTAAGGAGGGCCAACAACATAATAGACAACAACCTCTTACCCCACATGGGCGTTGAGGAGAAGGACAGAAAAGCTAAGGCGTATTACCTAGGTATGATGGCCCTCAAAGTTCTGGAGCTCTCCCTCGGACTCCGCGGTGAGGACGATAAAGACCACTACGCCAACAAGAGGCTTAAGCTGGCAGGAGATCTGCTCAAAGACCTCTTCAGGGTTGCCTTCGGCCAGCTTGTAAAGGACATGCAGTACCAGATGACCAAGACCTACCAGAGGAAGGGAGAGAGGTACACCTTCGAGAACATACAGCGGTTTGTTAGAAACTCCATAAGGCCCGATGTCCTGAGCGAGAGGATAGAACACGCCTTAGCGACGGGCGCGTGGCCGGGCGGAAGAACCGGCGTCAGCCAGCTTCTTGACAGAACCAATTACATCTCGACGCTCTCACACCTCAGGCGCGTGACTTCCCCGCTCAGCAGGGAGCAACCACACTTCGAGGCGAGGGACTTGCACGGAACCCACTGGGGCAGGATCTGTCCGACGGAAACTCCGGAAGGCCCGAACTGTGGTCTCGTTAAGAACCTCTCCCTAATGTCCCAGATAACCACGGGGATTTCCGAGGAAGAAGTCAGGAACTACCTCTCGCTCCTCGGTGTCGTCCCGATCGAGAAGAGAAGGCCGGCCCCAGGTCTTTACAGGGTTTACCTCAACGGTGTCCTGATTGGAACCATAGAGGATGGTGAGGCCCTCGTCAGGAGGATCAGGGCCGACAGGAGAAGGGGCAAAATCAGCGACGTTATCAACGTGGCCATCTACAACGAGGAAGAAGTCAGGGAGATATACGTCAACAGCGACGACGGCAGAGTTAGGAGGCCCCTAATCATAGTTGAGAACGGAATACCAAACCTCACAAAGGAGCACATCGAGGGCATAAAGAACGGAACGCTCACCTGGAGCGACCTCATAAAGATGGGCGTCATTGAATACCTCGACGCAGAGGAAGAGGAGAACGCCTACGTTGCCACCTGGCCATGGGAAGTCACTGAGGAGCACACCCACCTTGAGCTTATGCCTGCAGCAATACTCGGTATTCCCGCTTCTCTCGTTCCATATCCAGAGCACAACGCGGCACCGCGTAACACCTACGGGGCCGGTATGGCAAAGCAGAGCCTCGGTCTCGGCTGGGCCAACTTCAGGATAAGAGTTGACACGAGAGGCCACCTGATGCACTACCCACAGGTTCCCCTCGTTAACTCGCGCATAATGAAGGCGGTTGGCTTTGAGGAGAGACCCGCCGGTCAGAACTTCATCGTTGCCGTCCTCAGCTACCACGGCTACAACATGGAGGATGCCGTTATAATCAACAAAGCCTCAATCGAGCGTGGTCTCGCTAGGTCAACCTTCTTCAGAACCTACGAGGCCGAGGAAAAGCGCTACCTCGGTGGTCAGAAGGACAACTTCGAGGTTCCAGATCCAACAATTCAGGGCTACCTCGGTGAGAAATACTACCGCCACCTCGACCA
>NZ_JALTCZ010000175.1 GCF_027008145.1 Thermococcus sp. | reverse complement strand
TTGCGTTCATAAGACTCTCAAGAACCGATATGGCGGTGTCTATGCCTCCCGTCTCGTCCACGAGGGTTCCGGTAACGTTCTCCGCGAACCACGTCCTTCCGGTTGCGAACTTCTTGACAGTGCTCATGTTCATACCCCTGCCCTCAGAGACGGCCTTAAGGAAGGCCTGGAAGTATGTGTTCACCATACCGGATATTATCTTCTTCTCCTCGGGGGTGAGGCCGCGCCACTCGGCCCCCATGTCTTTGTAGGGGCCTGTCTTAAAGACCTCCACCTTTATGCCGTTCATCTCGTAGTTCTTCTCAAGGTCGTAGTGAACGTAGATAACCCCTATGCTCCCAACCTCTGCCAGGGGGTCTGCAACTATCTTCTCGGCGCCTACAGCTATGTAGTAACCACCTGAAGCCATGATCCCCCCGGAGTAGGCAACCACAGGCTTTACCAACGAGAGCTTCCTGACCTCGGAGTATATCTCCATGACCGGGCCAACACTTCCGCCGGGACTCTCAATCCAGAGCAGAACCCCGCCAACGGAGGAGTTTGAGGCAAGTTCCCGGAGGAGGGGCACAACTTGAAGGGCTGTGTACTCGTCTATGATGCCGAAAATGGGAACGATTGCTACGGTGCCATTGCCAGTTTCGTTTATAAGAGAGCGGAGGAAGCTTATCTGATCTTCAAGTTCACTCTCCTGAAAGGAAGCGTTGCACCCGAAGCTGACGTTTAGGGTGTTCACTTCAACCGGCCTGAAAGTTCCGTTTGACGGAATGGTGTATGGGGAGGTCGAATGGTAGAGGACAACTATTGTCACGGCCGAGAGCGCAAGAAGGAGCGCTAAGACTGCCGACACGTACTTCCAGATGTTCTCCCTCATTCTCCCACCGGCTGGATTTCCACGTGGAGCTTTTAAACTCTGCCCTCGCTAAGCTTTTATATCCCCTGGGCAACTTCATTCAAGGTGGTAGTATGGAGATAGGGGTTACGATATACCCGCACTTCATCACGAAGGACAAGGGCCTAGCATCGATACTGGCCGACGTGAAGATAAAGAACTACGACTTCGTCTCAATATTCCCCCACGCCCTTGGGCTGATAAAGAACGGTGCCGTCGTTGAGAGGAAGCTGAGGTCAATTGAGACCACGCTGAAGGGTGTTGGCATAGACTACATAGTCAGGATGCCGATCTCGGTGAATCTCCGCGACCACATCTACTACAGCAGACACTTCCGCGTTGCGAAGGCCGTTGCAGACGTTGCGATAAAGCTCGGGGCAAAGGTCGTTGTTATGCAGAGCGGAAAGACCGGAAGGCTTGATCTGGAGATTGAGGCGATACAGCAACTCGCCGATATGGTCGGCCCATTCGGCATAAAAATAGCCCTGGAGAACACCTTCAGCGTCAAGGACACCCTCTATGTAGTTGACAACGTTGACCGGAAAAACGTGGGCTTTGCCCTTGATGTTGCCCACGCATTCCTGAGTGCACAGGGCAACGACGAGAAGCTCCTTGAGGACGTCAAGCTCGGAACCGAGAAGACAATTATACTGATGATCCACGACAACTTCGGAAAGCTCTTTCCGCAGGTGGAGCCAGAAGATGCCCTGGCTTACGGAGTCGGCGACCTCCACCTCTTGCCCGGTGAGGGGGGTATACCCTTTGGAAAGGTTCTCAAGCTTTTCGGCGACGTTCCTCTCCTCCTGAAGGTCAAGAACTCAGAAAAGTTCGTCAAGATACCGGACAAGCAGGGGCTAATCGAGCTTCTCACAAGCCTCTGAGAGCCTTTTCCCTATTTCCCTGTAGAGAACTGCCAGTGCTTTACCTATGGCCTCCTTTTTTCTGGTAAAGTGCTTAACGTCCTCGCTGAGGTTCTCGCGAATTATTCCAACAGCCTCCTCAATCGTTATCAGCCCTTCCAGCCACGCGTAGGCAAAAACTGCCTCGGCAACGTCTCCTCTGGCGTGCTTGTCGCTCCTCGGTGGGGCGAGCTTTCGAAGGCCCGACATCTCAAGGGCCATGCTGAGGGAAGCGTTTGGAACCCTCTCCCCCGTCGGCCTTCCGAGGTATTCACTCAGGGCTAGGGAAAAGACGAAGTTGAGCAGAGAATCACCGAACTTTGAAAGTCCCTTGTCGGTGAAGTTTCTCGGATAGGAAAAAGAGGCCAATGGGTTCACCCTTCAAGGGTCTTCTTCCAAGCCTCAAGGGCCTCTCTGGCACCATCAAATATCTTCTGCGCGGCCTCTTCGAGGGCTTTTTCAGGGGTGATCTTGCCGTCGGTGACGACCTTAAAGCGCGGTTTCCTCGCCATGAGGATGGGGTGTTCTATCGTGTATCCGGCAAAGGTAACGTGCCCGTTTTCCTCAAGATACTCCTTGAGCAGGTTCGCGAAGGTGTGGTCTTCCCCCTCAATGTAGAACTCCAGCACGTTGTCTTCCCGCCTGATGACCTCAATCTTCATTATCATCACCTTTTAAAGCCTTGAGTAGCTCCTCCAGGGCCTGCTCCTTGTTCTTGACCAGTTCGTATTTAAACTTATCCTCCTTCCACTCCGCTAGGCCCAGATCGACGAGGGCATCAATGACGTCCTCAGGTGGTATATCAAAGGCGACTGAAAGGGGGACGACGACTTCCCTGATCTGCTTCGTCGTCTGGAGAGCTATCTCGGAAAGAGCCTCGCCTAGACGGGACACGAGTTCAACGGCCTCCTTCCAAGGCATCGAGGTTATCAGCTCACTCCCCCTGACCTCAGCCCTCTCACCGAGTAGCTCAAGAGCTCTCAGAAGTATAGGTGTGGAGATGCTGGCACCGGCTTCCCTGAGGAGGTCGTCTACTGAGTAGTGATACATCCCGCGTCTGTCCGGGTAGAGCTTTGCCCTCACCCTGTTTTGTATCTCCCTTATCTTGGTGAGGGCTTCTCTTATCTCATCCTTCGTTCCTTGGACGTTTACCTTAAGGGAATCGAGTTTACCGTGGACGTAGATAAAAGCCGGAAGGCGGAGCCTCTGGAGCTCCTTCATGAACTCCTCCTTTTCCCCCTCGTCCCTGACGTGGATCGTGATTACCCTTTTGGCTCTCATAAAGACACCTTTATCTTTCTGTAGAGAGGGGAGAGCTTCCTCGTCTCGACATTGCCGCAGCGAGGACAGATGAGCTTGTCGCCCCGCCTTATGAGTGGAGTCCTGCAACGGGAACAGAGGGCGTAAACGACCCCCATATCCGGCTCTCTGGTAGAGAGCTGTATCGGACTCTTCTCGTTGGCTATAACCCTCGCCCTGACGATGTCCCCGATTTTGAACTCCTTGCTCAGGTCATCGACGAAGCCCTCCCTGACTTGGGAGATGTGTATCCCAGCCAGCTTGGAGATCGCTATCTCCCTGTCGTTTTCCCTCCCCTCAATGGCCAAGAGCTGGGCTATAACGGCCTGGGACTTGACCTCTATGACCCTCGCGAGGACAATGTCCCCGACCTTTGGCAGGGGCGGTGTATCGGTTACGGGTTCGACGCTTATTTCCATCCTCTCCCTGTTGATCCTTACTTTACCGGCCCTTGTGGCGTAGAGCTCGCCGTTCTCTTCCCTAACTCCTTCTCTAGGGAGAAACTCCTCGATGACCCCTAGATAATCACCGGGGAGGACGAGCTGACCATCTTTAGCACCCCTCTTATCCTCCATTCTCACACCTCCGTGAAAGTTCCGACCCGGATTTTTTAAGCCTTTAGTTTTATAAAGGACGGGAGAAAAGTTTTAGTAATTCAGGCAAAGTTTCGGTGGTGGTTGAGATGAGAATGCTTCTGATACACGCAGACTACCTCGAATACGAGGTCAAGGACAAGGCCCTTAAGAACCCCGAGCCAATAAGCGAGGAGCAGAAAAAGGGCAGGCTCGAGGAAGTTCTGGCGGTCTTTATAAGCGTCGAGAAGGCCGACGAGGCCAATCCGGATGAAGTTGTTGAGAAAGCAGTGGAAGAAATCAAGGACGTCGCAGAGCAGGTTAAAGCGGAGAGGGTCTTCGTTTACCCCTTCGCCCATCTGAGCAGTGAGCTGGCGAAGCCGGATGTGGCCCTCAAGATTCTTCAGAAAATTGAGGAGAGGCTTAAAAAGGAGGGCTTTGAGGTCAAGAGGGCACCCTTCGGCTACTACAAGGCGTTCAAGCTGAGCTGCAAGGGCCACCCGCTGGCCGAGCTCAGCAGGACGATAGTCCCGAGCGGGGAGGAAGTGAGCAAAGAGGAGCGCAACATAGCCCTTGAGAAGGAGAAGGAGCTGAAGAGCTACTGGTACATCCTCACTCCCGAAGGCGAGCTTATCGAAGTTGACAGGTTCGACTTCACCGGCCATGAGAACCTCAGGAAGTTCGCAAACTACGAAATAAGCAAGAGCCGTGTAGCTGAGAGGGAGCCCCCTCACGTTAAGCTGATGCTCGAGCACGAGCTGGTGGATTATGAACCAGGGAGTGATGCCGGGAACCTGCGCTACTACCCGAAGGGGCGCCTTATAAAGGGGCTCCTTGAGCAGTACGTAACCGAGAAGGTCATCGAGTACGGTGCCATGGAAGTCGAGACGCCCATCATGTACGACTTCGAACATCCAGCTCTGGAGAAGTACCTGAACAGGTTCCCGGCCAGGCAGTACATAGTCAAGAGCGGTGACAAGAAGTTCTTCCTAAGATTCGCGGCATGCTTCGGTCAGTTCCTCATAAAGAAGGACGCGACCATAAGCTACCGCAACCTTCCTTTGAGGATGTATGAGCTCACCAGGTACTCCTTCAGGAGGGAGAAGAGAGGTGAGCTTAGCGGTCTCAGGAGGCTCAGGGCCTTCACGATGCCCGACATGCATACCGTCGCCCGCGACCTCAAACAGGCCATGGACGAGTTCAAGAAGCAGTACAAGCTCAGTATGGAGGTTCTCAAGGGGGTCGGTCTTACTCCGGATGACTACGAGGTAGCGATAAGGTTCACCCGCGACTTCTGGGAGTCCAA
>NZ_JALTCZ010000174.1 GCF_027008145.1 Thermococcus sp. | reverse complement strand
CCAAACTTCGACATGAGAAACCACAACCTCAAGTAGTTATTCAGCATATAAAAACCTTTTGGTCAAACAAACACGCTTAAAAAAAACAAAAAGTTCCAAAATAAGTCGAATTTAATGTGTAGTAACAAACTTACGAGTGCCTTTTTATGAGCAACACAAAAACCGTAAGCAGGACTATCAAACCGGGCCCGCAAATGTGCCTCACCTTAGAGGTTTTTGCAGGGGTATTCACAGAGCCCGTAGGAGTTGAAGTCATGCAGGTTAGGCTTGGGGTTACCCTCAACGGTACCTGGGTGAGAGTGCCATTCTTTATAATGTAGAGAGGATAGAGTCTGCCGTTCACCTCGATTAGAAAAGGAAAATAGGGGAAAATCCGTTTAACCATCATGTCTTCAATGCTCACCGTGTAGTTGCCACTCGAATTGGAATAGAAGCCAAGGAAGTCCTGAGGGTACTCAAGGATAGAGGAACCCGAAACAACTCTTTTCCAGTGAACGGGGAGGTTGGAGAAGTTCAAGGGAACCGCCTTGGAGGGTTTTAAACAGGCAGGGTTAAAGGTCACGTTCTCAACACTCCCATTCCAAGTGTGAAGAAGGAGTTTCCAGAGACCCCCCTCGAAGGTAACGTTCGGATCCTCGGGATATTCCCCGAGGAAGTAGAAATCGTCCTCAGAAACGTAGAAGAGATCCGTCGAGACCATATCGGGCACGAGCGTGCAGTTAAAAACATCTCCGGGACACATACCCGGACTCAAAATTTCGTTAGTGACCACGATAATAGCACCATTGTCGCCTGAATACACCTTGGAAACCCAGATACCATTAATTGAAAGCGCCGAAACATAAGATAGGGAAAAAGACAAAACCAGCAACATCAATACTGAGGTCTTCATGGTCATAGTATGTCACCCAATTATATGTACTTCCATCTGTAGTTCTCCATGCAGTATTGATTGAGCTTATCTAAAACCTCGAAGTTAGTTCCAAAGTAATATGCCAAATGTTTGAAGACCCTTCTACTTTCTATCTGAGCCCGCATATAATCCGAGGCATAAACTGTACATTCAGAAGAAATCCTTATCCCCGACCCCGGGCATTCCCTACAGTTTCCACAGTGCCCTAAAACTGATTCGTCAGCTTCCATTTCCCAGGATACACCCAGCTTTTCGATGGTAATTGGAAGGTACTCACTTTTAAGAACATCAAACGTGTAGGGCTTTTCCCTCGTTACTCCATCCCCAATGTAGGGTATTGTGGACGATTGGTAATAGTGTGGTTGCACAAAGATGTAATCAACGAGAGGTTTGGCCTTTTTTATGTTAGTACTCTCCCAATATAGAGTGCCCAGCTTTGGTATCCACACCAATTTATATCCGAGATCGTGTATGTATTCACTAATATCCTCAAACAGCTCAATGGGCAGACCACCCCCCATTTCTATCTGCTTCTCATGGAACATCCACGCATTTTCCAATGCCCAGTAGACCCCTTCTCGATTTGGATCTTCAACACTCAGCACTCCATCAATCCAGCCTTTCCAGTATGTTTCTCTGAATGGCTTGTTGATATTACCTCTTACTTGGCCATTAGGTGACTTGAATGGTATGGCAACGTAATATTTTACACCCCCTAGTGAAAAAATCCAGCGTGAAAACTCCCTTCCATCCTGATAACCGCTCTTATAGTCACTGCCACTGTAGTTCAAAGCTCCGCCTTCACCACCAAGAAAAATTACTTTGTCAAAGCCCCTACTGATGATATCGCCTATGATTGCTATCTTGCTCCCCACAGTCATCCTCGACTCGTAGGTCCCGAGGTTTTTATTCCACTGAACCCACCATAAACCAAACTTTGACATAAGGAATCATCAATTTTAAGTAGTTAATTATCATATAAAAACCTTTTGGTTAAACAAACACACTTAAAACAAACAAAAAGTTCCAACAATCGAATCTAAGGGGGGAGTAACCGATTACAACAGCCCAAATCACAACCGCGTAACTTAAAACTCAAAACTCAAAGAGCGTAAGGATGCCAGTTAGTAGAGAGGTGATAAAATGGTCGAGCTAGTTGTCCTCGGTCACGTTTCGATAGATACAATAGTCTTTCCCGACGGAAGAAAAATAGACATACCGGGAGGAGCAGCCGCGGCCGTCGCCACTTCCGCCGCGCTGGCGGGGGCAAAGGTCGGCCTCGTGACGAAAATCGGCGCGGACTTTCCAAGGGAGTGGCTTGAAAGGCTCGTCCAATACGTTGACATAAGGGGTGTTCAAATCCTGCCGGGAAGGACGATACACATCTGGGTGATCTATAGAGAAGATGGAAGCGTCGAGTCGCCCGTTGAGATGGGCGTTGCCGAAAGGATGGGTGAGACGCCGATTCCGGAGGAATACCTGAACGCAAAGCTCTTTCACATAGCCCCGATTCCACCGGAGGAACAGCTGAAGGTTATTAAGAGGCTCGAGGGGAAGAGGATAAGCCTCGACTTCAACCCGACCTACTACAGAGACTACCTGCAAAAGCCCAAGCTTGTAAGGGAGCTCATCTCAAGGAGTGAGGTAGTCTTTCCAAACGAGAGGGAGGCAACGCTCATAACTGGGTTAGAAAACGTTAGGGAATCCGCTGAGGAGCTCTACTCCCGGGGTGCAAAGCTCGTCGTGATCACGCGGGGCGAAAAGGGCGTCCTGGTCTACGACGGCGACTTCCACGAGTTTCCCGCGTTGACGGTCGAGGGGGAGATAGACCCCACCGGGGCTGGAGATGCTTTTGCGGGCGGTTTTCTGGCCGGGCTCGTGAAGGGGAAAAATCTGGAGGAGTGCGCAAGGCTCGGCCTCGAAATGGCAAGGCGGACTCTCATGAAGGTTGGCAGCTGGGCGATCACCCTTTGAGGACAGCGTAAAGGAGGACGTAGACGGAAACGAGGAGAAGCCCCGCCACGGCTGTGTTATTCAGGCTTGGGAGGAAGGATGAGGCAAAGAGCAGGAGGTAATAGAGGGGAACCGCAAGAAAGACTGAGGTGAAGAGGACAATGTAGTGAATCAGAGGGGCCTTTCTGTCAGCTAAGTGGACGCTTTCAACATAGATGATCCCAAAGGACAGTGCCAGAAGGGGGTAAACGCTTGAGGGCCGGTAGTATGCCAGCAGGAAACCGAGGAGGGCAAGGAAGAGGTAGCCGAGGGGCTCGTAGAGCAGGGCAGGCCCGGCAAGAACCCCCGAGAGCAGAAAAGCCCACCCGGGCAGGAGGGGGTAGAGGAGCAGAAGAGTAAGGGCCAGAGTTAAGGCCGAGAAAAGCCGCCTCATCTCGACATCACCTCCGCTATGGCGCTCTTCAGGGACTTCTTCACGTCCCAGTCAACTATGAGACCGTAACCGGAGAGGCTCTTGAGGGTGGCCTTTCTTCTTACCTCGACAAGTCTCATGGCGAGCTCTTCCTCCTCGTTCCTTGGCTCGTAAACGCTGTTGGGGTTGGGGCTTATAACGACGACGCGGTAGTCGTGCCCGGCGAGGATCTTCAGGGCCTCCCTGCTCTCGTCGGTTATGAGAGGGGAGAAGTAGAGGATCTGGGCCCTCGGGGGGAAGGCCTTCTTGACGAGGTGCTCGACCTGATATGCTATGAGGTTGTTCTTGTCGGGCCTAGCCGTGCTGAGGAAGTCTATGCACTTGAAGAAGTGCCTCTTGCCGTAGTCAACCCTAACCCACAGGGGTATCTCTTCCGCAAGAAGAAGGCCGAAACTCGTCCCATCGTTGAGGGCGTTGAACATCAGGGAAGCAGTAGCCCTTATCAGGTAGTCGAAGACCGGGCCGTTGGAGGCACCAGCATCGACGACGAAGACGACGTCGACTTTCCTCTCGCTCTCGAACTCGTTGGTCATTATCTTCCCTGTCCTCGCAGTTGCCTTCCAGTTGATTACCTTTAACGGGTCTCCCGGCCGGTATTCCCTGACCGCATGGAACTCAAGGCCCTCCCCAACGAGTGGAGATGGGAGGGGCCCCACGGTTATCTTCGTGCCCCTAGTCGAGTATGGAGTTTCTACGTCGTAGAGAACGGGAACGCCCACGACCTCTGTGAAGGCATCGGCGTAGGCATCGATTGAAAAGAACCCAAAAGGATCTTTATAGATAATCTTGACCCCTTCGAAGGTGTGTATCCCCCTCTTCATCCTAACAGTGTACTTGAGCACTCCCTCCTCGCCCGCGTTGAGAGAAAAGACCTTCGAGGGGCTCCCGGAGGTAACCTCCAAATCCCGGGGAACAACATCCCTGACGAGCAGGTGATCGGCTTTAAAGTCGGGCCTCACATGGAGTTCAACCTCGACCTCCTCCCCCTCAAGGAAGCGGTCGTGGGGAACGCTCCTCCAGACAACAACCTCACCAGATGGCTTGAAGAGGAGGTAAGCAGAGGAAAGGAGCGTGATGTAGGGCAGGAGCAGGTAGATGACATCCCAGTGGAGCGTGGCAACGGCAACCAGCGGTATGACCCAGAGGGCGAGGAAAAAGAGGGCCAGCTTGGCAGTTGGGGAGGGCCCTTTCTCTTCAACTTCCTCCACCGGAAACCTCGCCGGCTGAAAAGGTATCCCAGAGAGACCCTGCATGGCCTTCCCTCACTCGAACTTGGGAACGGGAACTTTCTCAAGTATCTTCTCCATGACGCTCTCCTGGGAGACGCGGGTGTACCAGAGCTCCCTCTTGAGTATGAGCCTGTGACTCAAAGCGGGAACCGTGACGGCCTTGACGTCGTCGGGGATTACGTAATCCCTCCCGTTGAGAGCCGCGTAGGCCCGGGAGAGCTTCAGCAGTGCAAGTGAACCCCTCGGCGATGCTCCCACATCCAAGCTCCTCCTGTCGCTCCTCGTGGCTATAACGATGTCAACTATGTAGTCGAGAACCGGTTCGCTGACGTAGACGTCTTCAATGGCTCTCTGCATCTCAGTGACTTCTTCGGCCGAGACGATGGGGTTTATCTCAACCTCCTCCCTCTTTCTCTCAATCCTCCTCCGGAGGATTTCCTTCTCCTGCTCCCTCGTTGGATAACCTACGCGGAGCCTCACCAGGAAGCGGTCGAGCTGGGCCTCGGGGAGGGGATAGGTGCCCTCCTGCTCTATCGGGTTCTGTGTGGCTATCACCACGAAGGGCTTTGGAAGTTCGTAGGTGTTACCCTCAACAGTTACCTGCCTCTCCTGCATCGCTTCAAGCAGAGCAGACTGGGTCTTCGGAGGTGAGCGGTTTATCTCGTCAGCGAGCAGTATGTTGGTGAACACCGGCCCCCTCCTGAATTCAAACTCAAGGCTCTTCTGGTTGAAGACGCTCACGCCAAGTATGTCGCTCGGGAGCAGGTCCGGGGTGAACTGGACGCGCTTGAACTCCAGTCCGAGGGCCGAGGAAAAGCTCTTGGCCATGAGGGTCTTCGCCAGCCCCGGAAGATCCTCTATCAGGACGTGGCCGTCGGCGAGTATTGTGGCGAGGAGCATCTTTAGAACATTCTCCTTGCCGACTATTGCCTTCCCTACCTCCTTCAGGATGAGCTCCGACCTTTCGTGGACTTCATCAATCCTCATTCAAATCAGCCTCCAGTATTTCAAGGGCCCTCTTGAGGCCCTCGTAGGGGTTCCTCGATGAGTAGAACGCCTGCAAAGCAGGGGGCGGGTTCGCGCGAAGCTCGTGAAAGTTCTTACCCGTTAAGGTGTGGCAGACCTCAAGGAGCTCCTCCTCCACGAGGCTCCGGGCACCACCCCTCTTGGCCCTCCTTACTATCCTGAGTGCCCGTTCAAAGTCGGGCCTCTTCCTCGCAGCTTTCTCCTCAAACACAGACCTACCGCTCAGCTTTACGTCCACCCCGATGAGCAGGATCCCCAGGAAAAGAGCCAGCGCGAGGACGGAGAGCCATCTGACGTAGTACTCCCCAGGCAGGGTTGAGAACAGAAGGAATACCGAAATTACAAGGAGCCTCCCCTTCTTGTCAGCTAACGCCTTCGGCCAGCTCACGGGCCTTCCCCCTCAACCGGTTGTATATCTCAAGGGCCTTATACGCGTCATCCCAGCCGAGAACCTCTGGAGCATAGCGGGCCTTTTCAAAGAGCCTCGTGAGCTCGGCAAAGGCCTCATGCATATACCTCACGTGCTCCGCATGCTCCCAGTGCGTCCAGCTCTCACGGTAAGGAATGCCTAGGCCCTCCAGCCACAGGGCGGCGTTTTTGTATATCTCAACAACCGCCTCCTTGGGATTGGAAAACCTATCCAAGCCAAGCTTGTCAAGCTTCCTGTCGAAGGCCATTGCCCTCTCAACCTTCCTCTTTCTTTCAATTTCAGCCCTCGCGAGGCGGTAGTAGTGGAAGCCGAGGTAGACAAATACAAAAAGAACGGGGAGCAGGAAAAGGAGGTAGAGGTGGAGATAAAGGGACGAGCTCAGGAACTGGAGGGAGGTCTTTCCCTCGACCGTTCCGAGGGGTTTCATGTACGGAGTGCAGTTGAGTGTCCCATTGACCTGGAGACACGTGCCGTTGGAGCCTGAAGTTCCTTGGCCGGTTTTGCCTATAAAACGGAACATCAGGGTCAGAAGAACCGCAAGGACAACGAGAGAGACCAGGGATATGTTTTCCCCCTCGAACTTCATCTTGGCACCTTTGATGTCCCGGAAGTAGAGGAACAGGAAGAGAAGGAGGATAAGGCCCCCGAGGAAGCCAGCCATCATGACCGCCGTGAGAATTCCCACCGGCTCCGGGGTGCGCTCGTGGGGTCTGGAGAAAGAATAGGAGTTCAGCAGGAGGGCAAGAAGCGTGAGTACAATGAACAGGGAGAGCAAAAACCTGCCTCTGGTAGACATACCTGTTCACTGGCTTCAGGTGAGCAAAGGCATATAAAAGCCTTACGGGAGGGTAGGTTGGTGATGGGTGTGAGGTTCCCAAGGCTCTACGTGGAGAGCAAGAGGGAAGAGTGCGTTGAGGGAAAAAAACTCACGAGGGACTGCGTAATCATAGACGGCAACGTCGAGGCCTGGCTTGGAAAGGGCAATGAAGTTCCAGGGTTCGTCTCAGAGAAGGCTGAGTTTCTGGCGAGAGAGGTCTACGACAGGTTTTATCTCTACGTTGACCAGACCAGCGGAAAAGTCAAAGCGGATACCATCATAGTTCTGCCGGACGGGAGGACGAGGATATACCTCAGGAGGGGAGACCAGCTCATGCTGCTTCCCGTCGAGGGTTTCACAAAGACCCTTATAGCTGACGTCGGAAACAGGGTAAGAACGGGGGACGCGTTTGCAGCGGTCACGAGCAGGAAGGGGGAAGTTCACTACCTCAAGCCCCCGAGAAACGGGACGGTGGTCTTCATAGACGAGATAACGAACAGGCCACACTACGTTTACTACATCCTCCCTGAGGAGTGATCATTCTCCCTTTATTCCCTTTAGCATTGCCTCAATGCTCGACCTCAGCGCGAGGTTTATAGAGTTAATTCTGTCCATACCCTTTATCGTACGCGTATTGTGGGAGCTCGTTATAATCAGCGACCATTTGTAAATTCCGTTTTTAACTGGGTTGCTCTGAAACATTGCTATGAACTTCTCACCACCGGAACTGACCTCAACTATCTCCACGTCGGTGTCTCCGAGCTTTGAAGAATAAACCTCACGAACCTCAAGGTTACTGTACTCATTTCTCAGGACGTCGGAAAGATATCCCATATAGGTCACCTATATAACATTGAGCAAAGGTCTTTATATACCTACCGCGCGGAGAAGGCGGAGACCAAAAGGGTTATAAAAGAAGGGAGTAAGTCCCAGTGAAGCAATTTTGGAGTTGAAGGAAATGAAAGCTGAGCCTGGGGATATGGTTCTTTTCAACTACATTGGAAGGTTTGAAAACGGTGAGGTTTTTGACACCAGCTACGGGGATCTAGCCAAGAAAAACGGCATTTACGTGGAGGAGCGCGAATACGGCCCCATGTGGGTCACAATAGGTATTGGCGAGGTAATACCTGGCCTCGACGAGGCAATGATAGGCATGGAAGCAGGGGAGAAGAAGATCGTAACCGTTCCCCCCGAGAAGGCCTATGGCATGCCGAACCCGGAGCTCGTCATAAAAGTCCCAGTCGAGGAGTTCTCAAAGGCCGGTCTGGAGCCCCAGGAAGGCCTCTACGTGATGACTGATTCCGGGATAGCTAAGATAGTGGCAGTGGAAGGAGACACCGTCTCGCTGGACTTCAACCACCCCCTGGCCGGGAAGACCCTGATCTTCGAGGTCGAGGTGCTTGAGGTAAAGAGGTCAAAAGAGACCGGCGCTGATGTTGACGCTCATCATTGAGCGGTAGATTATCACTCCCATCACCACGAGGAGGAAGGCATACTTGAGGCCGGAGGAGTACTTCCCCTCCCTTATTACCCCTATCCCAATCCCAGAGACCACGGCCTGAAGTATGATGAACCCAAAGATTATGTTCTGAATGGCCTGAACTGGCAGTGAAAGACCCGTCCCGGCACCGCTCATCGACTCCATGACCTTCCCGACTATGCCGAGTATTATCGGGCCCACAAAACCACTCGTTATTATGAAGAACATTGTCTGCATGCCCGTTGATGCCTTTCTTTCCTGATTTATCCTGAGTATCTCCCTGACGTCGTTGGCCACTGAAACTAGAACTTCGCTCATTGGGGCACCCCTCTCAAGGGCCTCGATGACTATCATCATAGAACGGTATATTACCGGCGACCTGCGGTTCCTCAAGGCAAAGGCCCTGAGGGCATCGACTGTGGGGCGTCCCTTCCTTATCTCCCCAACTGTCTTCCTGAACTCGTCCGTTAGTGCGCCAAACTTTGCTGTTGTTAACTCTTCCAAGGCCTCGGAGAAGGATATGCCAGCCCTGAGTGAGCTGGCGAGGTAGAAAAACGCATCCGGAAGGAACCTCTCCATCTCCTCAGTCTTTTTCATGACCCTCCAGTAGGGGTAGGCGTATATTATGCCTATCAGAACTGAAAGGAACGCTATGAGGGAGTTGACCACCGTTGAGAACAGCAACACTACGACAGCGGCTATCAGCGATAGCAGGAGGGAGATCACTATGTACTCCGCCGCCAGGAAGTTTACCCCCGCTGAGTATATCAGGAGCTCATACCGTTTGAGCCACTTTTCTGGGAGAATTCTCTCGACGATTGAGACGAGCCCGGTTGCTATCCCTGTTTCCGGCAATCTTTTCACCTCGGCTCAGCCTTCTTAATCATGTTTATTATGATGAGGGAAAGGCCAGGAAAGGCCATGAGCAGTATAATCGCCATTGTCTGGACGTCAAAGATGAGGGCCCGGGCCATTATCGAACCTGCCAGTATTCCGACGATGAACATCGTTGGCATAACTATAGTCATAAACATGTAGACGAAAGAGACACCGTTGACCTTCTGGACATATTCGACGAGCTTCATCCTGTACTCGAAGGCAAAGTCCTCGGCCATCTTGTAAAGGATATCCGAGAGGTTGCCACCGAACTTGACGGCACGGAGTATCTGTTTGACCACCCTGCTGACCTTGTCGGAGGCCATCTTCTCCTCGAAGCGCTGGAGGGCCTCCTCAAGGGAGGCACCCGTCCTCATGTCCCTCAGCAATAGGTCGAACTCCTCGGAGAGGACACCGTAGTCGGCGCGTGCTACCGAGAGGATGGACTCCTCAATGCCAACACCAGCGCTCAAAAGGGAAGCCATGTGCCTGAGGGCGTAGGGAAGGGCTCTCTCCACCTCGGTAACACGGCGCTTCCACACCATCCTAGGGTACTGCCTCATGTAGCCGAAGCCCCCGAGGAAGCCGAGGAGACCTATGAGGAGTGAATTCTCAAGGGATATATACATCAGGTAGGCGAAGAGGAACGAAAAGAAGCCGGCGAAAAATGAGACGACGAGCATCTGGGCAACGTACTTCTCCTTGGATATGAACATGCTCGCCCTAAATAAGTCGTAGTCGAGGCCCTTGAAGGATTGTGTTAGTGAAGATATCGGCCCGCGGAAGTACTTCAGGAGTGCCTCAGCAAGTCTCTCGGAGAGCGGTTTGCTGATCTCCTCCTTACGCCACTGGAGGACTTCCTCCACAAGCTTCTCCCTCTCCTCCTCAAGCCTGCCCTCTGACCTCTCCACCTGGAGTTCCTTGAGCCTCCTCAGCCTCTCCTGGATTCGGGCCTTCGGAACCCTCCTGAGGGGTCTCCTGACCCCTTCCGATACCTTCCCTCCGATTTCCTCAAGGAAGTCAAAGACCGCCAAAGCCCATCACCCCGTCATAAACTGGGCGATCCTCTCGGACACTTCCACACTGCTCTCGGCCTGCACCCTCTTCAGGAGGCTCTCCTGATCAATGTAAAACATCCTGATGTAGTGCCCGACCTTGTCGATGCTCCTTATCCCGTTCTCAACCATCCATTCAAGGATCAGCTTCCTCTTCTCGATCTCGTCCTCTATCTCCCTCATGCTCAGCCCAGTGTGTTTGGCTAAGGTAGCCAGGGTCTTGCTCGGAACCCCCGTTGGGACGAGCTCATCCTTTATGGGGTCGTACTTGAAGAGCTGGTTCAGCTGGACGCTCTCTGCCTCTAAGCTGGAGACCTCGGCTATCTCCGTGACGCGTCTCACCGTTCCCTTCTTCCTGCTATGGAAGCGAACCTGCATTATGATTATGTCCAAAGCGGGTATCATTATCCTCGGAACGTTCATGGGTGGACTTTCAAGCCTTATTATCGTCTCACGGGCGCTGTTGGCATGGATTGTGCTCATACAGTTTGAAACGAGTATGCCGTTGGCCACGTAGTTGTGGTCGTCCTCAACGGTTAGATCGTAGAGGTACTCCACCCCAAGCTCCTCCGGGGAGACCTCCTCAACACTCACAACTTCATCCCAGTAAACGTCGCCCTCAGCTATTAGCTGGAGACGCTTTGCCATGATCCAAGCGTCTTCGTCACCAATGTCTCCAGCTATCCGCTGGAACGCCAGAGCGATTCCCTTCAGTGCTGAGCGCCTTATCTCACCCATCCGACCCTTCTCGACGTGCCTTATGAGGCTCTCTGAGATCTTCTCTCCAGCATAGTGGGAGGCCAGCTTTGAGAGTTCCGCGACGCTAAGACCTAGCCTGAGACGGAGAGGTCTTATCATAACGCTTGAGATTGGAACGCGGTAGGTTCTCCTACCCCGATAGGCTTTCTTCTCGGTAAGAATCTCCTCGAGCTTTGCCCTCTTCCTCGAATGGCGGAGCAGAACCATCGAGCGGAACTTCCTGAGGTCTTCCACCCCACTTATCGTGACACGGAATATGTAATCCTCCTTGAAGCCCTTGTTTTTGATCCTTGTAACGGTGCTTATTATACCGAGCCTCTGGAGGGCGTACCAGATCTTTCTCGCTGCGTTCTCGCTCTTTGTCGTCAGGACTATTGAAAGCCCGTTTGGATCGACGTAGCCGTCAGCGTCGAAGAGTCCAGCCAGGAAGTGGCGCATAAGCTCATCGTTCGAGAGTACCAAGTGGGGAACATCCCAGTCGCCCTTTTCCCCTTTGGGTATCCCAAAGGCCCTCGAAAGGAACTCCGCGAAAATCTTGGAACCGTAGGTCACCACCGTACTCGTCCCGCTGTCCCTGATGGAGGGCCTGCTCTCGGGCAGAAACTCGGAGATTGAATCGACGAAAGCCTTCATATACTCCCCGTCATCAAAAGTCGCCGAGAGGTAGTGGCCGTTCGAGGATATGTAGCCATCGCCAAGTAATACACCAACCGCGTAGGCGAGCCTTTCGTTCACTTCCCTGACGAGCCTGACAGGATTGGAATTAACTGAGAGCAGGAACCGGGCCTTCTCAGGAGGCACGCCATCATTCGGAACCTTTACCATGCCCTTTCCATTTGGAACGAGGTAGTAGTCACTTATCCCGGAATAAACGCTGGAAGGTACTATAGCCCTCCTCTGCGGGGGCTTTGGTGGATTAAGCATCACGGCTACCCTGTCGCCAGGCTTGAGCTTTTCCGCCTCCTTCCTAACGACATCGCCGTCTGAAAAGACGAAAAACGGGTGGGTCTTGGTGAGTATGACCTCGTTTCCGGTTCTCGTCCTTATTCTAAGAAGCCTCTCACCTTCCCTAACCTTTCTACGCCAGACCTTTGAAACAACGTGCTTTCCGGCTTTCAGGTCAGACCCGACACTCACCACCTCGAAGCGGTCTTCCCCATCCAGTTCCACGTACTCTAGGTCTTTGTACGTCTTCACTCTGTCCGAGTACTTTTCGAAGAGCTTCTTGATTAAACTGCCAATGAGCTCGAAGCGTCCATCGGAGAGTTGAATGACCGAGAAGTCGTAAAGGGCCCCATTATGTCCCGTGTTCATGGCTGTGAACATCGTCCTAGCCTCTGGCCCACGAACTTCACCGACGATGATCCTGTCGGGACGCATACGGAGGGTGTTCCTTACGAGATCGTCCATCGTAACTTCTCCCCTCCCTTCGAGGTTCGGGGGTCTCGTCTCGAGCCTTACCCAGTGTTCCACCGGCAACTGGAGTTCCGCGGTGTCCTCGATACTGATGACGCGCTCGCTGGGCGGGATGAACATCGCTAGAGAGTTCAGCGTCGTGGTCTTGCCTGAGCTTGTTCCACCGGAGACCAGTATGTTGGCTGGCTTGACGCCAAGGCCGTCCACAAGAACCCAGAGAAAAGCCGCTATGTCAGAACCCAGGGTCTGGTACTTGATCAGGTCTATTATCGTGAGTGGATCCTTCTTGAACTTACGTATGGTTATCGTTGGCCCGTCAAGACTTATTGGTGGTATCGTTGCATTGACACGGCTTCCATCCGGAAGGCGGGCATCGAGGAGCGGGCTCTGCTGGTCAATCCTCCTACCGACTTCCCTGGCGATTCTCTCTATGATGTTCAGTATCTCCCTCTCATCGGGAAAGGTTATGTTCGTCTTACACATGTTGTGCTTCCTGTGCCAGACGTAGACCGGCCTCCCGGTCCCTATGACCATTATCTCTTCAAGGTTGTCGTCCCTCACAAGGGGATCGAGCTTGCCGTAGCCTATCATCTGCTCGACTATAAGCTTGGCCAGAACCTCAGTTCTGCCCTCCGAGAAGTGGGGTGCCTCCTCCTTTATCATCTTCTTAACCGCATCAAGGAAGACCCGCCTGCGCTTTTCGGGGTCGGGTATCGTCGTCGGGTCTATCTGTATCTCGGTTATAGCCCTCTCCTTGATCCTTTTGAAGAGCGTCTCCTCTTCCTTGCTCAGCTTGGGGAGTATGAGCTCGTATATTGGAACCGGCTCACCCTTTACCTTGAGTATCCTCACGTTGCCGTAGGCGTCGAGAACCTGGGCCCTACCGGCGTATGATACCTCTTCCGTTCGCTCCGGGCCGAGTATGTTGCTGAGGGGTGGTGCACCGGAGGGTTGGGGGATCTTCTTTGGCTCGGACTCGACGAGTATCTTGCTTAGGAAGTCAACGCCGGCCTCTTCTCCGCCAATTGGAAGTTCAGCCGAAGACTTCTCCTCCTTCTTGGACTCTTCCTTTTTCTCCCCACCGAGTATCCCTTCGAGGGAGCCGGCATCAGTTTCCTTTCCACTTTCCTTTTTGGGTTCTTCCCCCTTCCCGAGGATTGAGGACAGGAAATCGGCACCAGACGGAGGGCTCTCCTCTTTCTCTTCCTTATTCTCACCGGCGAGGATGTCCTCTAAACTACCCCCCGAACTGTTCAGGAAAGGGAGGGGGGCCTCCTCTTTCTTCTTATCCTTGTGAAGGACTTCCTCCAAGGGTGTTTCTCCTTCGAGTATCTCGTCTATCCAGGAAAAGTCCCCCTTTGGCTTCTTCTTTCTCTCCACAGCCACCATCTCACCTTCCAGAGTTCGTCCAGCTCACGTGGTAGGTTATTTCAATCTCCTTCCTCATGAGAACAATCCAGACCGGAAAGTCAAAACCTGCCCTTCTACGGGGCTTTTGGGCAAAGCTCGGAACTCTGACGCCTGAGATCAGGCTGTTGGTCAAGTGGAAGATGTTGGAGGTGACGTTTATCTCAGGTTTCTTCCTTTCCTGTGGGGGCTCGAGACCCCGGAACTTCCAGATAAAGTCCTTTATGTATTCGCTGTAGGTCATCGTGTAGTTGGGATAGTAGTCGTAGGTCTTGGCATCGCTGAAGAGTATTGGGGGAGCAATGGCAAAGAAGACGCCGAAGGTCGAGTTGTTCTCGTCCGGGACGTTCGTTACCTTAAACTTCACTACCCCCTCAACCTTCAGGACTTTTATATACCTGTCGAGGAAGGGAAGCATTGACCTAATGCTCATTATCTTTGGGTAGTTGAGGAGCTGGGGAGAGACGACACCACAAGTTAGCCTGTCTATCTCACCGGGAGGGATGTTGACGTAGATGTGGCTGAGGGTGCCGTTTGTGAACGTCACCGAGTCTATATGCCCTATATCACCGCAGGGGTTGTTGTAGTTGAGCATCTCAACGGTGTAGGATGCATTCGAGTTTATCCCAAAGTTTATTTTAACGGTCTCGTAGGGCATTATCCAGAAGCCCACCATGTAGTTAAGGCTGTGGTTTACGGTGTATAGGGAGATTCTGCCTTCAATCGTGTTGCCCACGCGGTAGGTGTAGCCGAATTCATTATCCGAGCGGAGTATCCTAAAGTCATACCTCGGGTTAATGATTACGAACTTTGGATAGGGAGCGAGGTTGATTAGAGTAACGTTTATATCGAGCATTACTTCCCCGGCGAGGCCTATGTTGTTGTAGGTCAGATAACCGTACGTGCCGGGGATGGAATAGCTCTGGGCCGAGACGTAACTTAAAGGGGCTAAAATCAAAATCAAAAGAAAGGGAAAGACTCTCCTCATGCCCACCACCTCATGTAGACACCTTGGCCACGTAGAGACTATCCTGGTTGGCGAGTATGTCCGGGACGAAGATGGATGGCACTTTCACTATGACGAGGAACTGGGTGTCGGGGCTCAGGACGAGCATGTCGGAGGACTCCTCCAGGTTGAGCACCTTCCAGCCGTATTTGTTGAGCTGGGCCTTGACCTCGTCGCTGGCCTGTATCTTACCGGCCGCTATGGCCTTTAATATCTCAGCGAGGTTAACGTTGTAGGTGTAGCTGGCCGAGGAGCTCTGACCGGCACTCTGGGAGTTGGAGTAGGTGTCGGAGTAGCTCGTCCCGTTGGAGTAGCTTGTCCCTCCGGGGTTGTAGCTAGCGGACTGGCTCTCGCTGTATGTGTTGGAGGAGGTCGTCGAGGAAGAGCTCGCCTGGCTCTGGGACTCGCTGGCGGATATCTGGCCAGCGTTCGTGGGCAGGAGAACCATCTCAACGTAGCCCTGGTTAACAATCTCCCTGTAGGTGTTCTTAGTGCCGTTGGTGGCAAAGAACACGACCTTATCGCCGGGCTGGAGGAAGCCACCGGCTATCCTGTCCCTAGGCAGGACGAGGGCTATCTCAACGTACTTGACGGGATAGACCCTGTACTCAAGGAGCTCACGGTAGTTCGTAATGCTGCCTAGTATCGACTTGGCCTCGTTCTTGGAGATGAGCTTCTTGACACCGTTCCTCTCAAGGATAACCTCAGGTGAGGTTATGCTGTCTATCTGGTAATAATAGTAGTCCCTCCAGAGGGAGAGCAGATATGGGTCCGGATTTACCGAGTTAGCCTGCTCAACCGTCTTGGCGCTTTCAACCTGCTGTTCAAGGCTCTTGAGGCTCGAAACGACCTTCGCCTTTATGCTATCCGGGAGCGACATCGCGAGGAGCGGTTGAAAGGCCAGCTTTATCTCCTGGAGTTTCCTCTGCTTGGTCTGGTTCAGCTCCTTCTGATACTCGCGCTCTTTCTCCTTGGCGGTACACTGTTCATAGGCCTGGACTGCTTTATCAAAGTAAGCTTTCACATTTATTGAGCTGAGTTCGCTTACGCTCTTCGCGGAGAGAATCCTTGAAACCACCTGACTCTTGTAGTAGGTGACGTTGGCTGTACAGTTGGCGTTGGTGAACTTGTAACTGCCGAAGTAGCTCTTGACCTCATTGAGCTTCTCCGCTCTCACATTTTTCAGCTCATTGGCGGCTCTGCTCTGGAGATAGGCGTAAACACCGAGTGAAACAATGAGGATTATAATTATCAGAATCGAAGCACCGATGAGAATCCTCTTCCTGCGCTCCTTCTCCCTTATTGTGCTGAGGGAGCGGGGCCTGCGGGGAGGCTTCTTAGAAGGGGCAGGGGGTTTAGCTGGAGCTGAGGACTCGGCGCTCACCTTACCCAGCTCTCTTAAACGGCGAATTTTCGCTTCTATATCCTCGGCCACGTTGAGCACCACCGTTATCGTTATATAATGGTCTTTAGACTCGAATAACTTTTGAAGGTTAAGCTTTATTTAAATTTCGGTGGGAGGATGGAGAGGCTTGAGATTGAGGTAGTTGAGATAAGGGGCCGATGTCCAGTCTTCAAGACCGGTGACAGGATAGTCATTGAGGGTCCGAGAGTGAAGCTTGACGAGACCGATGCAATATGCACCCACGCCTTCGCGTCGCTCCTCCCGTACATAGTTGTCCTCCGAAAAGGTATTAAACCGAGCGAACTTGGCCTCGGCAGGGGAGAAAAACCTACATCCAGTGTCTCGACCCTGGGCCGCCATATCCCGAGGGCGGGACTGTAATATTTGAGGTAACGGTGGTTCGTGATGAAGCAGAGGAGAGCGTGGCGGGTGGTGAGGGAGGTAATAGATGAGGCAGACTTCGTAGTTGAGGTAGTTGACGCCAGGGATCCGACAGGGACGCGCAACAGAAAGCTTGAGAAGCTCGTCCGGGAGAGCGGAAAGCCACTCCTCATAGTCATGAATAAGGCCGATTTAGTCCCGAGGAATTGGGCCGAGGATTACAAGCGGAGGAGCGAGATTCCGGTTGTCTTCATAAGCGCAAGGGAAAGGAAGGGGACGGGGATACTGAGGAGGGAGATAAAGAGGCTCGCAAAGCCCTTCCTAGAGGAGAAGGAAAGGGTAAAGGTTGCCCTCATAGGTTACCCCAACGTTGGGAAGAGCACGATAATAAACACCCTCAGGGGGAAAAGGGCCATAGGAACAGCGCCGATCCCGGGCTACACGAGGGGGAAACACCTGATAAGGCTCAGCAAGAGGATATGGCTTCTGGATTCACCCGGCGTCGTTCCGATTGACGATTTCGACGAGCTGGTGATAAAGGGAGGCTTTCCAGCCGACAAGATAGAAGAGCCCGTTAAGCCCGCTTTAAAACTCATCTCGCGCATTCTCGAAACGCGGAGGGAAGCGATAACCGAGAAGTTCGGAATTGAGGAGTTCAAGAGCGGGGAGGACATACTCAGAAAAATCGGGGAAAGGAGGGGACTGATAAAGTCGGGCGGAGAGGTTGATCTGGAGGAAACCGCCCGCTGGTTCCTCCGTGAGTGGCAAACCGGTCACTTTACCCTCTTCGGGAAGGAAGAGGAAAAAAGGGCCCAGTTCACCTGGGACTTTGAGGACGTGCTTGACGGCATCGAGAAAGAACTCCTTCTCGACCCCAGGAGAATACTCTGGCACTTTGGCGACGAACTTCGGGAGAAACTTGACGGCCAGAAAAGAGCCGGCTTAAGGGAGATAGAGGGAATAACCGTTGGGATAGCTACCGGTTTTAAAAAGTGTGACTCCGCTTTGAAGTTCCTTGAAGAGCTTACCGGAAAGAGCGTTTTAGCGGGCGAGTGCTTTGGGAAGAAGTGGAAGGGAGTAATAGCGATTCTCGATTAAGCTCTAAGGGCTTTCACGACGTCCAGCCTTCCCATCACTCTCCTCACGATGAGAGCAGTGAAGATATTATAGGCAACGTAGAGGGCCGTAAACAGAGGGAGAACTTTTAGTGCATCGCCGAGCGAGAGGTTCACTGGAAGGATTATGTTGCCGATGTAGTAACCTACCTTTACTGCGAGGGGTATAGCGAGAAGCGAACCTATGATTGAGGAAGGAACGACCTTTGACAGGAACTCCCGCTCGACGTGCGAATCCGGAATCCCTATGGCCTTTAGCGTTGCGTAGACCTTCTCATTGCCCTCGACCTCTAGGTAAACCAACGTGAATATTGCGAAGACTCCCACGAGGAAGGTAACGAGCATAACCGTGTAAACCGGTGTTTTGAAGAGCATGAGGTTCTGCTCCGTCATTCTCCTGAGGTCGTCGAGCGTGTAG
>NZ_JALTCZ010000173.1 GCF_027008145.1 Thermococcus sp. | reverse complement strand
CCCCCTTGGTCACGTATCCTTCCTCTGTAACGGCGAATATCCTGTGAACCGTCCATCCGTCCCTTCTATGGAAGACTATTATGTCGCCGGCCTTCCCCCCTTTAGAGAGGGGGTTGATGAAGAACATGTCGCCCTTGTTTATCGTGGGGGTCATGCTCTCTGAATAAGCGTAAGAGAGAAGAACGGGCCTGCCGAGGAGGAAACCCGTCACTGAGGCGAGCAGAAAAACTGTCGCTACCACAACTACTATGTTCTCAATCAGTCTTCTCATCGGCAAACCCTCTCAAAGTTTGGGGCAAAGGCCCCGGAAGGAAATCACTGCGGTCCGCATTCACCTGCGTGTGCCTCAAAGCTCATTTGGAACTGATCGAGTCCAAGGGTTGCGTTCGTGTTGTTGAAAATCATACCCACCGGAATAGGGCTGCCGTGGTAGACTGTAAACTCTATGTTGTTGCCCGGGCCGGCTATGGGGTTGGTATAGTTGCCCGCGAAGAGCAGGACGTTGTCGTGCTGGCTCTTTATGGTCACACATATCGGGTAGTCGGTTCCGTTGTTTTCCCAGAGGTGGTTGCTGACCTCGAACATCTCCTCAAAGACGTAGGTGGTGTTCGGGCTCATGCCGTCCCCTCCCCATTCAGGGTGGTTCAGGTTATACTGGCTTATGTCCACGTAGAGTTCTCCGGCGTTGTAGGTAACGTAGGGCTGTATGGCAGTCAGGTCAATCAGTTCGTTGTCGTCGGAGACGACCTGGAATGATGCAGATCTGTCCGCTGAGTAGTAGCGGAAGTTCGCGCCTGCTCCAACAGCTAGAAGCATTCCAACCATCAGTATGGCCAATCCGAATAGCTTGTTCATCCTTCACGCCCCCTTCACTGACCGCACTTTCCGCTCAGGTCTGACGGCTCTGTGCCGAGCCTGTAGGCCTCTATGTGAACTGATGCACTCTGGGTTGTGTTGGGCGCGTCGTTGCCAACGGTGAAGTCCATGCCGACCTTAACCGCGTCGCCGTTGTTAACAACAAAGCAGACGTCGCTCTTCGCCATGTTGCTCGCGTAAACAGTTGCACCGGTTGTGCTGTCGTGGACGTCCATGTCAGCGCCGTAGAACTGGATAACTGGGTTGTCACTGGTTATCCTCACAACTATGCTCATGTTCTCCTCCCAGAGGTCGTTGCTAACCTCGAACACCTCGTCAAAGTTGTACTCTGAGTTCGGGCTGAGGCCATTTCCGTATCCTGGCCAGTTTTTGTTGTCTGGGCTGATGTCCACGACGAGGACACCGCCGTCGTTGATGTACGCGTAGGGCTGGATTGGGGTCAGATCGATGAGCTCGGTGTCATCGGTGACTATGTTCCAATGCACGCTCCTGTCCGCGTTGTAGTCCCTGAAGTTGGCTCCGGCCCCAAGAACGAGCCCAAAGGCCACCAACAGGCCAAAAATTCCCAAGGCAATATTCTTTCTCAACTTTTTCGCCTCCTTTGGGAGGCACTGTGGAAACGGAAGCGGGCGAGTGTTTCGCCCCCGGAGGTGCATAACACAGTGCCTATCAAGGCAACCGTGTGGTTGCTCATAGTCAGTAGGTCCTTGGGCTATATAGTAAATTGCGACTTACCCAAAGGTAATCTTGCCTTACCGTGGGAAGAACCTCAGATGCGCCTTATCTTACGGTGGTGGACAAGGCCAACGAGGGTGTAGATAAGTGAGGCCATCGCAAGGTGAAAGTTGCCGAGGTAAACGGCGACCGTCAGAAAGATGAGGGAAAGCCCTATGTAGAAGGAGCTCCAGCTTATGTCGTTTTTGTTGACGGTCTCCATGTAAACCGTCACATCCTCAGGGACTCTCACGAGCGTCACGATGCCCCGGTTGAAATCTATTACCCCCTCCCTCTCAAGCTTGGGGATGTGCGTCTGGACGAGGCTGACGTAGACGCTCTTCCTGTGCTTCCTGTTTGTGTCCCCTTCCCTCTCGGCGATATAGTCAACAACTTCTCTCAGCTCGGCCCTCCCATCACTGCTCCTCAAGTACTCTATCATGAGCATCCTTCGGCTGTTGCCGAGTATGCTCGATGAAGCTCCCATCCTAATCACTTTCCTCCCTCTCCCATAACGCAACAGCATTGCATTCCCTCTCTCACGTGATGACCTCCGCATAAATTTAAGTCCTCTAGTAGATGTCTACGAACTCCTATTTAAAGCTGTCTGAAAAGTTTAGATTTCGTTTTTTGGGTTAAAACGCCGTGAACACGGCCGTATGAAAATAAAAGCCACGAGAACTGGGAAAAAGGGCCCTACTGGCTTTCAAATCTATAGGAAAATTTTATATGCATTGGCAGAAAGTCAATGAAATGGGAGCTGATTGACGAAAAGAGCAGAGTTTGTCTAAAAGGTTGAGAAAAATGCAGCCAGTTTGGATATGGCCGGCAGTTTGCCAGGATTGTGGGCAGAATGTTGAGGCCGAAATGGAGGTTTGAAAAAGGAAGTTAAAGGGGTTCGGGGGTTCTGGAGCCCTCAATGATGGTAGCCCCGCGGGGATTCGAACCCCGGTCGCGGGATCCAGAGTCCCGCATGCTTGGCCGCTACACCACGGGGCTGTGCCCGTTCGTAAATCCCTGCGGGAGGTTTATAAAGTTTATCCCTTGGAAGCGGTTAGGTTTTTAAACGGAGAACCGGAGGATTTTCTGGGTGGGCCGGTAGCCTAGCATGGATGGGGCGTCGGCCTCCGGAGCCGAAGGTCGCGGGTTCAAATCCCGCCCGGCCCGCCATAGCGAACTTCGTAACTCCCCTGTGAGTGCTCTTGGAAAGCTTTCTTCGGGCGCTGGATATTCTTGGTTTAGTTTTCGAGAGATATAGCCCGCTCAGTGGTGACTACTCTCGTCATCCTCAGGGATTAGCGTCATTATCGCTGGGCTTAAAAACACCTGTGGACTTTTAACGATGGTGATTTGAATGAGGTTTATCCCGCTCATAGTTGCCAGACCGGAGATCCAGATGGCGATAGACGAGGCGATACTGCTCGCCAGAATAGAGGGCAAAGTCCCGGATACTGTTCGTTTATATGCTTTTTCGCCGAGTTCTATAACCATAGGGCGCTTCCAGAGCGTAAGGCATGACGTAAACCTTGATGAAGCCAGGAAACTTGACATCCCGATCGTGAGGAGAATCACCGGGGGAGGTTCAGTCTTCCACGATGAATTTGGGGAGATAACTTACTCAGTTATCATCGGCGAGGATTTCCATCCCTCACTTAGGAACGTCGAGAGCAGCTACCGCTACCTGGCCGGTCCGCTCGTCGATGCGCTAAACGATCTCGACCTCGAAGCGGCATTTTCTGGACTCAATGATATCGTTGTAAACGGGAAGAAGATCAGTGGCTCGGCCCAGACGAGGAGGAAGGGGATTATCCTACAGCACGGCACCTTCATGTACGCGACCCGCGTCGATGTTCTTGGAAGGGTTCTGAGGGCTTCGAAGGAAAAGCTCAGGGACAAAGGCGTCTCGAGCATTTGGGAGCGTGTCACAACGCTGGAGCGCGAGGGGATAAGGCTGACTCGCTGGGAGGCCTACGAGCTCCTTAGAGAGAGCTTCACCAGGGGCTTTGACATTGAGGAAGGCGAATTGACCGACTATGAGCTTGAGCTGGCTGAGAAGCTGATAGAGGAGCGCTACGGAAACAGGGAATGGAACGAGATGCGTTAGCTATTTTCCCTCTATCCCGAACTCCTCCGCGAGCTCGTAGAAGAGCTCATCCTCTCCGAGTTCTTCCCTCAGCTTTTCGAAGTTCTTCTTCAGGCGGGGGAGCCTTCCCTTCGAGCGCTTGAGCATTGAATTACCTATCTCAATGGCAAATTGGAGGTACTCGTCCTCCACCAGAACCCGCCCGTCCCTCCCAAGAGGTGTCGTCAGGTACTCGGTTGCGTTTATCTCGACGAGGTACCTTTTCGAGATTGCCTTGAAGGTTGTATACTTGAAGCCGCTGGCAAGGCCGAGCTCGTGGAGCCTCTTAGCCCTTTCAATGTCCTCGGCAACCACGTGGAAAATCGGTGGCTGGCTCTTGAGGAATATCACTCCTTCCCTGGCTTTTTTGAGTGCCCTTTTGGCCTCTTCAAATTCAATGGGCCTGTGTTCCTTCACAAGCCACCTTGAAAGGGGCTTTGCCCCCAAGGCCGGCTCCTCAATGATTCCAATCCTTCCCGAGCACGAGCTGGTGGTGTAGATTCCGTCGATGGAGTTGATTAGCAGGAGGAGGCCTATTATGTCCTCATCGACCTCTCCCTCAATCATTGCGGTGAAGAGGCTTTTGAGGGCTTCGCGCTTCGCCTTCATACTGAAACACCTCCTCGGCGGGTTTTTGGGTTAAATTTCAGTTTTAAACTCTCCTCCTGTCGTGTAATCACCTGTGAGGGTGTTTTTCTCGATTTCCGGCGAAAACTTTATAAAGCTAACCCAAAAGCTTTAGCTGGACATGGCCGGGGTGGTGTAGCCTGGTCAGCACAGGGGACTGTGGATCCCCTAGCCCGGGTTCAAATCCCGGCCCCGGCCCCATAACGACTTTTACTTGGAGAACAGCGCTTTTCTCGCCCATCAGAAACCACCTGAGCAAACTATTGATGAGTTTGGACTTGCTAAAAGGAAGCTCGTCCAGCCTAGTGGATACCTCTTCATCAATGTAAATATGCAAGCGTGTCTTTCGCCTTCTTTTTGCTCCTTGGGCCGTGTGAGAGCCCCTATTTTTGTAGGCCTTTTTGGGCATGTTGTCCCACCTCTACGGAGTGCAACTTCGCGGGTTATTAGGACTGCGGTCATGAGGATCACCTTGGAAGTTTCTTCAGAATCTCCTCGGCTTTTTGTTGTTGGGTGTAGTAGAGGATATAGTCAAGCGTCTTATGCCCTGTAATCTTGGCAATGAGTTGGGGTGCGATGCCCTTCTTTGTTAGATAGGAGATAAATGCATACCTCAGAGCGTGTGTGTTAAATCCGTAAGTTCTCCGGCAGTATTCTGAGACTTTCCAGCGG
>NZ_JALTCZ010000172.1 GCF_027008145.1 Thermococcus sp. | reverse complement strand
GGATACTTGAGTGGCCACTCGACGGCTTCTCTGAGTTCCTGTTTGACGTCTTCCAGTCCGCCTATGTCGTCCCAGTGGACGTTTGGAACCTCTATGAGGACTTCCCTGAGCGCTGAAGGTTCTATCATCCTTAACGCCTCATAGAAGTCCTCCTTTCTGACGCGGAGCTCTTGGAGAACCTCCGGTGGTATCTTCTCCTGCTCTGGGTTTACCTTGCCCTCGTTTATGAGCCTCCTGAGGACGACCATCGCGGCTTCTCTCGCGAGCGCAGCCAGATCCGCTCCAACAAAGCCGTGTGTGACTTCAGCGAGCTCCTCCAGCATTCTGTCTATCAGCCTGTTCCTGACCTCTGCGTATATCTCGCCCTCGCTCTTAAGTACCTCCTTGAGTTCCTCCTCAGTGGTGACCTTTTCAACTCGCTCTATGAGCTTTTCCAGCCTCTTGGCGTCAAAGGAGCCCTTCTCCTCCATCTCCCTGAGAGTCCCAAGGACTTCGTTTTTGTCGTAGTCAGGCTCAAGGGGCATTCCTCTGGTGTGTATCTGGAGTATTTCTTTTCTCCCCTGCTTGTCTGGAACGCCGACCTCAATCTCCCTGTCAAACCTTCCCGGCCTCCTCAATGCAGGATCAATCGCATCAGGCCTGTTGGTAGCACCTATGACGATGACCTTACCCCTACTCTTGAGACCATCCATCAGCGTGAGAAGCTGGCTCACAACGCGCTTCTCGACCTCACCGCTGACTTCTTCTCTCTTCGGGGCGATGCTGTCTATCTCGTCTATGAAGATTATCGCCGGCGCGTTCTCTTCAGCCTCTTGGAAGACCTCCCTTAATCTTTCCTCACTCTCGCCGTAGTACTTGCTCATTATTTCTGGCCCGTTGATTGCTATGAAGTGCGCGTTGGCCTCGTTCGCGACTGCCTTCGCGAGTAGGGTTTTACCCGTTCCCGGCGGTCCGTAGAGGAGGACTCCCTTAGGCGGCTCTATACCGAGCCTCTCAAAGAGCTCCGGGTGCTTGAGCGGGAGCTCGACCATCTCGCGGATCTTCTGAATGGCCTCGTCGAGGCCACCGATGTCCTCGTAGGTGACCTCGGGTATGCTCTCTTCCCTTACCTCAACGGCCTGCGGGAGAACCTCCACTTCGGTGTTGTAGGTTATCTGGACTATGCCCTTGGGAATGGTGTTGACGACGACGAACTTCAGCTCGCCGAAGCCGAAGGGCATGGCTTCGAAGAGCCCCCTGAAAAGCTCGTCGAAGGGTGAGCTGTAGTAGGCCTCGCTCCTGCTACTGGCGACGAGGAGATCTCCCTTGACGACCGGCCTTCCAAGGAGGTTGCCCTTGACGACCTCTCCGGGTATCTGGATGAAGACACCCTTCTGGGCCGGGGCGAGGACAACTTTCTTGGCCTCGTGAACCTCAGCCTTTTTGAGGATCACGTAGTCGCCTATGCTAACACCCGCGTTCCTCCTCGTGTAGCCGTCCATCCTGATGATATCCAGCCCTCTGTCGTCCGGGTGGGGGTTAGCAACTATAGCGGCCGTTGTTCTCTCGCCGATCAGGGTAACTATGTCGCCCGGATCAACGCCCAGCTGTTTCTGGTACTTCTTGTCGAAGCGGACTATGCCCCTTCCGACGTCCCTTTTCAAGGCCTCCGCAACGCGGAGCTTTATCTCCTCAACCTTTTCATCCGAATCCTTACCAAATATCATCTTGAACGCCTCCTGTGGAGTTCTATCGCCTCATCAAGGGTCAGGTTGCCGAGAGCGACCTCTCGGGCAAGCCTTGAGGTTATCGTGATGTTCCCACTCAGCTCGCGGCTCCTCCTCTTTATATCTTCAATTTCGCGCTTCGTGGGCTCTTTAACCTCCAAAAGCTGACCTATCGTGACTTCCCTCCCGGGCCTAAGACTGATGTTTATGGAGGCAACTATATCCAAGACTGCCGACCCCTCAACCCCGCCAACCTTCGGGGTCGTGCCCCTCTCGTTGACGACGATTATCGGGTAGTCGTAGCCAAGGAGCCTCCCAAGGGCCTTGAGCATCATGACCCTTTGCCTCTTAGCTCCGTGGCCGACCTTTATCCTCGCCCCTGGATACTTCTCAAGCAGGCTCATGACGGGCCCAACGTCCCTCGGGTTCCTGAGCTGGTGAACCTCGACGACCTTTCCGTCGGCCACGACGCTCAGTCCCGGCCTCTCACCGGGGTCTATGGCTATAAAAACCTTCCTGAACCTCTCCCTGCCTTCGAGCCGCACAAGGAGCTCATCTATGAAGTTCTCATCCCTTACGACGACCTTCACGGGAAACTCCACCCTATCCCTCTCGCCTGTGAGGACGACCTCAACGTCGTAGGGGATTTTCTCACCGACCCGGAGGCTGAGAAAGGGTATCCTGTACTCCTTTAGCACCTTCGTGGCTATGTAGTATACCCTAGGGTCAGCAGTTACTATCGCCACCCTCATGGTTGGAGGGTTCTCCGGTTCGTTAAAAACCTTTCCGGGAAAACAAAACTTATAGGCCTTTCCGCCCAACCTTCACAGGTGGGAGTATGGAACCTCCTAAGAAGAAAAAGGTGGAAGAGAAAGAAGAGCTCGACGAGGAGTTCGAGCTTGAGGAGTGGGAGGACGAGGAGTGGGACGAAGAAGAATGGGAGGAAGAGGACTGGGAAGAAGAAGACGAGTGGTGAGCCCAAACTTTTCGCATCTTCCCATTTTCCCGAAGTTGGGTTTTGTCCCACCACGTAAACACCCCTGCTTACGCAACCCATTTATAGAAAACCTCCCTCTCTTCTCCAGGTGGTAGAATGGCGTTCCTGAAGGTCGTTCCACTTGAGAAAGCGCTGGAGGTCATAAACTCCTTCCCGCTTGAGCCTGAGGTCGAGAGAGTTCCTCTCAAAAACGCCCTCGGAAGGGTTCTGGCGGAGGACATCGTCTCACCAATAGATGTCCCTCCCTTTGACAGGGCAACGGTGGATGGCTACGCTTTGAGGGCTGAGGACACCTTCATGGCGAGCGAAAGCGAACCCCTAAGGCTGAAGGTTATCGGCGAAGTGAACGCCGGTGACAGCGTCGACTTTGAGCTCAAGCCCGGGGAGGCAGTTTACATCTCGACCGGCGCCCCCCTGCCGAGGGGTGCCGACGCTGTGATACAGTTCGAGGACGTCGATAGGGAAGGTGATGATGTGGTAATTTACAAGCCCGCATATCCAACCCTCGGCGTCATGAAGGCCGGAACCGATATTCCAAAGGGCAAGCTCCTCCTCAAAAAGGGAACGAGACTGAGCTTCAAGGAAACAGCCCTCATTTCCGCCCTTGGAATTGCCGAAGTCCCAGTTTTCCGGAAGCCAAAGGTAGCGGTGATAAGCACGGGCAACGAGATAACCTTACCCGGGAGGGGGCTCAAGCCCGGTCAGATATACGACATCAACGGCAGGGCAATAACCGACGCAGTGAGAGAACTCGGCGGTGAGGCGGTCTTTCTGGGTATAGCATGGGACGATCGTGAAAGTCTGAGAGGACTCATAGAAAAGGGCGTTGAGTGCTGTGATATGATTCTTCTCAGCGGGGGCGCGAGCGGGGGGATAAGGGATTTAACGAGCTCAATCATCGAGGAGCTGGGTGAGGTGAAAATACACGGCATAGCGATACAGCCTGGAAAGCCCACCGTGATAGGTCTAATCAACGGGAAGCCCGTCCTTGGTCTTCCCGGTTATCCAACGAGCTGCCTCACAAACTTCACCCTCCTGGTTGCCCCACTCCTGAGGAAGCTAATTGGCAGGGAGAGCGAGGTCAGGAAGGTCAGGAAAAGGCTCGCACACAAGGTCTTCTCAGTTAAGGGCAGGAGGCAGTTCCTTCCTGTCAGAATAGAGGGAGATAACGCGGTGCCGATACTCAAAGGTAGTGGGGCTGTTACCAGCTTCGTTGATGCCGACGGCTTCATAGAGGTCCCTGAAAATGTGGAGATACTCGAAGCAGGGGAGGAGGTTGAGGTTACTTTCTTCGGCTGAAAGCCATCAAAACCTTTTTTAAAGTTCTTCCCCTTCTTCCCCCAGGTGAAGACTATGCTGGACATAAAGCTCATCCGTGAAAACCCTGACCTCGTCAAGGGCGACCTCATCAAGCGCGGCGAGCTTGAGAAGCTCAGGTGGATAGATGAAATCCTGGAGCTTGACAGGAAGTGGCGCGAGAACCTGAAGAGGATAAACGCCCTCAGGAAGGAGCGCAACCAGCTCGCGGTCCAGATAGGCAAGCGCAAGAAGGTGGGGGAACCAATCGACGACCTCTTGGCAAAGAGCAACGAGATAGTGAGGCAGGTAGAAGCCCTCGAAAAGGAAGTTGAGGAACTCCGGAAGAAGATCGACTACTACCTCTGGCGCCTCCCGAACATAACCCACGAGAGCGTTCCCGTTGGAAAGGACGACACCGAGAACGTTCCGGTAAGGTTCTGGGGCAAGGCGAGAGTATGGGAGGGCTTCCTCGATACGTTCAAGGAGCAGAGCCTCGGAAAGATGGACTACGAGGTTCTCAACTGGAGGCCGAAGCTCCACGTTGACATGCTCGAACTCCTCAGGGGTGCTGACCTCGAGAAGGCGGCAAAAGTTAGCGGCTCGCGCTTCTACTACCTCCTCAACGAGCTGGTCATACTCGATTTAGCACTGCTCCGCTTCGCCCTGGATAAACTCATCGAGAAGGGCTTCACTCCCGTGATTCCACCCTATATGGTCAGGCGTTTCGTTGAGGAAGGAGCAACAACCTTCGAGGACTTCGAGGATGTAATCTATAAGGTCGAGGGCGAAGACCTCTACCTCATCCCGACAGCCGAGCATCCCCTAGCGGGAATGCACGCCAATGAGATCCTCGATGGAAAGGACTTACCGCTCCTCTACGTCGGAGTTAGCCCCTGCTTCAGGAAGGAGGCCGGAACGGCTGGAAAGGACACCAAGGGGATCTTCAGGGTTCACCAGTTCCACAAAGTCGAACAGTTCGTCTATTCGAGACCGGAGGAGAGCTGGGACTGGCATGAGAAGATAATAGCCAACGCCGAGGAGCTCTTTCAGGAGCTTGAGATCCCCTACCGCGTTGTGAACATCTGCACCGGTGATTTGGGATACGTTGCTGCCAAAAAGTACGACATAGAGGCTTGGATGGCTGGCCAGGGTAAGTTCAGGGAGGTCGTTTCAGCGAGCAACTGCACCGACTGGCAGGCGAGAAGGCTGAACATCCGCTTCCGCGACAAGACCCATGAGAAGCCGCGCTTCGTCCACACGCTCAACTCGACCGCGATAGCGACCTCAAGGGCGATAGTGGCGATACTTGAGAACTTCCAGACTGAGGAAGGCGTTGTAAAACTCCCGAAGGCTCTGTGGAAGTACACGGGCTTCAAGGAGATTTTGCCAGCGAATATGAAGGAGCGCTGTTGCCAGGACTGAGTTTATTCCCCTTCTTTTAAGTTCATTCTTGAGAGTCCTGGGAGATGTTATTGGTTTGATGTCTTCTTCTCGCATGCATCAATAAAATCTGAATCGAGCGTTATGAGGGCGGAACACCTGTAGAACTTTGCAGTCGCGAGTATAATGGCGTCGTTCGGCAGGAGGCCGTGTTCGTCCATTATTCTCTTTGCCTCCTCAAACACGAACTCGTTTACCCCCAGAAACACGATCTTCTCAAGAGGGATATTATTCCTTCATAAGCACATAGAGCGCTCAATCTGTTTTCCGGCCTTTTACCTGAGATATGATAAGGCAAAAAGGTGAGATAAAACCATAGCCTGCTGGATAAAAAATTCTGAACAACACTGGCAACAGAAAAGATTATATCAAAAAGATAACAAAAGTACCACAGGTGATCCCATATGGATCAAAGAAGTGGTCACAAGCCCTACAATGATATTATCGAAATGGAAGTAGTAGATCTACTTCGTTTTTATGGTTTTACCGCAACAGCAGAAGCCCCGGTAAAAATACCTGAGGGCGGTTGGGGCCGTGTTGATGTCGCCGGAAGGAAGGGAAACGTCTCCGTCGGTGTTGAGGTTGTTGTTACAGGCGACGTGGCAAGAGATGCGAAGAAATTATCCATGAACCCATTTGATTACAGATACATCATAGCGACAAAATATCCAAAGCAGGTTGATGAAATCATTGTCAATGGAAAAAGAATAAAAGTTGTTGATAGTGTCCGTTCTTTTGAACACGAACTTCGGAGAGACCTTGGTGTACCACCGGATTACCCATACTTCTCCAAGACAAACGAAGAGAAACCACCGGAGGTTTTTGTTGGCACCTCGGAGAGAGAAATCAACCGTATAATTGAAGAGCTTGAGGAATATGGCCTTGAGAACTTTGCTGATGACGTTTTGAATGCGCTCGGTAAGATCTATATCTCAAGGAACCTCCCAGTAGAAGTCCGCGTCCATTACAATCCAATGACCGGTCCAACGGCCCCAAACGAGTACGAGAGCGTAAACATAAAACCACAGGTTCTATCTATCCTCCAACGACTCAATTTGGTTGATATCTCAAGGAAAGGGACAGGGTACGCCAGGAAAGCTTTTGCAAGCCCGAGCGAAAGGGGGCTGAAAGCTGGACACGAGCTTATTCTCAAACGTATCAGAGACCACAAGGCGGAGCTTGAGGAACTCGCCAGAGAATACGGCGATAAGCTGTGGATAATACTTTACGGGTCGCTTTGGTATACACTGGATCACTTCTCGCTTGAGGTCGTTCTCAAAGAATATGAATATACACCGACAAGAGGTGGGTATACCAAAGAGGATTCAATACTCAAGGCGGCAAAGAATGTAAGAGTACTCGGCAGGTATCACTATTTTGACTTGGACTATATGGAACCTCCAGAGAATCCAACTATCTTGATGTTCTCGAACTTCCTCGTGAAAACAGCACTGAGAGATGATGCTCTCAGATTTTTCAGCGAACTGGAAAGATATGGTCTGGCTATCCAGGACACGGAAAGGAATTCCCGTGGCGAGCCAATATATGATGTTTTCAAAGCCCCCATTGAGGTCTTTCAGTATCTCGCAACAAAGACAAAGCGCCTGGCCAACTTGGGGTATTATGCTCAGAAGTTTGGTGTACTCTACACCATACTCACAGTCGGCGACTTATACGATCCAGGCGTTGCCAGAAGGGGATACGATGAACTTCTACAAAAGCTGGAGCTGAATGAAAGTGCGGTCGCGGAAGTGCTCGCGGACATGAATAGGCGCGGTATCACGTCGAGATTGATAACTAACCCGGAGAAGGCACCGTTCATAATACTGGACAGGAAGGGTTTCGAGGATTATCTCAAGTTCAGTCTCGCGACAATATCGGATTATTTCAACTCGAGGGGATGATGGTGTTAGGTGGTTCCTGATTTGCACTACTCCTTCTTCATCTTGTTTATTTTTACGGTTTCTAAATCCCTCCCCGCTCCCTCACCTTCCTCCTCACGTTCGGGTCGCGGTCGGCTATGACCTTGAGGGCCTTCTCGAAGGTCATCCAGTCCGGGACCTCCTCGTTGATGTAGATCCCCGTCCTCCCGATTCTGTCTCTCCTCGTAAGGACGTGGATGCGCTCGGTGATGATGTCAACGCTCACTCCCAGGATTTTCGCGATCTCTCTTTCCCTCCCGACGACTTCCCTCTCAATGTGCCCCTTCTCCGTTGGGATTATGAGAATGAGCTTCTTGTTAACCCCGGGAACGCGCTCCCTCGTTTTGGCTCCCCACAGCTCAACCGTCCCTCCCCAGCGGTAGAACTCAAGCTCCCTGTCGGTCGGCTCGATGAGGGGGAAAGTAACGGTAGTTTCCTCGTCTATCTTTATAACACCCTTTATGAGGTGCCAGGGCGTTGCCATTACTATCTTTCTCCTCCTTACGAGGCCCTCAAGGGCGAGCTCGATGAGG
The DNA here is from genome assembly GCF_027008145.1 of Thermococcus sp. GTDB lineage: Archaea > Methanobacteriota_B > Thermococci > Thermococcales > Thermococcaceae > Thermococcus. Next base: position 10,487 of record NZ_JALTCZ010000172.1, on the reverse strand, counting down.
TAACTCGGAACCCTTACCGGGATGAAGATGTCTATGTCGCTGTCCTGCCTGACATCACCTCTGGCGACGCTGCCGTAGAGATAGGGATCGAACTGGGAAAGGCGCTCCATGATTTTCAGGGCCTTCTCACGCTTCTCCCAGAGGTAGCGCCACCTTTTGGGTGAATACACTACTTCCCTCTCATCCCATATCCTGACGACCTTTTCCCTCGGCATCGGACTCCTTTGGTAGGGGGCCCTTAAATCCCTACCGATAGCGTTTTATATGGGCTCGTGAAGTTGGGGTGGTGAGAAAAAATGCCGGTGCTCGGATACAACATTCAGGGTGTCAGCTTTGAAAAGAATGTCAAGGCCGTCCCGCCGGGGCAGATAGAGGTAAAGATTTCACCCACAATAAAGGACCTCAGGCTCGGAGAGATGACGGCTCCTAACGGCAAGGTCTCGGGTATAGACGTCCTCTTCGACTTTGAGGTCGAGTACAGGCCGGACATAGCGAAGGCCTCGGTGAGGGGCTCGCTCCTCTACATACCCCAGAAGAGGGAGAAGATCGACGAAATACTCTCGCTCTGGGAGGATGAGAAGAAGATAGACCCAGTCCTTATGGTCGAGGTCGCGAACTTCCTCACCACCGAGCTGTCTCCGATGCTGATGATAATAGCAAAGGAGATGCGCGTCCCCTACCACGTTCCCCTTCCAAGGGCCGAGCTCAGGGGTCAGTAATAGCCCTCTGCCTCAGTGAGAGCCTTGATGAGATCATCTATCTTCCCCATCTTTTCTATCGTCCTGTTGGCTATTTCAAGGGCCTTGGCGGTTTTCTTCTTCTTGAGCTGATATTCTATGAGGTCAACCTCGTCAAGCACTCTGTTTGACGTTTTCTGGGCGGCGTAGTTCTTGAGGATCGCGAGCCTTACCCTGACCTTGAAGCTTAGATCCGCCTTGAGGTCGAGGGCGTTCTTATAGGCCTCAAGCCCCTCGCTGACCTTCCCTATCCCGAGGAGAGCTTCAGCCAGCTCCATGGTCTTGAGCGCCGCGATGCTGTATTCCCCTCTCCCCTGGTGGGCACTTATAACCTGATAGAGCATCCTCACCGTGTTCAGACCTATGAGCTTCATCCTGTTGAAGTTCCTCGCGAGCATGTAGGCGTACTGGGACTTTACTAGATAGCTCGTCGTCCCGTCAAGGTCCCCGAGGGAGTAGGCCAGCTTGCTGGCCTTTTCAAAGTTCCTTGCTGCAGTGTCCATCATCTCTATGTAGTGGATGTCGTAACCGAATATAACGCGGGTGTACCTAGCCAGCTCGTAGAAGGCCTCTGCGGCCTCGCTTACGCGCTCCCTGGAGAGCACCTCCTCCGCCAGCTGGCCGTAGAGGGTTATGAGCTTCTCAGCGAGCCTCCTGTAGTTCTCCTCGTCGTCCATCATCTTGTAGTACTTGAAGGCCGACTCATAAGCCCTTATGGCCATCTTTAAGTCGTTGTTCTCCTCATAGGACGAGCCTAAGTCCTCGTAGATCGTGGCGAACTCCTTGGTGTACTTTGTTAAGAGCTTCCTGTCCCCAAGAAAGGCAAAGATTTCAAGAACATTGGAGCAGTAGTCGTCGAGGACGTTAACGTCAACCTCCGGTTTGGTGATTTCAGTCTCAATGAGGTCGATGTAAAGGTACGACGCCTTCAAGAGGGGCGGTTTACCCTTCTCCTTACCGGCCCTCTTGGCCAGAACGTAGCCGAAGTACCTGTAAAGTCTCGCGGCGTCTTCCTTTCTCCCCTTACCCTCATAGGCCTTTGCGGCCCGGAGAATCAGCTTGAGACCCTCCTTTACTTTACCCTCCTTAATATAACCAAACCCAATCTCCTCGAGCTCCTCGGGAGGTGAATCTATGCCGGGTAGAACCAAATTCCTCACCCCTCACACCCACTCGCATCGGTTATTCTTTTCTCCCGTCCGATATTTAAGCGTTGCCTAAGCCCTAATCACCCGATAACCCGAGGCCTTCCTGAGGCGGTTCATCACCGCCAAGCCGAGGCCCCTTTCCTCAACTCCCTCGGCTATTATGATATCAACTCCCCTCTTGTCCAGCGCCCTTAGGGCCTTGAAGAGGTTTCTGGCGACCTCTTCCTCGCTCTTCCCGAGGTAGAAGAACTCGTTAGCCTCATACTTCTCAGTCGCCATCACCCCAACGCGGTAGCCTTTCGAGCGGTATTCCCCAACGAGCTGGGCAATCTTTCTCCTGACCCGCTCCCTTTCTCCCTCGACCACTATGACCTGGGCGTTCGGTGAGTAGTGCCTGTACTTCATACCCGGTGAGCGGGCGATGCCGACCGTTTTACCCATAACGGCGGGGTGTATCTCAACCTCGCCAACAACCTTTTCAATTTCCTCCAGCGGTAGGCCACCGGGTCTTAGAAGGACGGGCTTATCGGAAGTCAGGTCTACCACCGTAGACTCGACGCCGACATTGGTTTCTCCACCGTCAATTATGACCTCTATCTTCCCGTAGAAGTCGTCCACCACGTGCTCAGCCAGCGTTGGACTGGGCTTCCCGCTTATGTTGGCGGAGGGTGCAGCTATGGGCGTGCTGGCCCTTATGAGGGCGAGCGCTATTGGGTGTGAGGGCATTCTCACAGCCACCGTGTCAAGCCCCCCAGTGGTAACGTCGGGAACGTCCTCCGCCTTGGGGAGGACTATCGTAAGGGGGCCAGGCCAGAACCGCTCTGCCAGAAGTTTTGCCTCCCTCGGGATCTCGCGTGCAAGCCTTTTGAGGTCGCTGAAGTCTGCTATGTGGATTATCAAAGGGTTGTCTGTCGGTCTCCCCTTGGCCTCGAATATTCTCCTCACGGCTGAGACGTTGAGGGCATTGGCCCCAAGGCCGTAAACCGTCTCTGTCGGAAAGGCCACCAGCTTGCCCTCAAGGATGAATCTCGCGACCACCTTTATCTTTCTCTCATCAATCCCATCTCGCATATTGATTACAATCGTCATGTTCTCACCTGAGATGGCTCTGAAAGGCAGTTAAAAAATTATCCCAAAACGGAGCGGTAGACGTCTTCCACCATCTCAGCGACCCTCTCCCAGGAGTAGAGCTTTGCAACCCTCTTCCCTACTGCACCGGTTTTCCTGTTCGTTTTCGGCTCCAGAAGGGTCTTTACAGCCTCAACGAGCTCTCCGAAGTCTGTGAAGGTCAGGCCGTTCTTGCCCTCCCTGACGAGCTCTGGAATCCCACCGATTCTCCTCCCCACGGCGGGAACTCCAAGGGCGTTGGCCTCAAGAATTACGAGCCCGAAACCTTCCCGCCTTGAAGGCAGAACAAGGAGGGTGCTCTCCGAGAGAATCCTTCCGATGTCTTTCCTGTAGCCTAAAAAGCGGACGTTGGAGGGAGCTTCCCTTTCGAGCTTTCCCCTTAGGGGCCCATCTCCAACAACTAGGAACTCCCTCTCCGGGAACTGCCTTGCAAGCTCCAGAAAAACTTCCGGGGCTTTATACTCCCTGAGGGCGCCGATGAAGGCTACGTATCTCGCCCTCTCGGGGAGGCCTTCAATCTCAATGCCGTTGGGAATAACCCTAACCTCCCCTGCACCGAGCTCGATGGCGCGCTTCGCGAGGAAGTGGCTCACCGCTATTACAGCGTCCGCTTCCCTGAGGGTCCTTCCGACGTAGAACCTCCCAAGGGCCAGCCTGGCGGTGTTGACGAGGTCGCTCCCGTGGGCGGTGACGACCAAGGAAAGGCCCGTCTTTTCCTTTGCCAGAACTCCTGCAAAGCTCGTCGTTCCAATGAAGTGGGCGTGGACGATGTCAAAGTCCATCTCTCTATGGAGTCTGGCTATGGCCTTCGAGCCGAGGAACGCAAACCCCGTTCCCCTGAGACCGTAAACGGGCAGAACCCTGACCTGGTGCACGAGGTCTCTCTCGAAGTCCCTCGGCTTAACCGGCCCGTAGGTCAGGACGTGAACCTCGTGCCTCTTCCTCAGGTGTTTGACTAGGTTGTCCACGTGCCTAGCGACGCCCCCTCCGTGCGGGGGATAGTGGCCAACCATCAGGATTCTCATGGGAAGGAGTTGGTGGGAGAATTAAAAAGCGTTTGGAAAGAGTTCCCCGAAAAGTCCCCGGGCAAATTCCCTGAGGTGAAGCTTCCTCTCTCTCGCTAATTTTTCCAGCAACTTCTGGGCCCCGCTACCGTACTGTGCGGCCTTCTTCGGTCTTCTGGCTATCCACTCCGGCAGTCCAAGCTTTCTGGCAAGCTTCCTCAGTACGAGCTTCCTCCCGTCCGGCAACTTAAGTCTAGGGGAAACGTTCAGGGCGAGCCTGACCACGGGAAGGGAAAGGAAGGGGTACCTTCCCTCCACCCCGTTGAGCATCGCCACCTTGTCGTCTCTTGCCAGGTTCCTCTCGGCGAGGGTGAGTAAGTCCTCCCACATGAGCTCAGGCCCCTCAAGGTACTTTGCGTAGCCACCGAAGAGCTCATCAGCGCCCTGGCCGGTGAGGATGACCCTAACACCCTCCTCCCCGGCAAGTCTCGTGGCGAAGTACAGGGGAACGGCTATAGCGAGGTTCATCGGGTTCGGCTCCTCTACCGCAAAGGCAATCCTCGGGAGTTCCCTCCTGAGCACTTCGAAGTCGAAGGTCTCGACCCTTAAAGGCAGTCCGAGGTAGTCGGCGACCCTATCTGCCCACTCAACGTCCTGACTTCCTTCGGCACCCGCTGTATAGAGAACTACGTCGGAGTACCGTGACGCCAGTAAGGCCACCACCGTGCTGTCCAGCCCACCGGAGAACAGGACTCCCGTTTTCCCGGCCGTTCTAACCCTTACGGAGTAGTTGAGGAGGTTTTCCAGCCCCCTGAGAGTGATCCCTTCAGAGAGCTCCCTCCCCCTGAGCCTCTCGGGCGAGAAGAGCCTCGCCCTCCTCACAGAGTGCCCGTCGAGGGCAACCAGCTCGCCCGGCTCAACGGGAATGGCCATCTCTCCGATTGCCCACAGGACTTTCTTCTCGCTCGCGAAGAAGCCCTTCGGTGAGAAGTAGAGGGGCCTTACACCGATGGGATCCCGGAAGAGGTACAGCCTTGAACCATCCGAGAATGCCACGGCGTAGTCACCCTCAAGCCATGCCATCAGTTCTCTAACAGCTCCGGGGAAGCTGACTTCTCCTGAGAGAAACTCCAGCAGGCGGAGGATTACCTCGCTGTCAACGTCGCTCTCAAAGGACACCCCTCTCCCCTCAAGGTGTTCCCTGATGACGCGATGGTTGTAGATCTCACCGTTGTGAACTAGGACCAGCCCGTCAACAAAGGGCTGTATGAAGGACTTGGAGCCGGTCATGGCGAGCCTGCACTGAAGGATGCCTATCCTTCCGTCGGGGATTTCTTCAATCCGGGAGAAGTCGCTTGATTTGAGCACGCCGGAGTCAGTCCACACACCAAAGCCGTTCGGCCCCCTGTGCTTTCCTACCTCTATCATCTCAATGAACTTTTCCCTGAGGTTCTCGCCGATTCCACCGGCTATGAGGCACATCCTGCATCCCCTCTGGCGTTAATTGGTTACTGAAAAAGTCTTATCCATTCCTATCTGGAGTAGTTTTCCGATTTCACCGAACTTCCTGAACGCCCGTTCAGGTCAGGTCACCGCAGGTGCAGTAGTGCTCGTAGGCAACGGTGTTGAGGTCTTCAAAGCCCTCCCGCGTCTTCGCCGAGAGGTAGAGAACCCTCGTCGGCGGGGCCATCTCGGGTAAACTAGAGCAAAGCCTGTAAGCTAAAAGCCCCTGAGTTGAGGATTCGAACTTCAGCCTTGCGGTGAGGTGCTCAACATCGTCAAGGTACTTTCTGATTTTGTTGAGGTCATCAACGGTGTCAACCTTGCTGAGCGCCGGGACGGTGGTGGTGCCCAGACGGAGGTCTATCATCAGGCCGAAGAGGAGGGCGAAGCAGAAATCGGCCGGCTTTCTCAGTATCTCCGGGGAGAAGAGGTAAACGCTGAGCGCATCCGGGAAGTCCTCCATAAGCCTGACCCCGAACTCGTGGAAGAGAAAGGTCTCCATCTGGCCGGGCGTGTCTATCAGCAGGTAGTCGCTCCCTTCTGCCAGATCCCTCATCCTGCGCGAGTAGTCACTGACCTCTGGAACCAGCAGGTCATAGCTCTTCACTATCGCCCCGTTCGGGCCTAAGCCTTCCTCCATGAGCTCCCAGGCAGTTACGTCCTCCCTGACGTCAACGCCCGGCTTATACAGAAGCTTTTTAACGCCCGTGTCGAGGTTGACGTACTCCACGGTATAGCCATCCTCCTCAAGGTACCTACCGAACTCCGCCGTCAGCGTTGTCTTCCCACTGCCGGCCGTTCCAATGAAGGCAACTATCATCCCATCACCCTTGCCTTGAAGCCGGCTATCTTGATCACCTTCTCGGCCAGCTCGAGGAAGGCCTTGGCGCCATCCGAGTCGGGGTTGTATTCAACCACGGGAATGCCCTCAAGCGTCGCCTCCCTGACCTTCGGATCCTCGGGGACGACGACGAGGAGAGGAACCTCCATGACCTCCTCCGCAACGTCTGGCGGTATGTCGTTCTCGCTCCTGCCGTAGCGGTTGAGGACGAAGCCGAGGACTGCTAGACCGGCCTTCTTGAGGACTATGCCCACCTTCATCGTGTCGGTTATGCACGATATTTCCGGATTCGTTACGAGGACTACCTCCTCACCGCTCATCATCGCGTTCATCGCGTCCATCTGAAGGCCAGCAGGGCAGTCTATGAGTATGAAGTCGAAGTGCTGCTTGAGGGGCTTTATCGTCCCGGGGAGCCTTCGGGGGTCTGCCCTGAGGACATGCTCCCAGTCGACCGCAGCAGGGACAAGATGAACGTTCTCGTAGCTCGTATGGTAGACCGCCTTCGTAATATCCGCGCTTCCAGCTAGAACGTCATGTATGGTCGTCTCGGCGTCGTCTATGCCCATCACAAGGCTGAGATTCGCCATAGTCAGGTCAGCATCAACCGCAAGAACCTTGTAACCCATCTTCCCAAGGGCTATCGAAAGGTTAGCGGTGGTGGTGGTTTTCCCGGTTCCCCCCTTGCCGGAGGCTATCGAGATTAAACGGCCCATGTTCCCACCCGCCCACTTTTCTCCTAAACCTTTATGAACCTTTAGCCGAGGCTCACCTTGGTGGGAGAAATGAGGGTATTTGTCCCGGACACGAGCGTGATAGTTGACGGCAGGCTAACCCAGTTCCTCTCAACCCTTGAGGAGAGAGCCAAGGTCGTTGTCCCGGAGGCCGTTATAGCCGAGATAGAGCACCAGGCCAACGAGGGGAGGGCGATTGGACATACCGGCCTGGAGGAGCTCAAAAGGCTTCGCGAGATGGCGGACAGGGGCGAGATCCTCCTCGAATTTTATGGTGAGAGACCGGAGCTCTGGCAGATTAGAAGGGCCAAGGCAGGAGAAATAGACCACATGGTTCGCGAGACGGCCAGAGAACTTAACGCCACCCTTGTAACCGGCGACCAAGTTCAGCGTGACGTCGCGATAGCCAAGGGCATTGACGTGGTTTATTTGACCGCCAGAAAAGAGGTAAAACACCACCTCGAGGACTTCTTTGATGAGAACACGATGAGCGTCCACCTGAAGGCCGGTGTAAGGCCACTAGCTAAGAAGGGCAGACCCGGTGAGTGGAAGCTCATCCCGGTGAGAGAGGAACCGCTGACCGAGGGGGAGCTTGAGGAGATAGCCGATGATATAGTCGAGCGCGCCAAGAGAGAGCCCGAGAGCTTCATCGAGATAGACGAGCCTGGAGTGACCGTCGTCCAGCTCAGGAACTACAGGATAGTCATAGCGAAGCCCCCCTTCGCCGATGGGATAGAGATAACAGCGGTCAGGCCCGTCACGAAGCTGAGCATAGAAGACTACGGACTGAGCGAAAAGCTCCTGGAGAGGCTCAAGGACAGAGCCCAAGGCATTTTGATTGCGGGTGCGCCGGGAGAGGGCAAATGTTTACCCTCAGAAACTCCCATACTACTCGAAGATGGTTCCTTTGTTCGTATCAAAGACATGAGACCCGGCATGAGGGTATTAACTGTCGCCCATGAGAGACTTGAACCCCAGTCGGTTCTTAGAGTCCACAAGAGGTCTGAAAGGCTCATGGTGCGGATCAAAACCGCCACCGGCAGGGAGATAACCCTCAGTCCCAACCATCCAGTTTTGACAATAAAGGACGGTTTTGTTGTCTGGAGTGACGCAGGCAAGCTTGAAGAGGGCTCGGTCATAGCTGTACCCAGGAAAATAGCGGTAAAGGGTTGTCTACCCGATAAGCTGTGGGTTGGAGAGCTTGTAAGTGAGGGCTTCTTCGCCAGGATGAGAGACGGAAGGACGCTCCCCATAAAAGAAGCCGATTCCATGGAAGTGGAATCAGTGTTCTACATGGGAGAGAACTACAGGGCTTCGAGGGAGATACCACCTTACATTGAGGCTAACGAGGATTTCTTTGAGTTCTTGGGACTGATGTGGGCTGAAGGCTCGGGAAGCAACTTTGAGTTCAACAACTTCGATGAGAGACTCGTGAGGCACTTCAAAGACCTCGTATCCAGAGTATTCAGAGTTTCTGAGGATGAGTTCTACTTTGTTGCACCCGGAAGGCTCAGGGTTAGGAACTCCAAGACGATAGAAAAACTACTGAGGGCACTCGGTTACCCTGAAAAGAAAAAGGCGCACTCGGTAAGGGTTCCGGAAATAGTGATGAAGGCCAACGAGAGAAATATAGCCGCATTCCTCCGGGGAGTGTTTGAGGGCGACGGATACATAGGAAAAGAACTCGAAATAGTCACCGCCAGCAGGAATTTTGCCCTCGGACTGCAGTACCTTCTCCTCAGGCTTGGAATACCTTCCATCGTTAGGGAAAAGAGAGTACAGAGAAGGCCCTACCACCGCGTTCTCATCAAAGATTCAGAGTCTATAAGGCAGTTCTATAACGCCATAAAACCCCAGTTTAAGGTTGAAGGCTTTGAAGAGCACCTTGGGAAGACTTCAAATCCAAACCTTGATGTTATCCCCGCTGGAGAGCTCGTTAGGGCCCTTGGAATCCTGACTGGGAGGAGAATAAAGAACGCGACCAAGAACGGCTATTCTAGGAGAAGGCTCTCGAAATTGTACGAAGACTTCTTAACTCTTTACAAGGAGTACGTCTCATTCGAAGGCTCAATAAAGAAGCTCATAAGCTATGCAAATTATATCTCCCGCTGGAAAGAACTCGTGAGGTTTATAGATGAACAAGTTTCCAGCGACTTCTATCGCCGCAACCACATGGATCCAAGCGCCCCATCAAAGTGGCTCAAAGGAGAAAGAACGCCCATGCCGTCAACGATTGCCAAGCTGCTCTCCGCCTTTTCATCCGAAACTGGTCTTTTGGTTGAAGAGGCAAGGATATGGAATGAGTTAACGGCTGAAGTTAGAAAACTCCTGAGCGTTGCCTTTGCTTTCCTTGGCCAGAACTCTCAAAACGCCGTTTCCCAGTCAATGGTCAGTTTTTTCCTAAAGGGAGCGGAAATCAACACCCAGCGTCTGGTTAAAGTCATTGAGGACGTGGTCGTCGAGTACTACCACCGGGCCGAGCTCATCGAGGAACACTTAGCTCATCTGAGGGTTATGCTCGACCCCAACATCATGTGGGACAGGGTTGAGTCCATAGAGGTTATCAAAGGGGAGTTTGAAGTCTATGACATAACTGTACCCAACCACAACTTCATGGCCGGCTTTGCTCCAGTCATTGTGCACAACTCCACCTTCGCCCAGGCTCTGGCCGAATGGTACGCGGGCATGGGCAGGATAGTAAAGACAATGGAAAAGCCGCGCGACCTGCAGGTGAGCGAGGAGATAACGCAGTACACGGCTTTGAACGGAAAGATGGAGCTGACCGGGGACATACTCCTACTGGTTAGGCCGGACTACACGATATTCGACGAGATGAGGAAGACGGGCGACTTCAAGATTTACTCCGATTTAAGATTGGCAGGCGTGGGTATGATTGGAGTTGTCCACGCCACAAAGCCGATAGATGCCGTCCAGCGATTCATCGGAAGGGTTGAGCTGGGAATGATACCCCAGATAGTTGATACCGTCATATTCATCAGGGCAGGTCGCGTTGAGAAAGTTCTAACCCTTGAGTACCTCGTCAAGGTGCCGAGTGGTATGAGGGAGGAAGACCTCGCGAGGCCCGTCATCGAGGTTAGGGACTTCGAGACCGGTGAACTGGAGTACGAAATATATACCTACGGCGAGGAGGTAAGCGTCGTCCCTGTGAAAAATGAGGAGAAGGCGCCAGCACTCAAGCTCGCCGAGAAGAGGCTCAAGCAGGAGATAAAGAAGTTCCTGCCGGATGTATATGCGGAAGTGGAGATAGTAAGCCCGCACAAGGCCGTTATCTACGCGGACGAGTTCGACATTCCGGCAATCATCGGCAAAAAGGGCAAGCGCATAACCGAGCTGGAGAAGAGGATAGGCATAAGCATCGACGTCAAGAGCTTCGC
>NZ_JALTCZ010000171.1 GCF_027008145.1 Thermococcus sp. | reverse complement strand
GTTTTCTCGGTCAAAAGTGCCATCAGCTTTTCAGCTTCGCCCTTTCTGGTTTCTACCATAAGCTTCACGAGCCCGCTGTATTCTTCTTTGATAACTTTACCACCTGCCCCTTCAACGGTCTCCTTAACAGTATGTGTAGGGAAAGGCCACCTCGAAGCGCTCCGTTTCGTAAACCTCCACGACTCCCGCATTCTCGATGACCAAGCTTGCCGCGTCCCCATAGGCCTTAACAAGCCCGTCGTAACCTAGCTTTATGCCCCCGAAGTAGCGCATAACCACGACAACGACGTTGCTCAAGCCCTTGTTCTGGATGACCCTGAGGACTGGCCTTCCGGCGGAACCTCTGGGCTCACCGTCGTCATCGTAGCGAACGGCGAAATTCCTTCTGCCGTTGATGATGTAAGCGTAGGCGTTGTGATTGGCGTCGCTGTGGTGGGCATTTATCTTCTCGATGAAAGTCTCTGGCTTCTCTTTCTGTGCTGGCCGATGAGGCGTAGCCTATGAAGACCGACCCCTTAACCACTAACCGAGCAGTTCCAAGACCCTCCAGTGTTGTGTAGCCCACATCCCCTCATCTCCTGAGGGTTGCAACGAGTTTCTTCTCATCCAGGAGCATTGCTATTGCGTCTTTAACGTCTCTCACGACCACATCGCTCGCCAGGAGAGTGTCTATAGCTGCTCCCTCGGGGCCGATTACACAGAAGGCCAGCTCCGCTCCTTCGAGCATCTCCACGTCGTTGTTCCCGTTTCCAATGGCAACGTAGGGCGCGTAGCCCTCGGCTATTCTCCTCTTCTCGGCCCCGCTTGAGACCCTCTCTACCCTCACGGGCAGGCCACTTAGTTCCTCCTCAAGCGTCCCAAAGGTGTCGGCGCTCAAAACGACCACGGTGTATTTATACGCAAGCCTCTCAAGGAGGTGCTTCACCTCCTCGTCTATCCTCCCCTCCTTTCCAAGGGTCCCGTTGAAGTCGAATATCACGGCCTGGAATTCAACGTTCCCGTAGTTCGGTATCTCCATGGCTCTCACCGGATTGGGTTGGATACTGGGGTTTTTAAGGGTTAAATAGCTGTGGTACAAAGCGACCATCTGAGAAAAACTTATAAACATAGCATGGAGTCTAAAGACCGTGCCGGGGTAGCCTAGCTCGGCAGGGCGGGGGACTCGTAATCCCCAGATCCCGGGTTCAAATCCCGGTCCCGGCTCCATTCACCACACTATCGGCCCGCTTCTCAGCGAGATCCAAACTTCAGCCCCTCTCTCACCGCTCACTAGGACGAGGTAGAACTCGCCGGAAGTGGGGAACCTCCAGAGGGTTTCCACGTCTGTAACGGACGGCCTATAGAAGTAGCAGATGGGCTGTCCGCCTGAGTATATGGCATCGAGGCCGGCGGTATCGGTTATGCACAGGCTGACGGGCTCAGAGGAGTGGACTTCAATATAGACCGACTGGAGGAGATACCCGCTCAGGCTGAAGGCGGAAGCGGAGTAAGGTTCAAGCTTGACCTTGGCCTCGTAGCTTGAGTAGGCCATCCCGAGGATGACCATGGATACAATCACAACTACCAGAAGGGAGAAGAACAGCGCCCTGCTCCTCCGGCCCTTCCCGTAAAACACATTAAACATCCTCTAGCCCCATTTGTTAAATACACGGGACTTCTTATAAAGCTTTGTCTTAAATCCAACAAAACACCCGGAAATATTGGAAAATATTGAAAAACATGCCGCCGGCGGGACGTCTCTCATTCTGTTGGCTTATCTCCAATCTTCTCGAGGGCCCTCCCGGCCTTCCTCCTGAAGTCGTCCTTGTCGAGGAACTCCCAGTAGTGCTCCCTTCCCGGAAACTCCCCTGCTTTGACCTCCCCCCGGTAGTTTTCGAGGGCGAGCTGAATTATCCCTGCCAGATCCGCGTACTTCTTGACGAAGGGTGGGACGTTCTCATAAACCCCAAGGAGGTCGTGCCACACCAAAACCTGCCCGTCGACCCACGGCCCGGAGCCTATGCCTATGGTCGGAATGGAAACCTCTTCAGTGACGAGCTTTGCAACGTCCGCCAATGTGAACTCAAGGACGACGGCAAAGGCCCCGGCTTTCTCAAGTGCCCTTGCATCGCGGAGTATCTCCTCTATCTCCTCCTCGGTCTCGCCCATCAGACGATAACCACCTAGGCGAAGGTAGCGCTGCGGTGTTAATCCCGTGTGCCCCATCACAGGAATACCCATACGAACGAGCTTTCTCACAAGCTTCTCGTGGTCGTAGCCGCCCTCGATCTTGACGGCATCTGCACCGGCCTGAATGAGCCTGACGGCGTTCTTAACACCCTCCTCAACGCTCACCTCGTAGCTCCCAAAGGGCATGTCCGCTAAAACCAGCGCCCTCTTTACAGCCCTCGCGACGGCCCTTGTGTGAAAGACCATCTGCTCCATTGAGACGTTTAGGGTGTTCGGCTCGCCGTAGACCACCATTCCAACGGAGTCGCCGACGAAGACTATGTCCATCCCGGCCCTGTCGGCTAAAAGCGCAGAAGGGTAATCGTAAGCGGTTACCATTGCTATCTTTTCCCTCCCCTTCATCTCGATTATCTTCCTTGGTGTTACCTCCCTCATGCCACCACCTGCACCATTTCGACGGCGGTCTAATTAACGGTTTCGATGGGTTTATATACCGATTTCAGTAATTACCGATGGTGGTACAATGGGGAAGGTGAAGACCAGTGTTTATTTGGATGAAGAACTATGGAAGGAGTTTAAGGAGCTGGCCCAGCGGGAGAAGAGCGAGGTCAGCAAGCTCCTTGAGGAGGCGCTGATGAACTACCTCATAAACGAAGTTTTGAAGGATGTCGACGACTCCGAGGTGCCCCTGTGGTTTGAACCTCTAAAGGTCAAAGGTGAGAGCAGTGAGAAGCTCGTGAGGGAGATGAGAGATGACAGGGAGAAGCATCTACTTGGACACTAGTGCAATTTTGAAGAGATACCTGGACGAAGATGGCAGCGATGCCGTAAAGGAGCTATTTAGAGACGCCTATAGGGGGGAGGTGAAGCTGGCCTTCAGCTTCTGGAATATCGGAGAAGTGATTGGCACACTCGATAAAAAGCTGAGATGGGGGCAACTCAGCAAAGATGAGTTCGACTTCCTGAAAAAAGGCTTTTTAGCGGAGGTAAAGCGGTTCACGAGGCTGGGTGTCTTAGAGGTGGTTCCGGTCCACTCCCTTCTGCTGGCTGATGCTTGGGAGTTAATTGAGAGACACCACCTTTACCAGGCGGACGCACTTCAAATAGTTTCGGCGAAGTACATTGGGGTTGAGAGTTTCTACACTGGAGACAAAAGGCTTCATGATGCTGCTAGAAAGGAGGGTTTGAACTCAATACTCCTTGGAGGTGACTGAGATGAGGGAATGGGAGCAATACGAGCACACAGCTGATGTAGGCATTAGAGGATACGGCGAGACCCTGGAGGAGGCCTTCGAGGCAGTAGCATTAGCGCTCTTCGACGTTATGGTGGACGTGAGGAAGGTCGAGCCGAGGGAGTGCCGGGATGTTGAGATAGAGGAAGAAGATCTTGAAGCCCTCCTCTACAGCTTCCTTGAGGAGCTCTTGGTTCTCCACGATGTGAAGGGCCTCGTCTTCGGCGACGTGAAGGTCAAGATCGGGAGGGCTGAGAACGGCTACAGACTCACGGCGAGGGCCTGCGGTGAGCCGCTAAGCGAGAAACACGGACCGAAGGAAGAGGTGAAGGCGATAACCTACCACGAGATGGAGATAAAACAGCTCCCCGATGGAAGGTGGATGGCCCAGCTGGTTCCCGACATATGAGGTGGTTCCATGGGCGCGAGGGACAGGATCAGGGAGGCAAACCCGGCCTTTTACGAGCGCTACTCGAAGCTCGAAGACACGGACGAGTTCTGGGAGTTCCTGATAAGACCACTCAGGCAGAGCATAAGGGTGAACACGCTGAAGGCACCGCTCGATGTCGTTGTCGAGAGGCTGAAAGAGGAGTTCGAGCTTGAACCGATACCCTGGGTTCGTGAGGGCTTCTTCATAAACGTCGACAACCTCGCGAAGGTTCCGGAGCACGGTCTGGGCTTAATCTTCGGCCAGGAAGCGAGCTCGATGATACCGCCGGCTGTCCTCGAGCCAAAGCCGGGAGGACTTGTACTGGATATGGCCGCAGCACCGGGTTCAAAAACCGGTCAAATAGCCCAGTACATGAAGAACGAGGGGTGCATCATAGCGAACGACCCGAACAGGGACAGGACGAACGTCCTCATAACCAACCTCAACAGGATGGGTGTTCTGATAGCTCGGGTTACAACTCAGGACGGGGCATATTTTGGCCGCTTCGAGAACACCTTCGACAGGGTTCTGCTCGATGCCCCCTGCTCCTCGGTAGGGATGATAAGAAAGAGGTGGAAGTTCCTGGAAGAGTGGCGTGAAAAAGCCGTTGTCAAGTACATGAACATACAAAAGAGGCTCATCTTAGCCGGCTACAAGGCCCTCAAACCTGGAGGAACGCTCGTCTACTCCACCTGCACGATAGACCCACTGGAGAACGAGGAGGTGGTTGACTATCTCCTCAGAAAGACGGACGCAAGACTCGAACCGATAGAGCTCCCGGTTCGGACGAGCGAACCGGTTTTGGAATGGGAGGGAAGAACTTACTCGCCCAAGCTGAAAAAGGTTTTACGCATACATCCGAACGACAACGACACCGAGGCCTTCTTCATAGCGAAGATAGCCAAGCCGGAGGGGAGTGAATGATCGGGGAGAGCATGGAGAGGACAATCACCAACCCACGGGAAGAGGTTGGAAGGACTGACGATACAGAGCTTGTGAGGAGACTCCTCATAGAAAACTACGGCTATGCACCGGATTTGATCTACGAAATCAGGGGCAACCACAGCAGAGTCTACGCGTGGAAGCCCTGTCAGCTTAAGGTGAGCGACACCGGCAGGAGGGGAGTTTACTTCGGCAGGATTGAGAGCGACGGAATAAGGCTCACCATAGAGGGGAGCTTTTTAGTCGGGCCGAAGGCGACGAAGAACGTCGTTGAGCTGGACGATGAAAGGGCGAGGCGCTATTTGGCAG
>NZ_JALTCZ010000170.1 GCF_027008145.1 Thermococcus sp. | reverse complement strand
AGGCTCAACGGTAACGTCGTAGACCCACTCCCAGCGGTCGTTTGGAATTATCTCGACCTTCTTCACCCTCAGGAAGTTTACGTTAGCGTTCCACCAGGAGTAGAACTCTTCAAGGTGTTTTCTGGCGGATTCCGTCATCTCGCTTATTAGCTCCCTTACAACCCTGATCGCCGCTTCGTTCCCTTCACCAAGCATCTTCTTAAACCTGTTATAGGTTATCCCCGAGCTGGTGTAGATTTTGCTCTTTGGAATCACCTTAAGGGCTTCTGTGGGATCTTCCCTGGCGAGCCTCTCCAGCTCCACAATTCTTCCTTCGACCTTTTCGAGTATTCCTGCTACGTAACGCTCTTTCACCAGGGGTTGGTTGAACCTCATACGTTCCGTTGGAGTTAGTCTCAGCTTGAGGGCTTTGCATGCCCTCATGAGGGGCTTTGAGAGCTCCTTCGGGATTTCCCTTTCCGTTTCCCTCACCACGAAGTTTGTTCCAGTCTTTGTTATCCTCCCAACGATGCCCCTGGAGTACAGGTAGTCATGGTGGTTCTCTGCATCCTTCCTGTCCTTGTAGGCACTTCTGAGTTCTGCCTTCACCTCAATCGGGTACTCCCTGACGCCCAGGGCTATATCCCCTGGGAAAATCTCCTCAGCTGGCTTCTCGGTTATTTTTCCGTCCCCCCACACCATCACCGGGTGCTCTGGGGTTACCGTTACCTCCCTGCCGTTGGAGAACTTTATGCGGATGAACTTCTCAGGAGCTTTGTGTCTGCTCACGCGGTCGGCTTTTACCTTCACGATATCCTTCCTCTCCAAATCGTAGGCGAGGAGCTCGATGTGATCAACGGGCAGTATCTCGGTGTCCCTGCCGATTATTACCTTGTCCCTGTTTTCCTCGATGAGCTCATCGACCAGTTCGCCGATCTTCACTTTTTTACCGTCAGCCAAGAGAAGCTCGAAGTCGTGGTGGTAGCTCTGCTGTTCTAAAGCTTCATGTATCGCGCTCCTGTCGCGGTCGCTCATCTTGTCGAACTCGTCAATCAGCGCGAATCCACCATCCGCTAAAACCAGAACACCCGCTTCGAGAACCCAGGAGCCCGTGAACTCGTCACGGACTGCTGCTGCTGTAAGACCGGCCGCAGAACTGCTCTTACCACTCGTGTAAATCGCCCTCGGTGCCAAGTTGGCCACGTAGCGGAGAATTTGAGACTTAGCAACTCCAGGATCTCCCACAAGCAAGACGTGGCTCTCCCCCCTCAGTTTGGTTCCGTCAGGTAAAGTCCTCTGCACACCGCCGAACAGAGCAAGGGCTATGCCCTTCTTTACCGTTTTGTGTCCCCAGATTGCTGGCGCTATCGAATCCACTATGGCATCGACGATGTCCTTCCTCTTGGCGAGCTCCCTTATCTTCTGCTCGTCCTCAGGCGAAATCTCAAGCTCCTCTATCTCCTTGCTGAGCTGTTCTATGTGATTGACCTCCAGAACTTTCTTGAAAATCGGCCTCTTTTCCTTCCCCTCAAGGATTACCCGGAGGATTCCAGTTAATAGAACGCGGTCACCCGGTAAAGCCGTGTCAACGAGGTCATCCAAAAGGATGGCATCAACGAAGCGGGGCATCTGGCCGCCCTTCAAGCTTTCCGGCCTGTCCTGAAGGCGGAAGCTCTGGAAGTTTATGAAGCGGCTCTTCTCAACGTCGAGCTCGATGTTTTTACTCCCACATGCGTCGCACTTTGCAGGCTTAACCAGGTTCTCGTAGGGCTTCTGGAGCCTAGCCATCTCGTTACCGCAGTCCTTACAAACGAACACTGCTCTCTCAACGAATGGCTTAACCTCACTCACGCGCGTGATGATTCCCTCAACCTGGATAAGGCGGTTTATGTGCTCGCTCCCGAGCTCCTTTACCAGGAGTGTGTGGGGCAGGTTGTAGAACCTCGCGTGAACCTTGAACTCCCTCTCAACGAGGAGTGGGGGCTCGCGGAGGACTATTTGGATTGCATCCTCGGCACTCGCTATGCTCTCCTCCGGATTTTCAAGAAGTTCCTCGGCTAACTCAGGGTCGAAGGAGTTCAGGTGCGCCCAGTCTATCGCCAGGGACCGCCTGGGCGTGAGGGTTAGCAGATCTTTAAGCCTGTTTATGTAGACCTCGTTTCCATTGTCGTCAACGTACCCGCGAAGGAACCCGGCAAAGCGCGAAATCATCTCCTCCCTGTCCATCACACATCACCAAGCCACTCGTTCCTGAGCCTGCTCATCTGCAGGTATATCCTCCTCTCCTCCGGGGATAGCCTCGAAAGCAGTTCAAGGCTGTTGGGCCTAAGCATAACTGCCTTCAGGATTTTGTTGAACCTTATCATCTTCAGGTCGCGGAGCTTCTTCCTCAGGTTCGCCAGCTTTGTGAGCTTGACGTTTATTGTTTCCACGCTCTCACCCGCGTTTAGCCTGACGTAGTTCTCAAGGTAATAGGAGTAGAACTCGGCCCTCTCGTACAGGCCGGACGGGAGTGCAGTCAGGGGCTCGCTCTCCCTCTCGGCGGCTATGGTCTTGTCTATCTCGCCTATAACCTTATCGGCCTCGTCCACGACCTCAACAACTCCCGCTTCCCAGAGTTCCCTCGCCTTCCAGTCCTCAATTAAAACTATGTCCCCGGCGTTCCAGTCGCCGGTGGGCTTGATGACCTTGACCGCTATTAGGGCCCGCCCTGTGAACATGCCACCACCTTACTCTCCCCTCTGGGGAGGGACTAATAAACCTTCCCGCCCCCCACATGGATGTTCATCCCTGTTCATTGGGCTTCTCGATAACCCTATAAACCCTCCCTCGAACTTCCTCCGGTGGAGACGATGCTGATAGGGATAATGAGCGACACTCACGATAACCTCCCTGCCATCGGGCAGGCAGTTGATTTTTTCAACGAGAGAGGGGTCGACCTCGTTATACACGCCGGCGACTACGTTGCACCTTTCGTGGCTCGGGAACTTAAGAGGCTCAAGGCACCTCTGAAGGGCGTTTTCGGCAACAACGACGGTGAGAGAAAAGGCCTCTACGAAGCCCTCGGGATATACGACGAGCTGATAGAGATTGAAGCAGACGGCATGAAGATAGCCGTGACCCACGGAACCAACGAGGTTCTCGTTAAGGCTTTAGCCTACAGCAAGCTCTACGACGTAGTTGTCGTTGGCCACACCCACCGCTACGAGATAAGGGAGGTTGGAAGAACAATACTTGTGAACCCGGGAGAGGTCTGCGGTTATCTCACCGGCGTGAAGAGCGTTGCTCTTCTCGACACGAGGAAGAGAGACGTCAAGATAATCAACATAGAGACCGGCGATCTACTCGGGGCCATGAGCCTCTGAAGGTGCTGGGGATGGAGGATATCCTCGTCCCGAGAGAGAGGCGCGACGCCGTCGTGTTCATAGGTGTTGACAGGAACGATAACGTCGAGCTGGTTAGGGTGTACGCCCTCACCGAGGATAAGGCAGAGGAGGCGCTGGAGGAGTTCTTCAATGCGAGAGGCCTCTTTCCAGCCGATTATGAGGTGATAAGCAGGGGATGGGAGGAGCTGGGTGAAAGGAGGGCCATAACGACGAGGAGCGAGGAGGAGCTTTCATCTGCCTTGGCACGTCTTGGACTCAGGCTGATATCAAACGGCGTCCTCCTTCTTGAAAACAGGCGGAGAATCTACCAGATAACCCTGGCCACGGAGAGGCTCAGAGGGGCTTTCTCCCGTAGGAGAGACCTAATGAAAGTTCTCCTCGGCCTGCTGGACATGGGGCTCAGCGTCCTCGTCGAGAACAGGAGAGGGGTTGAGCTCTCGGAGATAGTCCCCGAGGGTTTTATACTCCTCAGGGAGCCCTCCCCGGGTGAGTTGGTTAAGGCCCTCTCAAGTGGAAAGCCGGTCATCATTGATACTATTGAGGCTTCTCGTTACCTATCCTTTGAGATACCTGCCGTTGTAAAACTTCCTCCGCTTTCCCCGGAGGAGTTCGCGGGGGAGCTCTCGAAGAGGCTGGGCATAGCAGTTCCCCCCAGGATGCTCGCCAGCTATCCGAGGGAGAGGCTGAACCTGAGAAATGTCGAGGCAGTGGTAAGGCTCGTCGAAGCCTTTAAAGCTAGGGGGATCCCCCTTGAGAAGGCCATCGTCGTGGCCCTTGAGCTCAACTCCTCAGGGCCCTGAAGTAGGCCTTAACGGCCTCCCTGAATGTCGGGTTGCGTTTCCCGAGGAAGGCGTTTATGAATTCTCGCTTTTTCCTCCCCCCTGACAGGTAGCTGAGGAGCAGGCACTCGTCAACGCTTAGTCCTCCTACTCCCTCTGGTTCCTCGCCGACAAGGATTTTCCTAAGGATGGGTCTTACCCTTTCTGCCCTTCTCTCGAACTCCAGCCAGTTTACCGTAAGGTCAGTTCTGACTTCAATCAGATCATCTGCCCTCTCCATGTAGTCCCTGAGCCTCTCCCCGAGGGGAGATGAGATCACCCTCTTGGCAAAGTCCTCGATGTATGCCCAGTCATCTGCGAGCCTTTTCCTGTCAACGACGTCGAGCGATTCATAGAAGGCCCTTGCAAGGAGGTAGCACCTGGCCGCGAAGGGAACCCTTGGAATCGTGATGTGCTGGCCTTCAACGATGACCATCGGCCCTTCACTGCGCTTCATCCCCTCAAGGAGCATCCCGAGTGGATAGCTCAGGCTCTTGAGGCAGAATTCAAGTTCGTCCATGCTCCCACCATCTCCGGTTGGGAGGTCTTCACTAAAAGGGTTTCGTCAGATTTTTAGGCTGGACCCTCAAGCTCCCTTCGGTGGGGGAAGTGGAGTGGGTCGAGATAGACGGTTCCTACGGTGAGGGTGGGGGACAGATACTCAGGACTGCTGTTGCCCTCTCGGTGATAACCGGAAAGGCCGTGAGGATTAAGCGGATACGCGCCAACAGGCCTAACCCTGGCTTAAGACCCCAGCACCTCCACGGGATCCTCGCTCTCAAGGAGCTGAGCGGTGCTATGGTCAAAGCCGCGAGAGTCGGTTCGACGGAGCTTGAGTTTATTCCCGGAAGGGCGGAGCCAAAGAACATTCGTGTCCCTATAAAGACCGCCGGGAGCATAACCCTCACCCTGCAAGCCCTCCTCCCGGCGATGGCATTTGTCGGTGGAAGCTTCGAGATAACCGGTGGAACAGATGTCCCTTGGAGCCCGCCCATTGACTACCTAAAGGGCGTCACCCTCTTCGCTCTTGAGAGGATGGGTCTCAAAGTAGAAATCGAGGTGAAGAGGAGGGGGCACTATCCGAAGGGTGGGGG
>NZ_JALTCZ010000169.1 GCF_027008145.1 Thermococcus sp. | reverse complement strand
GCCTGGAGGCTCTTAAAGCCCGGCGGAAGGCTTCTTTATCAACGTGCTCGATGCTACCAGAGGAGAACGAGGACGTCGTTAAGTGGTTTCTGGGAAGGCATGGAGGTGCCCGGCCGGTTCCCATAGAGAGACCCTACAGCCCGGTTTTCTGGAGGGCACGATGAGGGTGTGGCCCCACAGGCACAGAACCATAGGCTTCTTCTACGCCCTGATAGAAAAGGAGGGGTGAGGCTCATCCCCTCCCGGAGTCCTCTATCCTGATCCTAAGCTCCTCAGCGAACCAGTTGACCCTCTGTGGGAAGGGTATTTCAACTCCCTCTGCCTCAAGAGTCTTCTTTATCTTCTGGAGGAGATGGAACCTTGAACGCAGGAAGTTCTGTCCAACCCAGAGGGAGCTGGGAACCCATGCCCATATCATGAGGTTCACGGAGCTGTCGCCGAGTTCCTCCACATAAACCCTCGGCTCGGGCTTTGCCAGAACGTAGGGCTCCTCGTCAAGGATCCTGAGTATGGTGTCGATGGCCTTCTGAATATCCGACTTATAGGAAATCCCCACGGTTATCGTCGTCCTCCTTACGGGGTACCTCTGGAGGTTTACTATGCTGCTGTTGAAGAGGGAGGCGTTTGGTATCCTTATCAGCGTTCCGTCCCACTGCCTTATCCTCGTCGAGAGGATGTGAATGTCCTCAACTATGCCCTCGACGCCCGACTCAGGAAGCCTGACCGCGTCGCCGACCTGGAGGGGCTTGTCGAAGTACATGAAAATCCCGGAGATGAAGTTTGAAATGACTGCCTGAGAGGCGAAACCAAGGACGATACCGGTTATTCCAGCCGCGGCCAGAAGCGTTGACAGCTCACTGCTTATGCCGGCTATGTTCAGGGAGATGAAAAAGGCAAGGGTTATCACGGTGTAGTAGAAGAGCTTGGCCTTGAGCTGAACTTCGGGGAGCTTGCTCTGCGGTGCCCTAGAGACGAGGTACTCCTTGGACTTCTTCGCTAGTAGATAGGAGAAGTAGAATACCAGCAGGGCTATGAGAAGATTGCTGAGGGTAACCCCCCAGAGTTTGTAGGAGAGTATCCCCACCACATTGAGTGCCTCTATGACCACTATAAAGACGATCAGGTTGTAGAGAGCCGAGGCAGTCTCCTCGTTTATTATCCAGACGTAGGTGGTGTTCCTTGAGGCCCGTAGAACCTCCGCTTTGATAATCTTGGCCAGTATAATCCCGAGGACGAGTACGGCGACCGCCTTGATGATTGAGAGGAGGGTTATCGATATGCTCCCCTCATCAAGACCCGAAAGGAGCGTTATGTTAAGGGATGAGACGTCCATCTTCACCACCTCATCAGGAAGTTGGGGAGGGGGAGTTCCTCCTTCGTCGGGGTAAGGTTCTCCTCTGGGGGCTTTCCCGTGTTGTTCACCTCGGGAACCTTCGACCTGAACTCGACTATGATCAAGGGGTAGAAGGCCCTGTCCTCAGTATAGTACATAACGCTGTCCTTTATGAAGAACACTATGTGGTCAACCTCCCTCCAGTTCTTGCTCTTATTGAGTAAGACGACCTTAACGACGCCGGAATGTTCTGGTATGGAGGTGTAAACGCCCGACTTCCAATACCTCGCTATCGCACCTATCTGGGGCGTCCCGTAGAGGGCGTATTTCTCCCTGAAGAGCTGGAACCGGTCTATGGTCTTACCATCAACCGAGACCTGAACCTCGAAGGGGGCCTCAAGGTAGAAAACGAAGGACTCCCCCGGCGGAACCATGACCTTCTCCATAAGGTCTATCATGAGGAGCTTCACGCCGTAGCCCTCGGCGGGGGTTGGCAGGATGTCAATTCCCTTTCCGCCCTTGAATACGGCCGTGACATCGTCCCTCCGGTAGCGAAAGAGGCCGGGACTCCCCTCAACGATGTGGATTTTAACCCCGCCGACCTTGATGAACTGCGTCCTCAGTTCATACCTTCCAAACATATGAAAAGATAGAGAGAAAGGGGATTTAAAGTTTAGCTCGATCTTTCGAGCCTCAAACCGGTTACCTTAACGTGGACGTAGAGCGCTTCTCCTGGGTAGGCTATCGATGCTGTTATCTCAACTGGAATTGGTAGCTGTGGTGCTACAACCGTTTCCCCGTTCGCGGACATTTCCAGAAGGGATCCGCTCCACTTTACACTGTACACCTGGAAGTCCATTCCCGCGAGCTTCATGCTTCCCGCGGGCTGCACCGTGTAGCCCTTACCGCTTCCCACTTAGTGAGATAACCTCGACAACATCACCGTAGATTCCGCCTGCAAAGCCGTTGTAGAGATCCCATATCTGGTCGAAGGGACTCTCCCTAATCTCGGCACCGCAGTTCATGTCCCCGTTCATCTCTCCGCTCTCCTCATCGTAGGTGTAACTGCATGAAGGCCCTTCTATAACTACCTTTTCAGGAGAGTTGCTCTCGGTTAGCTGAAGAACCGAGGGCATCCACAGTACCCAACCGGTGTACTCCTCAAGCTCGTCCGGGGAGAAGTAGACCTTGAACCTGTACTCAGAGCCGTCTTCCATCCTCACTACGGCGTAGGCCTTGTAACCGTCATCCGTCCTCTCGTAGCCACGCTCCATCGTGTAGTGAACTTCCTGACCGGCCAGTTTATAAGTGATCTCATAAGTGATGGCCTTGAGCACGTATGTGCCCTCCCCGATTTTCATCGGCTTGCTGGCATCCCAGGCGAGCTTCCAGTTGTCTGAAGAAGGCCTCTCCGACTGAGTTGAGGTCCCGGTGCTGGTTCCGGTCTCCTCACCCGGTGATGTTGGCTTATCTATGGAGACAGCCAATCCTCCTATTTTCCCCTCAAGCTTTATGTCATCGATCTTCAGCTTTGAATAGATCTTGGTTCCCGAGCTAAGGTCAACAAAATTCCCCTCAGCCCCTATCGGCACCGGTAGAGAAGGTGCTATAGTTGCCTTTCCCTGCATGCTAACGCCACCTAGGGAGTAGCTCCACTCAGCGTTGCTGACCCTGAAGGACTTGCCGCCGAGGGTTACGCTACCGTCTGGAGAAATCTTATAGTGGTAGCCCATTCCCATGAAGGAGAAAATGTACTCGTCCTTTTTGAGAAGATCGTGTCCTTCCAGACCGCTCCAGGCGCCGGAGCTAACGAGGGCGACCCAACCCTGGAAGAGGTAGTTCCCAAGCCCGCTCAGAACGTTGTTTGCATCTCCCTCCGTGTAGGGCAACTCAGAGTACTGGCCTATGGCCGGTGGATTGCTCCAGTAGAAGTACCCACCACCGCTTCTGGCTTCCACTACAACAGCATTTCCAGTTCCGAGAGCCTCGAAGTTCGGCAGAGGCTGGAGAAAGTACCTGTCGGTGTCGTTGGTTCTCTCCTTAACTGCCACTATGTACTCGAAGGTGCTGTTGGCCGGGCCTGTGAGGGGAGTTATCTCTCCACAGTAGGCGAAGAGGTTGAACTCCCCGAGGTCTTTCTTCCCTCCCTTCTCCTCGGAGTAGACGTGCGCCTTGATATAACCCCTCTTTTTAACTACCTTATAGCTCCGCTCCCCCTCGCCGGTCTTTATGGTGAACGTGTACTCAATCTGAGTTACGTAGTAGGCCTTCCCATCAACCATCACGGGGTTGTAGGCGTTCCATGGCGTTTCCCACGTTGCAGATGCCTGTGTTGCCGTTCCTGAGGTCACCGTGGATGAAGTCGAAGGAGTAGTTGAGCTTTCATAATGGCTGGAAGTTCTACTATTTCCCCCGCCGAGGCATCCGCTGGAAATAACTCCAAACAGCACGACTGCAGCCAATATCAGTGCCAGATTACGTTTTCCCATACCACAGACCCCCATCATATTCAACCACCGGAAGCGGTGGCCCGATAAAACCAAAAGCCACCCATTTCGCCCGAGACCAGGAGAATCCTCCCGTCATTGCTGAGTTTCACATAGCCTATATCCACGGGCACATCAACGCTGAAGACCTCGTGGAAATCTTCAAGAGAGTAGCAGTGAAGGGTTCCTTCCTCACCCATGATGACGAAGTTATCATTCGCGAAGTAGGGGAAACCGAAAAGGGTTCTGACCTCGCTGAGGTTCCAAGTGAGGACCGAGGTGTCCTCCAAGGGCTCGTACCTGAATAGGTATTTCGCCGTTGGAATTAGCGTCCAGCGCATCAGCGTCATCATCCTGAAGGTGTAGCCTTCCCTCTCTGCCAGAACCTTACCACTAAGCGAGTACACCCTGAGCTTCCCGTCCTCGCTCGCGAGGAGCCTGTCCCTGTAAGCTATGACGCTCCCGCTGTTAATCTCAAGGAGCTTCTCGCCCTCCTTCAGCACGAGGGATTTATCACCGATTCCCAGAACAACCACTCCGGAGTCGGAGACCGAGTGTAGCTCGTACTCGTTAGAATTCAGGATCAGCTTCCTTCCATCACAGTATAGCTCCTGCCTTCCGGCGCTGGGAGTTATGAGGTAGCAGGTGTGGTTCCCGCCCGGAGAGCGGGCGATGCCCTCGACAACACTACATGCCCAGCCGTGCCTCTCTTCACTGCTCTGGCCTCCCTATGAGTAAACCCTCACCCCTGCGAAATCCGCATAGCTGGCAATGACATAGGCCCTTCCACCCTTCACGATAACGCCCGCAATAACAGGCTTAACCGGGTCTTCCCCCCGGACGTCGAAGGCGGCACTCTTGCTATCGGGCCTCACTAGATAGAGGTAGACCCTTTCCCAGTCAACCACCGCTGAAAGGCTCCCGTCGGGGTTCATATCCATGAAGGGTATATCCGAGGTCGAGATGTTCCAGGCCAACTCCATTTTCCAGCTCCTGGGGACGTAACTTGTTGTTCCCGTTGAGGTTGTTGTGGAGTTGTGAACTGCGATCTGGGGGGGAAGATGATGTGGGGTTCCCCTCAGGGCCGAGGCAGGCAGTGGAGACGACTATAAAGGAGAGGAGAACCACCGCAAGGAGGTTCCTCATGAACCCACCTTCTCAAGCCTGAGATCCTCAAGTTTCATGTAGCCGTAGATGACGGTTGTCCTGCCCGTCTTCTGGTCTCTGTAAGTGCTGTAGCCATCACTCTCAAGGACTATCGGAATGCTAGGCGAGAACCTGCCCTTCCCCTGGAGTTTCACCCCCTCGACGGTTCCCTCGTAGTTCCACTGGAAGTCAACCAGCTTGAACGTAAGGCCCGAATACTCGGTGCTTCCATCTGGGTTCGTACTCCACGCCCAGCTGTGACCCTGCATGTCACTCCAAGTTCCCGACTGCGGGACGAGAACGTTAACACCCTTCCAGTTGTACCAGAAGCCCATCTGAAG
>NZ_JALTCZ010000168.1 GCF_027008145.1 Thermococcus sp. | reverse complement strand
ATGATGGTGTGGTAGAGTTCGAAACAAGAGGAGGGCGCAAATATAGGATTTGGCTCGAAGAGGAGCGTGATGGCGGTGAGGGTCAGGAAGGTTGAGTGGGGGTTCTACGAGGTTGAGTGCGAGGGTTGCAACGATTCAGTCAATATCCTGTTCCACTACGACAGCAAACGTCATAGATACATCGTGAACTTCGACTGGCAGGATAAGATGGAGTTCACGGAGAAGCAGGGCGAGACGCTCATGGAGTTCCTCGACTGGTTGGAATCCTTGACAGTCGAAGAATCTTTCGACTCTCAAGGTGAGGAGGGGGTGATCTTATGACCGTTAACTTTCATACGAAAGTTAAGGCAAAACAGGGCCGAAACCTCAACAATGACGAAGAGAAGCCACGAAAGTTAAGAAATGTCAAAATGTTCGGGTGGGACAAAGGCCTCGACTACGAGAAGACATACAAACTTATACTGAACCACTATCGCCAGGCAACCAGGGACACCTCCAAGGCATACGACATAATATTGCTGACTCAGTTGAGAAACGGATCCCGCTTAACTGAGGCAATCAACTTCCTGAACAAGATAGCCGAGATGAAGCCCTTCAAGCGGCAGGCCACCATAATCGTCGAGAAGAGAAAAGACAAATACGAACGCCAGATGATTTTGCCCGAAGAGATCAGCAAAGCCGAGCTAATGAGAGTATCATATATCATTAGAGAGGCCAACCGCTGGAAGGTGTCAGGATACTGCAAGCGGACTTATGGCTTCAACACCCACGCCCTGAGGTATGCCTTTATCTCGTACCTATCTAGGAAAGGCGTTTCTCCACAGATAATCGCCAAAATCACGGGGCACAAATCCCTGGAATACATCATCTACTACACTCAGCAGATTCAAGCCGAGGACGTCCTGAAGAACCTGCCGAGGTGATCCCCATGACCGTAACAGCAATAACTTCATGGGGCGCAGGTCAGAATTGGTGGAGTTTCATGGATAATCATGGAGGAAGGCACCATAAAAAGACAGATGTGCACATTACTCTCGACCAGGACGTCCTTCAAGAATTGGCCAGATTAGACGTGGTAAGGTCTCGTTTTATCAACAGCCTATTAAGGACGGCTCTCTTTGGGGAAGAGCCTTCTATAACGGTGAAGCTACTTTTAGAAAGGCGGACGGGAGGATTATGGTGCCCCGGCCGGGATTTGAACCCGGGGCGCGGGCTCGAAAGGCCCGCATGTTTGACCGGGCTACACCACCGGGGCTCGATATTAGGGGAGGAGGAGCGTTTAAAAACCTTTCGCAGCTCAGTTAATGCCCACCAGAATGCTCCCCATTATTATGAGGCCCACCCCCACCCACCGGAGGACATGGACGGATTCCCCGAGATAAACCGCGGCGAGGATTACGGTCACTACATAAGCGAGGTTCAGGAGAGGATACATAAGGCTCGCCGGGAGCTCAGAGAGCGAGAACAGCCAAAGGACTGAAGAGATGAGGTATAATAGGAGCCCAATAAGGGCGTATCTGTTTGTGAGAAACGCTTTGACTGCATCGAAGGAGAGACCGTAAGCACTAGCC
>NZ_JALTCZ010000167.1 GCF_027008145.1 Thermococcus sp. | reverse complement strand
ACGCCCGACTTCTGGAGGAGACAGCATGAGCACTACCCGAGGCACGGTAACAGGTTCACGGGTGAGCCGGCTTACTTCCACCACATCATCAACGCCGCCAAAACGCTGATGGAGGAACTCGGTCTTACAGTTAACGACTTTGATTACGCCGTCTTCCACCAGCCCAACGTCAAGTTCCCACTCACCGTTGCCAAAATCCTTGGAATTCCGAAGGAGAAGGTTCTCCCAGGATTGCTCACGGGGATAATCGGAAACACATACAGCGGTGCAACCATGGTCGGTGTCTCCGCGGTTCTGGACATAGCGAAGCCTGGCGACAGGATTCTGTGGGTTTCCTTCGGTTCCGGAGCGGGAAGTGACGCCTTCAGCGTTGTCGTTCAGGACGCCATCGAGGAAAAGCGGGATCTCGCGCCAAAGGTCAGGGACTACGTGGAGAGGAAGAAGTACATAGACTACGCCCTATACGCGAAGGCAAGGAAAAAGTACATAATGTGAGGTGGTGGATATGAGAAAGGCTGTGATAATCGGCGCTGGTATGACTCCCGTGGGCGAGCACTGGAAGCTCTCCCTCCGCGACTTGGCAGTTGAAGCACTGCTCAACGCGATGGACGACGCTGGAATTGACAAGGTTGACTCTCTCTACGTTGGGAACATGATTTCGGGTTCCTTCGTCGAGCAGGAAAACCTCGGGGCCCTCATAGCGGACTGGGCCGGCCTCGGAAACATTCCCGCCGTCAAGGTCGAGGCTGCCTGTGCCTCGGGTGGAGCTGCCGTTCAGGAGGGTGTCAAGGCCGTCCTCAGCGGGCTGGAGGACGTTGTTGCCGTGGTGGGCGTTGAAAAGATGACAGATGCCTGGCCGAGCGATGCGACCCGCTACTTAGCTTACGCGGCCGATGCCGAGTGGGAGCTCTTTCACGGGGCGAGCTTTGTCGCTCTAAACGCACTCATAATGAGGCACTATATGAATACCTACGGCTACACCGAGGAGGATCTCGCTTTGTTCGCGGTTAACGCCCACGCCAACGGTGCCAAAAGCCCCTACGCAATGTTTAAGAGGCCGATAAAGGTTGAAACCGTCCTTAAGAGCCCCTATATTGCTGACCCGCTCAAGCTCTTTGATGCCTCACCGGTCTGCGACGGAGCGGCGGCGGTAATAATCACCACCCCTGAGAAGGCAAAGGAGCTCGGCGTTCCAAGGGAGAAGTGGGTTGAAATAGCTGGGATGGGAAGGGCAACGGACACAATAAACCTCGCTAACAGAGAAGACCTGCTCACGCTTAAAGCGGCGAAGATTGCCGCTGAGGGGGCTTACAGGATGGCTGGAGTAACTCCAAAGGAGGTGGACTTCTTCGAGGTTCACGACGCCTTCACAGTAATGGCGGCTCTGAGCCTTGAAGCCCTCGGCGTTGCAAGGAAGGGGGAGGGAGCCAAGCTGGCCAGGGAAGGACAGATAGCGATAGATGGAGACTACCCGATACAGACCATGGGTGGATTGAAGAGCAGGGGGCACCCTGTTGGAGCTACCGGCGTTTATCAGACTGTCGAAGCGGTTCTGCAACTCCGCGGTGAGGCCCCGGAGGGGATACAGGTGCAGAATGCCGAGATCGGCCTGACCCAGAACATAGGTGGAACGGGTTCGAACATAACGGTCAACATCTTAAGGAGGGTTTGAAGATGGCCCGCCCAATGCAGGTTTCCCGCTACTGGAGGCACTTTCGTGAGAAGTATCGCCTCATAGGTGGAAAGTGCGAAAACGGCCACGTTTTCTTCCCCTACCGCCAGGTCTGCCCCGTCTGTGGTTCGAGAAACGTTGAGGAATATGAGTTCAGCGGAAAGGGAAAGGTTCTGAGCTGGACGATAGTGAGGAATCCGCCGAGCGGGTTCGAGTATTACAAGCCCTACCCCCTGGCTCTGATCCAGCTTGAGGAGGGGCCGGTCGTCCTGGCACAGCTCACCGATGTTGACATAGAGGAAATCCACGAGGGCATGGAAGTCGAGGCCGTAACCAGGAAGGCCAGGGAGTTCGAGGAGGACGGCATAATCCTCTACGCCTACAAGTTCAGGCCCGTTTTGAAGTGAGGCACAAGCCTTATCTGCTTTTTCTTCCAATATTTAATGGTAAGATAATGAAGGCTGTTGAGATTAAAGTTCCCCTTCGGCGATGAAGAGCTTGGAAAGATACTGAAAGGAAAGAAAAAACAGGAAGTATGGTCAAAACTGTTTGGAGTAGCCAAAAGCGCCCCGGAGTTTAAAGAGGAATACAGGGTGGATGCGAGAGTATGATATCTATCCCAGACACATCGCCCCTTGTTGAACTGATTCGGGGTAGTGACGCTGGAAAAGTTGTTGAAGAAATCGCTCGTATTAATCCCGACTCTTGTCTTAGCGGAGTTAAGGAGTTTCCTTGAGCGGAACAGTCTCGACGTTTCCATCGTGGATACAACAGCCGAGAACGGGTTTGTTATCCCACTGGAGAGAGAAATTGCAATAAACGCTGGGTCACTCCACGCGAGGGCCAGGGAGAAAAACAAGAACGTCTCCCTAACAGACTGTATAACCGTTGAAACCGCGAAAAAATGCAACGCGTAGTCCTGACGATGGATCACCACTTCAAACTCCTAGGAAACGCGATTATACTGGAACGCTGAAATGCCAAAGATGAGAAGGCAGGAAAGCCGGGAAGATCAGGCCTTCTCTATCTTCATCCTGTCCCCGCTCTCGAACTCCATTTCGAGCTTTCCGCGCTCCATCTTGACCCTAACCCCATCGACGATGGTCTCTATCCTCCCGTCTTTGACTTCCACTCCAAGCATCCCCGCTATCTCCTCAACGCTCTTCAGGGAACCATTTATCGTCGTTTCAAGCGCTTCACTACCACTCTCAACCGTGACCTTAAGCTTTCCTTTCCCCTCTCTTATGAAGCTCTCCTCTTTCATGTCCTTCACCTTCTCGGGTGTCGCGGGCTGTATGCACGGCATATAATCACCTACCCTCTACTGTTCCCGGTTCTTTATCAGGTTTTTCCTTCACCATTCGAACCCAAATTCCGTGCTTCCCAACGGCCTTGAAGCCGTATTCCTGGTAAAAGCGCTTTGCTACCTCGTTCTTTTCTCCCGCCCAGAGCTCTATCTTGTCAGTGTGCTTCTCTAGGTATTCTAGGCACCTCTTCATGAGCTTATGACCTATCCCGTGACCCTGGAGCTCCTTGTCCACTGCAAACTCGTGTATGGCCCCGACCTTCCTGTCCTCGTACTTGCTGTACCAGTCGCTGTCGCAGACTATGAAGCCCACTATCTCGTCCCCAATCTTTGCGACGAAAAAGCCCTCCCTGGCTTTGCTCCAACACCATCTCAGGTAGCGCTTCGCGTAGCTTTCCCCCTCCCCGCCGTATTCGCGCATTCCCTCATAAGCGCTCATGTATATCTCTATCAGCCTTTCAAGGGTCTCCTGGTCGAGCTTTTCCAGCTTCTCTATCCTGACTTCCCTCATCGTGCTAGAGTCCATCGAGGGGTTTAAAAAGCCTAACTCCAAGCCTCTGGTGGGACGAGAAGGTGATGGGAATGGGAAAGGCCAAGCCTAAGTACTGCGAGATATGCGGTGCGCCCATCAGGGGGCCCGGCCACAGGATAAGGATAGAAGGGACGGAACTGCTCGTCTGCGACCGCTGTTACGAGAAATATGGAAAGAAGAAACCGGGAACCTTCAGCATAATGCCGACGGGGAGACAGCCTAGAAGGTCAGCGAGACCAGTCCCCAGGCCGAAGAGAGAGCTTAAGCCAAAGCGGGAGAGGCCTCTCTACACCGAGGAGATAGTGGAGGACTTCGCAGAGAGGGTCTACAGGGCCATACAAAGGAGCGGGAAGAGCTACGAGGAGCTCTCACACGAGGTCGGTCTTTCCGTCAACGACCTCCGCGCGATAGCACACGGCTACCGCGAGCCCACAATAAAGGAGGCCAGGAAGCTTGAGAGGTACTTCAAAATTAAACTCATCGAGCGCGTTGAGGAAGAGGTAAAGGAGAAAAAGGTCATCCCGAGGGACTACGAGCCGACTCTCGGGGATATAGCCAACATCCGGGTTAAGAAGCGGAAGAAGTAAAAAGATTTCTTGATCAACTTTTATTGGTGAGACTATGGGGAGATCGTGATAAGTGTGCCCAATAGTCTCGAGAAGGTCATTCAGCGGAAGATATCCATACTCCTAGAGCGGGAGGGTAAAAAAAGGTGTTAAAAGGCGAATCCTAGAAAAGTACTTGGAAAAATTTCAGGGCATCATAAATGAGGGGAAGTGGTACCTTCAATGATTGAGGTCTTCGTCGATTCTTCAGTCTTGATTGAGGGACTGAAAGGAACTCAGAAGCCGTTGGAATCCTACACCTGCTGGCGGAAAATATTAACAATTTCATATCCTCCCAACGGATGAAGGACTATAGAGCTCTCATATCGTCTGATGAGGGCACACAACCTCCTGCCAAACGATGCTATTGTAGTCGCATCGTGCAATATAAACGAGATTAAGACGCTGGCCACACTGGATGGAGATTTGAAGAGCGCGGCTTTGAAAGAGGGATTTAAAACTCCTCTAACTCCCACACTCCATCTGTCTTTTTCTCCCTTTCCTTCCTCAGTTCCTCTGCCTTTGTCCTCTTTGGCGGGTAAAACCCGCGGAGCTTCTCGAAGGTTCCCCAGAGGCGCATCAGTTCCTCCCAGACCTCGGTATCGGAGGGTATAACTAAAACATGGGCCGGCGGGTGGATGTCCGTCAGCCTTCCTATCGCCTTCTTCGGTGAAAGGTCTATCTGGGCCACCACATGGGCTTTAAATTTCTTCCTCGGCTTCTCACTGCTTATCTTTTCGAACGCCCACTCTGAAAGTGCCGGCGGGATTATCCTCGGGTCACCCAGAATCCTCATGCCACCGTATCTCACGAGGTCGGCCAGAGCCACGCTCGCCTTGTGGAAGTTGTCGGCCCTTACGAGCACTATCGTGTTTCTCATAATCTCACCACCACCTCCTCTGTGGGCGGGTTTTTAAACGTTCGGAGACCTGCGAGGAAAACCTGTTAAGTGGAGAGGGGTCGAGGTTATAAGGGGCGCCTCAGCGACGAGGAGATGGGGAGGCTTTGGTGATGTTCCTCAGCTGGGATTCCACGGGGGTCTTGCCGGGGCCGAGAAGGTTCCCGTCGGGTCTGCCTCTAGTGGTCTATCCCTCCCTTATAGGCATAAAGCTTTAAAAAGGAATCCAGTCTATTTATAAAGGGTTTTTAAACCCACCATTCGGAGGTGTAAACCTTGGTGGACATGAGCAATGTAAAGCTCAGGATAGAAAACATCGTCGCTTCTGT
>NZ_JALTCZ010000166.1 GCF_027008145.1 Thermococcus sp. | reverse complement strand
GTTCTCGCTCACCGGTGCAATTTTCGCTCTGATGGCATGGAGAGAAGTTGGTGATACGGTAGAGCGGATCGAGCGCGGAAAGGCCAGCCACCGTGGGCTCCTCAGGGTTACCTTCGTCTCGGCAGCTCTGACGCTTTTCATGGTCTCCATGAGCTACTCAGGGGTGACGACCTACCTCCCGGCCCTCTATAAGGTTCTGGGGCTTGGCCAGAGTCTCTTTGGCTACTATATGATGGTCGTTGGCCTCTTTTCCTTCGTCACGAGGGTCTTCGGGGGAAGACTGGCAGACAGGAGGGGACCGATTCCGGTGATTACGCTCGGCCTGCTCCTTCTCCTCGGCGGTTATCTCCTGCTGTCCGGCTTTACTCTTCCGCCCCTCTCGTATCTGAGCGCCGTCCTCATAGGAACCGGCTTTGGTCTAACCGTTCCAGCGATGCAGCTCATGGCCCTTGGGAACCTCCCTCCGAGGATAAGGACTATGGGCTCTGGGATATACACGATGTTCTTCGACCTTGGGACACTGACTGGCCAGCTCTTCCTTGGCTACGTCGCCCAGCTCAGGGGCTATGCCGGCGTCTTCCCGGTCATCCCTCTGATCCTGGGGGTTGGGTTTATAACCCTCTACACGCCCTACCTCTTGAGGGGAAGGAATGCTTGTTAGAGTCTCTTACGGGACTGCGATAGCCATGGGGCTTGTAAGGGCGAAGCTTCTTGCCAAGCCGACGACGGCCTACCTTATGACCCACTGGCCCGGGAAATGCCTAAACGACTGTGCCTTCTGCGCCCAGGCCCGCTCAAGTAAAGCTGACTGGGAAAAGCTCTCCCGCGTTACGTGGCCGGCTTTTAAGCTGGGGGATGTGCTCAGAAACCTTCCCGGAGGGAACTTCTCAAGGCTCTGCCTTCAGACGGTTGAGTACCCCGGGATGCATGAGGACGTCCTTGAGCTTCTCTCAGAGTTCTCCGCCCTAGGACTCCCCATCTCGGTCTCGATAACCCCCGTTGGGAGGGGGCTTCTTGAGGAGTTTAAAGGGCTCGGCGTTGACTACATAGGGGTTGGCCTCGACGTTGCGAGCGAAAGGCTCTTCCGCGAACTCAAGCCTGATCTCAGTTGGGATGGAATCTGGAGGTTCATCGGCGACGTTGTTAAGGTCTTCGGAAGGAGAAGGGCGCTAGTTCACATAATAGTCGGCCTCGGCGAGACCGACAGGGAGCTCGTCGAGACCATGAAGAGGGTTTACGAGGCTGGTGGAGACATCTCCCTATTCGCCTTCACCCCCATAAAGGGGACGAGGCTTGAAAAGGTGAAGCCTCCTTCCCTGGAGCGCTATCGTAAGATACAGCTTGCCAGGTGGCTACTGGAGGAGGGAATGGGAGGGGCAATAGTTTTTAAGGGCGACTCGATAGCGGGCTTTGCCCTCTCGGAGGAAGAACTTTCGAGAATCCCCGCTGATGTATTCTCAACCCACGGCTGTCCGGGTTGCAACAGGCCCTACTACAACGAGAGGCCGGGGAAGGAGCCCTACAACTACCCCTTCCGGCCGGGAAAGAAAACCGTTGAGCTTACCCTGAGAGAACTTCTATTACCTCGTTGAACTCCTTCAGGGAGAACTTCTCTTTTACTCTTTCCCCCCTTGCGATCCTCATAAGTGCCTCTACAAAGTGGTGAAGTTCCCCGTCCTCTTTGATGAGTTTCAGAGTTGCCTCCATGTTCTCGGATAACTCGGACAGCCTCCCCTTGACCTTCATTATCTCAAGGATATCTCCGAGTCTCCTGACTCCTAAGCGGTAGTGGTCGTTGCTCGGAGCCCTCATTATGGCCCTCAGGGCGCACTTAACGGCCCCGCGGTAGTTGTCCTCTTGTATGAAGATGTCTGCAATGCGGAAGCAGGCCTCGAAGTAGAACTCAGGTTCTACGTCAATGCTCTCGTGCAGTATCTCGTCGAGCTTCCTCTTAGCGGTCTCTAGGTCTTTCCTGTTCTCGGCCTCTATAGCTTCCCTGAAGAGTCTTACAATCTTCTCCCGCCTGTTGAGGGGCTCGTACTTAATCACCATCTCCCTCACCCCTGCTTTCCTTCCATGCGGATTCAAACTCGGGCCAGACCTCCCCGAAGGGAATCCTAACACTCCACCTCCTCCTGAAGGCGTTCAGTATGACCATTATATCCCTCCTCAGGAGTTCGTAGCTCTCCGGGTCGGCCGTTGGGATGTACTGGGCCCAGTCGATTATCATAACCCCGCCGTCCTTCAGCAGGACAACATTAAACTCGCTTAAATCGGAGTGCACTATCCCGAAGCGGACTACCTTCAGGTATTCTTCCAGCACCTTGTTTAGGGCCTCTCGCGCCTCTCCTCTGCTCAGGTCAGTGTCGCGGAGCTCGGCGAGTTCTTTTCCGTCGATGAACTCCATTACAAGGGCATGCCTGTTCCAGGCTATTGGCCTCGGGACGCTTGCTATCGGACTCAGCAGTACCAAAGCATCGTATTCCTTCCTCGCTATGAGTCTCGAAACATAGAGCCAGCTTGTGTGGTGCTTGTCGCGGAAAACACTGGAGTGGTAGTCCGCTCTCCTCGATGCGGTCCTTCCGCCTATCCTGTTGAACTTGACGGCAACCCTTTCACCTGAGGGAGTTATCCCGACGTAAACATCTGCGTCCTTCCCGACCCCTATCTGGGTCGTGCTTATCCTCTCGATAACTCCTTTTCTGGCGAGCGCTCTTATGGCGAGGGCGTCATAGCCGTGTATCGTGAGCTGGTAGCCTATGTAACCCATGTCGCTCCTACGCCTCACGAGGCCCCAGTCATCGAGCTTTCCCAGCCTGAAGGATGCGGTCTCAACGTCCAGCCTTGAGAACCTGGCTATCTCTTCGAGGGGCACCCACATGTAGCGCCTCATCCTGAGCTCCACAGCCCTGAGTAACCTGAAGTCGAGGTCTTTGAGGTTGGGGTAGGCTTCGAGGGCCAGCAATTTGCTAACCATTTCCCCTCCCACCTAAGTTTCCCGGGGCATCTTATAAACCTACGGCTCTTTCATTAGATTTTTAAACGTTAAGTCCTTCATCGAAGCCATGAGGTTGCTCCTCCTTTTGGTCAGCCTCGGCTGGGTCTTCAACTACGCTCACAGGATGGCCATTCCTCCGCTGATACCGATGATAACTGCCGAACTCGGGATAAGCAACGCCGAGGCTGGCCTTCTGATGACCTCTTTACTCCTGCCTTATGCCCTCGTCTAGGTTCCAGCTGGCTGCATCGGGGACAGGATCGGGAGGAAAAAGCTCCTTGTGGTCAGCATAGTGGGTTGCTCTCTCCCCTCCGCCTTAATTATCGTCACCAGGCACTACTGGCAGATCCTCGCTGTCAGGGCTCTCTACGGCCTCTTCTCCGGCCTATACTACGCCCCGGCAACGGCTCTAATAAGCGAGCTGTACCGCGAGCGGAAGGGTTCAGCCCCGGGCGTATTCGTGGTTGGCCCACCTTGGGAACGGGCCTTGCCCCACTGATAGTCGTCCCAATAGCCCTCCAACTTGATTGGTGGTGCTCTTTTCTGGTTCTCTCGACAATGAGCCTGGCGGTTGGTCTCTCCATGGTCTTTCTCATCAAGGGCGAAGTCTCAAAGTCTCAGAGGGTGAGGCTCTCCCTCCCGGGCAACGTTTACCTTCTGAGTGTCGCCAACTTCATAGCCCTCTCGGCCTTCTTCGGTTTCCTCACCTTCCTCGTGTCCTTTCTAGTGCACTCTGGAACGTCCTTGAAGAGGGCTTCGAGCTTCTTCTCCCTCCTCTCGGTGGTTGGGATTGCCGGTTCACTCTTCGGTGGGAGGCTCTACGATACGCTGGGCAGGAGGAGCATTGGCATCGTCTTCGGGGCAAACGCCCTGCTGACCCTAACGGCTTGACCCCTGTTAGCTATCCCCCTGGGTCTATTCTTCTACTCTGTTGGTGCTATAGTTACGGCATATACCGCGGAAAAAGCAACGCAGGAAACCCTCAGGCTGGTCATGGGCTTCGTGAACATGGTGAGCTTCTTGGGGGCAACCATGGGGCCCTACTTAGTCGGTCTCCTCATGGACTGGTTCGGCCACACAAGAGCGTTCCTCTCGATACCCCTGATATACGCCCTCACTTGGGGAGTAATAGCCCTAGAAGAAAAGGTTGGAGGGAAAAGCTTCAGCCGTACATGACCTCGTGCATCGCTATCGCCTGAGCGAGCCTCTGCTCCGCACC
Organism: Thermococcus sp.; assembly: GCF_027008145.1. Classification (GTDB taxonomy): domain Archaea; phylum Methanobacteriota_B; class Thermococci; order Thermococcales; family Thermococcaceae; genus Thermococcus. Next base: position 15,731 of record NZ_JALTCZ010000166.1, on the reverse strand, counting down.
GAGAACCTTCTCGATGGCCTTCAGAAAGTCGTGCTGGGTGATGTGGTCGCGTCTGTCCCTTATGGCGAACATTCCGGCCTCGGTTGCTATGGCTTTCAAATCTGCTCCGCTTGCTCCTTCCGTGAGCTCCGCTATGATATTAAGGTCGACGTTCCTGAGGTTCATCTTCCTCGTGTGAACCTTTAGTATCTCAAGCCTTCCCTTGAAGTCAGGGAGGGGAACCTCTATGAGCCTGTCAAAGCGTCCTGGCCTTAGCAGGGCCGGGTCGAGTATGTCGGGCCTGTTGGTTGCGGCTATGATCTTGACGTTGCCCCTTGGATCGAAGCCGTCCATCTCCGCTAAAAGCTGCATAAGTGTTCTGTTGACCTCTCTTTCGCCACCGGTGGTCTCGTCCATCCTCTTGGCCCCGATGGCGTCTATTTCATCGATGAAGATTACAGTCGGGGCCTTCTCCTTGGCCAGCTCAAAGAGTTCGTGAACTAGGCGGGCACCCTCCCCTATGAACTTCCTGACGAGTTCGCTCCCGACTACGCGGATGAAGGTGGCATTAACGTGGTTTGCCACTGCCTTTGCCATTAACGTTTTCCCACATCCGGGCGGTCCGTAGAGGAGGACTCCTTTAGGTGGGTCTATTCCAATCCTCTCAAAGAGCTCCGGGTGCTTAAGAGGGAGCTCAACGGCTTCCCTGAGCTCCTGTATCTGTCTGTCGAGGCCACCTATGTCGTTGTAAGTAACGTTCGGTCTCCCTATAACCTCGAAGCCCAGAACGCTCGGATCCTTCTCGCTTGGGAGTAGCTCCACCACTGCCATTGTCCTCTGGTCGAGTGCCACCCTCGAACCGGGCTTGAGCTTGTCGCGCTCCACCCAGGGAGCTATCCTCACGACGAAGCGTGGCCCGTTGTAGTTCTGCACTATAGCCCTGTCGTCGTCGAGTATCTCTATAACAGTCCCGGCGAAGGCCGGTGGCTGTCTCAGCCTCGACATCTCCATCCTCAAGCGGGAGAGCTCCCTCTCAAGCCTCTCCTTGTCGGCTTCAAGCGTCCTGACCTGCAGTTCAAGTTGCCTTATGCGCCTTTTCAGGAAGGTGATGTAGTCATCATAACCTTCATTGAAATTTGCGTCCTCAACGCTCATGGCTCTCACCTCTCACTCTAACCTTAGTTATCCCGGAGCCTTTTTAACTCTATCCACGCACCGCTTAACATTCAGCCTTGTCAATCGCGAAATTCTTATTAACTTTCGATACTTACTAGCGTGTAGTGTAGAACACGGGGTGGTGGAATGAGAGTGGAGATTAAACTTAGGCCGGCTGAAGATGGAACACTTCTGCCCTTCAACTATAACTACGACGTTTACACCCAGCTCCTTGGGAAGATAAGCCTTGTATCGCCCGAGCTCGCGAGGAAAGTTGAGACGAGTCAACTTGATTACTTCACCTTCTCCAGGATAATGATAAGGAAGAGGGAGATAGTGCCTGAGAAGGGCATAAGGGTTCTAGCCGACGACGTTTCCCTCTACGTCTCCTCTCACTCGCCGGAGGTCATAAAGGCCATAAGCGAGGGCTTTATAGACAGTCCGACACTCAGGATAGAGGACGCTACATTCATAGCCGATGATGTTCGGGTTCTCAGGGAGCCAAAGCTGAGTGGTAATTCTCTCTTTTCCACCCTCAGCCCGATCCTCGTGAGGACTGTCAGGCTCGTGGACGGGAAGATGAAGGTGTGGGATTTATACCCGGATGATCCCCTCTTCCAGGACAAGCTCCGCAAGGTGATGCTCCTGAGGTACTCGACTATCTACGGTGGGATGCCCTCTAGCAAGGACTTCAGGATTGAGGTCATAAAGTTCAAGCCGGTCAGGATACTCGTTAGGAACGTCTACTACCGTGGCTCCCTTATGGTCTTCAGGTATTCCGGCTCCGAGGATATAGCTAAGCTCGGTTATGAGAACGGTTTTGGGGAAAAAACGAGGTACGGCTTCGGGATGGTCAAGGTAATCGACTCAGAAAGAGAACGAGGAGGCCTAGAGAGAACTCAATAAGCCATACGGTTGCGACGAGCTTCGGCTCGTTTACCCTGATTTTTCTCATTATCAGCCCGAGGAAGCTCGGGTAAGGCGGTGCCTTGAGCGTTCCATCGGGCAGGACTTCGGTGCGCCCGTGCTTCCTCACTCCAAAACGCACTCCAAGGGCCTTTATTGTAAAGTCCAAGAAGTGGGGAATGAGGAGCAGACCAGCGTAGAGTTCAACCTTCCCCAGGATCCCCACGAGTCCTATAAGAGCCCCTAGAGAGAGCGTCCCCGTGTCGCCGGGAAAGACCCTTGCCGGATACCTGTTCCAGAGGAGGAACCCCAACGACGCCCCGAGACCGGCAAGGGCAAGCTCCCTCGCGGTTCCTCTCGTTACAATGGCAAGGAAAGCGAGGGCTATGGCACTTGTCCCCGCCTCAATCCCGTTAAAACCCGCCAGCATGTTCACGAGGTTTGCCGAGCCGACGACGAAGAGGAGGGCGAGGATTGGATACATGGCACCGAGGTGGAGAGTGCAGCCCAGAAAACTTACCCACTCCGGGACTTTTATAAGTGCCACCGGGAGTGCCACGAGGACTGAGAGGATAACTTTGTGAGACTGTCTTAGGGCAGTCAGATCGTCGAGAACGCCGACGAGAGAGAAGAGGAGGAAGACTAGGACGGGTATGCCACTGACTCCCCCAAGGGACGTGGCGAGTGCAAAGGAAATTGCCACCGCAAGGCCTCCCATCTCGGGAACCTCGGGCTGGTCGGGCTTGTGGATGTCCCATCCAACAACACCGGCCTTCCTCATGAGTCCAGCCACGTAGGGCGTCAGCGTGACCGAGAGGATTAAAGCTATAAAGAAAGCCGTTCCAAGCATATCTGACACCAAGGCACATTGGTCTCATCAAAAATAAACCCTTCGGTGATAGCATGGACATAAGGCTGGTTGTCTTCGACCTCGATGGTACCCTCGTTGGAGCCAAAAAGCCCTTCAGTGAGATAAAGAGGGAGCTTAGGAAGAGGCTAATCGAGATGGGCATAGACAAGGAACTTGTCGGTGACCTAACCCCTATGTACGAGGGCTTGCTGAGGATTTCAAGGGAAACCTGGATACCCTTCGAGGAGCTATATTCAATTCTCGTTGAGCTGGAAACTGAGAGAATGGACGAGAGCTTCCCCTTTGAAGGCGCCGGTGAGCTCCTCAAATTCTTGAAGGATAGAGGAGTAACGCTCGCCATCATGACTAGAAGCTCCAAGAGTGCGGCAGTTAAGGCCCTTGAGATGAACGATCTAATGGAGTACTTCGATGTTATCTCCACTAGGGATGATGTCCCACCGGAGGAGTTGAAGCCCAGTGCCGGCCAGCTGAGGAGGATTATCTCTTCCCTTGGCGTTCAACCCGAGAAGACCCTCGTCATAGGCGATCACGGGTATGACGTGCTTCCCGCTAGGGAGCTGGGGGCATTAACGGTTCTCGTTACTGGACACAATACTGGCAGGATGAGCTTCCAGGTCGAGGCGGAGCCAGACTTCGAGGTTAGGGATCTTCCGGCCTTGAAAGTCCTCCTCGAAAGGCTGTTCTCAAGCTATGTGGTTGTCCCGGCGTACAACGAGGAAAGGACAATAGCTTCAGTCCTTGAGGAGCTCCTCAGATATTTCAGGTGTGATGAGATCGTGGTCGTTAACGACGGCTCCCGGGACGGGACGGAGGAGATAGCCCACTCATACGGTGTCCATGTCCTCAGACACCTCGTCAACAGAGGATTAGGCGGTGCACTTGGGACGGGTTTTGTCTACGCTTTGAGAAAGGGGGCAAAGATGGTCGTAACCTTCGACGCCGATGGCCAACACCTTGTTGAGGATGCCCTCCGCGTCATGAGGCCTGTTGCAGAGGGCAGGGCCGATTTCGCAGTCGGCTCAAGGCTCAAGGGCGACACGAGCGAGATGCCCTTCGTCAAGAAGTTCGGCAACTTCGTTCTCGACTTTGTGACAGCCATCTTCGCCGGAAGATACGTCAGCGACAGTCAAAGTGGCCTCAGATGTCTGAGTGGTGAGTGCCTGTCTAAGATCAGGATAACCTGCGATCGCTATGCCGTTTCGAGTGAGATAATCATCGAGGCTTCGAGGGCCGGTTGCAGGATCGTTGAAGTCCCAATAAGAGCCGTTTATACGGAATATTCGATGAAGAAGGGAACGAACATCCTTGAGGGTGTTAAGATAGCCCTCAACCTGCTGTTTGACAAGCTGAGGTGATGCCGATGTACGCCGTGCAGTATATAGCGATCATTGTGACCGCGGGGTTGATGCTTTACGTCCTCGGAAAATACGGGAAGGAGGAGCTTGAATGGAGCGATCTCATTTTCTGGGAGGTCCTGCTCGGGGTTCTGCTAGTGATAGCGGTGTTCCCGATCGAACTGGCCAACTTCATAAAGAGGCTCCTTGGTCTTGGAAGGGGTCTTGATGCCCTATTCGTCGTCGCGATAGGCCTCTCATATCTCTTGGTTTTCAAGGTCTACCTAGCGGTTGACAGGACTGAGAGGGAGATAACCGAGCTAACAAGAAAGATAGCGATAGAGCTTGAGGAGATAAACGAGAGGCTTAAAAAACTGGAGGAAAAGGATTAGAAGTCCTCGCCGAACAGCTCCTCAAGAAAGAGCTTTACGCGCTCCTTCGGGAGTTTGAACTGCCTTATCTTTATTATCCCTTTCTCCTGCGCCTCTCTCAGGAGTACCTCTGTGGCTTCGTTGGGGTACATCTCCTCGTACACTATCTCCTTTATGCCCGCGTTTATGACGAGCTTGAAGCAGGTGTCGCAGGGGAAGTGTGTAACATAGAGGGTCGCCCCCTCAAGGCTTATACCCTTTCTTGCCGCCATGGCGATGACGTTCTGCTCGGCATGAACCGCTCTGTGGCAGTGCCCGTCTACAATGAGACAGCCGACGTCTATGCAGTGATCCATGCTCCTGGGGGCACCGTTGTAGCCCGTGGCAAGGATGTAGCCGTCCTTTACAGCTACAGCCCCAACCCTCAGGCGGGGGCAGGTGGCCCTCAGCGAGACGAGCTTTGCTATGAGCATAAAGTACTCGTCCTTGGTCGGGCGGATCCTCTTTATCCTCTCGGCTTTCTCCTTGTCGAGGAATATCTCAACCCCCATGATTCATCACTGCAGGTTCCTATTCGCGAGCTGATTCATCTCGTAGGTTATGCGCCATATCCTCTCCTCATACGTCGGATGCGTCTCGGGGATAAATGTGAACTTCCTCTCCCTCTCAATGCTCGGCTCTATACTCGGGACGCCACTGACCTTCACAGTCTCCCTCAGGTCTTCGTAGTACTTCAGCTCCTCTAGGGCTTTTCTGAGGCTTAGGGGGACCCTTAACAGCCTTAATGCGGTTTCATCGGCCTTGAACTCCCTGCCCTTCATGAAGGAGCTTCTCTCGACTTCATAGCCGATGTAGAGGAGGAGGGCGAGAAACTTTACAATGTTTGAGCCTAGGAGCAGGAGCGTCAGCGTTGTCACGGCGAAGAGGTATCTCCCGTAGGTGATCAGGGGGAAGAGTATCGTGTCCCCGTTCTTTATGTGGCCGAGCTCGTGGGCTGCAACCGCCAGAATCTCGTCTCTGTCAAGGACTTCGAAGAGACCCAGCGAGAGCACTATCGTGTTGCCGAAGGAGTATGCGTTGGGTATGTAGTCGTCGAGGAGGTAGACCTTGGGCATGCCGATGCCGGCCCTCTCGGCGAGCTTGGCTATGCCATCGTAGAGCCAGGGGAACTCCCTTCTCTCCAGTGGCATCAGCCCATCGCCGAACCTATGCCTCGAAGACCAGAGGTAGAGTACTACAAGAGTGAAGGAGACCCCCAGGATGAGGGTGAGGCCGGATCTGCCCAGCGCGTAGAGTATCAAGATCACCTCAAGGGGGATCAGGGCGTACAGCATATCCCATCACTTCTTGATCTTTGATAGGTAGGCGTATGTAGCTTCCCTGAAGTTCTCCATGAGGGCATCCAGTATGCTCTGCACCACCCTGACCTCGAACTCCTCCCTTGTTGTTGTTATCGAATAGATGTACCTCATCCCCCCCCTCCCCCTCTCGACGCGCCTCTTGAGAAGACCGCGCTCGCAGAGTCTGTTCATAAGTATGCTCACCGTGGAGCGTCTTATGTCTGGGTGCTTCTCCTTCATGTACTCGTAAACCTGCCCGGCAGTTGCTACCTTAACCTTCCACATGTGCTCCATAATCTCGGCCTCAAGGGGTGGAAGAACGGCCTTTATGCCCTCCTCGTTGAGCTTGAATTCGTGAGGCTCCATGACAGCACCTCCCAGTTTAAGTTCTCCCCGGAGGCTAAAAGCTTTACCCAGCCAGAAAAGTGTGTGGTGCGGTGGCCGGGATTCGAACCCGGGTTACCGGCTTGGGAGGCCGGTGTCCTAGACCAGGCTAGACTACCACCGCGCAGCCTGGTCGTTAGTAAGTGGGCCCTCTTTAAAAATTTTATCCTGGCTTTCTCGCGACTATCAGCCTCACTATGCCCCTGTAGTAGCTCCCGACCAGCTCTGGTTTGAAGAACCTCTCTACAAGCTCGTGGATGTTCCTGAGGTGATCATCGTTCAGCATGGACTTGAGGATGACCTTCATCGGGAGGAGGAAGAGGTAATCAACGAGCTTTGAGTCGCTCCTTGTGTGTTTGAGGAGCACGGCCCTCCCTCCGGGCTTGAGGGCGCGTCTTATCCCCGCCAGACCTTTCTCCGGTTCCGGAACGGTGCAGAAGACAAAGGATGAAACGTGTCAAAGGTGTTGTCCGGGAAGGGAAGGTTCTCGACGTCAGCGACCCGAAAGCACGCCCTGAGGTTCAGTTCCTTGACCCTCTCCTCGGCTAGTTGGAGGGCCTCCGGGACTGCATCGACCTCACACAGCTCGACTCCCTTGGGGTAGTACTTCAGCGTCTTGTCGACTCCGACTCCAACCTCCAAAACTTTCCTTCCCTTGGTGAAAGAGATGGCCTTTTTCCTCAGCGGGTAGAAGAATCTATTGAGGGGCCTCTCAAGGATCTCGCAGTGCTTAGCGAGCCTCGCATGCTTTTCCCTGAAGGACATATAGGGAGTACCGCAGGGCTTTTAAAAACCTCACCCAACGACCCCCCGGTGGAAGCATGCCGTACCTTGTGATAGAGCACCTTGAAGAGATAAGCGAGTGGCTCTGGCTTGAGTATCGCCACGTCAGCGAGTGGTGGAAGGGTAAACTCATTTTTATGAACGTCCGCGAGGATGAGAGGGAGAAACTGGCCAAGCTTGGGGGCGTTATTGGAGAGAGCGTCACGAAGTTTCCCTTCGATCGCTCGAAGCTCATAGTCCTCGACCTCCAGGCGGAGGAGGAACTGAAGCCGGAGGACGTAGGGGGAGATACGATAATAGTCGTTGGAGGCATTCTCGGCAATGCCGTCCCAAAGGGCAGGACGAGGAAGTTCATAACCTCAAAAATGGAGGGCGTTAAGGTCAGGCACATAGGCAAACCGCAGTACTCGATAGACGGAGCGAGCATAGTGGCGAAGCTTATAGCGGACGGCAAAAGGCTGGAGGAGATTGGCTATGAAGAGAACCCGACGATCAAGCTCGATGAGTTCAGCGAGATAACCCTTCACTACGCGGTGCCAAAGCTGGATGGAAAGCTTCTGCTAACTCCGGGCCTGATAGAGCTCCAGAAGAGGGAGCTTGGATACACAGAGACGGATGAGGAGATAAGCGATGAAGAACTAGTGGAGTTCTTCGAGGGGAAGGGGGAGCTTTAAATCCGACCTCATGTAGACCTCTATTCCGTTTTTTGAGTAAACGCGAACGTATTTGACCTTTACACTCTCCCTTAGCCTCTTGAGGTAAACGCGACCTCGATATGTTTTCACATCCACCAGCACCAAATCAGGCACGATTTTAGTGGGATAAACGTAAACGTTCCGTTTAACGGCCAGAGCAGGATAAAAAGCCGGCTGGGTGTAGATGGAGAGATCAGTCTTCAGAAGGGCATCAACGACTTTCCAAGCCGTTTTGTAGCCGGGAATTGGTTTAAGGATGGAGTAGTAAACTATGGGAAACTGCTCCTTTGGCGGTTTTCTCACAACGGGCATTGTTGCCAGAGATGTCATTAATCCGAGGACAAGCAGAACCGAAAGGGTTTTTCTCATATCAATCTTTCTGATCGCAAAGATGGCCCCAACAAAGGAGAGGGGGACTAGCATGTACGGATAGTGAAAGCCAAAGGTGTATTGGCTGGGCCTTGAGGTGAGAAGGCTCTCAAGCCATGGGAAAGTCAAGAGAACCCAGTTGCGTGGAAGAAAGAGCGGTAAAAGCCCAAAGCTTAGGTTGAAAAGGAGAAAGTAGGCGAGCTTTCTTCCGGTTATGCTAACGTGCTTGTAGAGGTCACTGTAGAGGTAACCCCTACCGAAGTGGGGAATCACGAGCTTGATAACGATGATGCCATACAGGACGGCAAGAGCCGCGAGGACAATAAAGCGAAGGTTTTTCTTGAGGCTCTCAAAGGAAAGGCCGTCACGGAGAGCCCACCAGAGGGAGAGTGAAACGACACCAAGGAAGGTGTCCTCCTTCACCGAGAGGAGCAGGAGGGACGTAAGGATGAACGCACGTTCCCTGCCTTCCACGAGGAATATTGAAGTGAGTAGAAACAGAGGAACCGCGAGAGAAACGGGGTGGAATTCGAAGAGGTTTATACCGATTAGAGAGGAATTGAAGGCGTAGAAAACCGTTAAGGGAAGGGCCAGTCTCTCGTTGAGTACCCTTTTGGCCAGGGAATACGCAAGCAAGACCGACGAGCCTAGGGCCAGACTCTGAACCACGAGAAGGGTCACGGCTGAAGGGTGAATCCAGAAAATTGGAACCAACAGAAAAAGAACGGGCTGGAAGTGAACCCCGAAATGAGTCGAAACATCATGGAATTGCCACTCAAGAGTGTTGAAGAAGAGCCCTCCATGAAGGGTTGAGTAGAGCGATTGTGTGAAGATGCCAAGGTCAAAACTGGTGTAGCGGAAGTACTTGAACTTAAGGAGGCTTAAATACGTCATGGCGAGTGAATAGGCTAAAGCGATGAAAACTACAGTAATGTCGTAAGATGATAACTGAGTTTTAAATCTGACTTTCACCATCGAAGATAGTTAAGAATCGAATTTAAAATCATTTCGCCCACTTCTTAAAAAGGCGTTCGATTTCATACCTGTCCCTTTCTTGTCGCTCCTCTCAATGACCAGAAAGACCTCCTGGACGGAGCTATCACTTTTGACGGCAAGCTTTAGGCCGGTTTTAGTTTCCCGCGTTACCCTAATCTCAAAGTCCCCCGAATTGCTCTCGTATATCCTGCCCGGGATGACCTTCTTAACGCCGTGAATAAGTGGCGTTTCCTCTTGATGCCCTTCCGGAAGCGCTTCGGCATGGAAAAAGTTCAGAGGGGGGCTTTAAAATTTTAAGCCCTTTTCCTCACCTTTACAGCCACGCCTTTCTTTGCCTTTACCATCTCTTCTCCAGCAAGAACGGCCCTTCCAACGCCGACCACTTTTTCGTCTCTCACAACGCCCACTATGTCGTCCGGCCTTATCCTCTCGTCGGCCTCATTCACGCCAACCGCGAAAACGTCCCCGCGCAGGTCGAAGTCTATTCTTACCCAGTAAGCTTTGAGCGAGTCGTAAATCCTCTGCATTCCAAAGGGCGTGACGCTTATAACGCCCTCCCTGAAGGTTCCCGTCTGCTGGTTCTCAGCAAAGATACGGAGCATCTTCGAGCCCTTTGCATGGCCGTTCTCTGGGAGGACGGCCTCTCCAGCGCCGACACCAAAATAGAAGTCGAAGACTTTTCTGATGTTCTCGAAGTAGCGGTAGGTTCTGTCCTCTTTGGTTCCCTCAAGCTCGAACTCCTTCAGCGTCTCGGTGAGGGAGTTAAGGCTTTCCATGCTCGTAGTACCGTTCTCGATGTGGGTGAATATCACCTCTCTTCCGCTTATCTCGGAGGCGAGCCTGGCTATTTCCACGTAGGCCTCGTCGAGGTGCGCTACGATCGGGACTCCCTTGGGGTACTTCTCAAGGGTTTTTGCCAGAAGCCGGGCAGCGGGCTTTATTTCCTCCTCACTCCAGTGACCGGTGACGACTATATCGTATTTGGCCAGCCACTCCAGCTCCCTTGGAACCACACCGAAAGGAGAAGTTAGGATAAGCTCGTGAACCTTGGAAATCCCAGGGCCAAGGGCTTCTTTCACAACCTTTCTGTACAGGGTGTGACTCCTTGAGAAGGAGTAGGGTTTTCTGGCTGAACACGGAAAGAGCAGAACGAGCTCGGTGTTCTTTGGTGGAGTAAAGCGCTCAATGATGCGAGAATGCCAGCGCCTTACCTCAGGTCTTCTAATCGATGCGTCGCTTATGAAATAAACCGTCTCCTTCTGCATTGGGGTATACTTTTCGAGGTAATCGGGGTACTCAAGATCCGCTATACGAAGGATTCCGGAGTGGTACTGGGTGTTGAAGAAGTTTTCAACCAGATAGCGGAGCTTTCCCTCTTCAAGGGCCTTTCTAACGAGTAAGATAGTCTCCCTCGCAAAGTCGAAGGAGTTGGGTTCTTTGTCCCAGAGGAATGGGCTGAACCTGGTGAAGCCCTTGCCCTCGAAGTCGTAGAGCTTGAGCGAGCGCGTGTCGAAGGCATCTATCCCGAGGTAAACCGCCAGTGGGTAGAAGAAGGGCTCCAAATCGGCAATTATCATGATGTTCGGGAACCTCTCGCGGAGCTCGCGGAGGATTTTGACGAAGTAGCGGTACTCCTTGACTAGTATTTTTGAATTGCCGAGGTAAACTGCTTCAAAGTTGTACCTCTCGATTATCTTGAAGAACTCGTCTAGATACTCTATCCTTCTTAAAGCCGGCAGGTAGAAGGTGTTAAAACCGGAATAGCTTACGCTCCAGAGCCTTCCTATGACCTTCTCTATGATCTCCGCCGGGGTGTAGAAGCCGAGGGGTATTGAGGGGGCCAAGTTGAAGTCGTGGTCACTGACTTCATCCGGGTGAAAGAAGGAGTTGAAGGGAGAGAGCGTGAACTCTACCCCGGCTAGGGCGGGCGTTCTGAAGGAGTGCTCTCCCAGGCGGACTAGCCCGAGCCTTCCGGGGCCTTCGTGTTTGAGTACCTCCATGGCCATGCCTCAGACGAGGTTGTACCTCTGGAGGAGCAGTAACTCATCGAGGGTGAGCTTTTCGCCCTTCTTGAACTTCTCAAGCGCCTCAACAGCCTTCTCGAAGTTTGCATCTTTCTTGGCCCTCATCCTAGCGACGAGGCGATATGCTATGAGCTCCTTATGCTTTTCGTCATACTCCCTTATCTTCTTCTCCAGCTCGCGGAGCTGTCTTCTAACTTCCCTGACCTTCTCGCGCAGTTCAACGACCTTTGCATGGTACTCATCGGCCTCTTTCTTGACCTCGTCTGCCTTGTTGAAGGCCCCTATCATCTGCTCGTGGAACTGCTGGCTCTGGTTTGCTAACTTCTGTATCTCAAGGCTTATCGCTTTTCTGGCCTTTTTAAGCTGATCTACCTTTTTCCTAGTCTCGACGAGCTTCTTGTGAAACCTGTCGGCCTGCTGGATTATCTCAAGCTCCGTTGCGAGAACCTGTATCTGATCCACTATCTGCTTCTCCCTTTCGGGCGTTATGTTAGGGTTGGTCTGGAGCTCCCACTCCAGTTTTTCTATCCTCTCCTGTATTCTCTCCGGGGGCATCTTGAGCCTTCTGAGCTGGTTGTACTCGTCCCGCTTAGTCTTGTATTCGAGTATCTCCTGATACAGAAGGTCAAGCTTTGCGTTTATCTCTTCTCTGTTCTTCTTGAGCTCCTGTATCTTCTGGTTGATCTCATCACGCTTGGCCTTATACTCCCGCCCCTTCTGACGGAGCTGCTGAACCTCCCTGTTCTTCTCGTCCCTTTTCTGAATCCAGACTTGGAGCTCCTTTTCGAGCTCCTCAAACTTAGCCCTGATTTCATTTCTCTCCTTCTCCAGGGCCTCAAGTTCTCTCTTGATCCTCTTAATTTCCTCTGGATCCACTTTAACCGTTGGCATCGCTCTTACCCCTCTTCACTTTTTAGAACAGCTTCCCTCACCTGACATCTGGACTGAAAAAGGAGGGGGGTAAATAAAAACTTTTTGGATGTTCCCGAATCCTGTATGAGTCACTTGGAGTTCTCCGCCTTCTGAGGGTAGGGCATGAACTCGACCGTTCCACGCTGCTTCATAGGCTGTTTGTAGAGTTCCATCAGGGCGTAGACCTCGGGAGGCACTTCACTTTCAACGTGCAGCCCGAGTTCCTCGGCGTGCTCGAAGGTTATAGGATAGTCGTGTGTCCACCTGCCCTCGGTGAGTATCTGCGCCAGCTCTCTGGCCTTCTCCTCGCCGTAGCGGTCCTTCAGGAGGCTGTAAACGAAGTTCCGAACCTGCCTTATGGCCTTCTCAGCGACGTCCGCAAGGATGAGCGTCTGATCGTCCGCCTTCTCGGGGCCTTTCTTTTCGACGGCCCTTAGGATGCTCGGTGCCGGGTACTGGCCGAGCTGGGGATCAACGGGCCCAAGAACTGCGTGGGGATCCATTATTATCTTGTTCGCTGCTAAGGCTATCAGCGTCCCACCGCTCATCGCGTAGTGGGGCACTATAACCCTCGTCTCCGCTGGATGGTCGTGGAGGGCCTTCGCTATCTGTGTCGCCGCGAGCACAAGTCCGCCGGGTGTGTGGATTATCAGGTCTATCGGCCTGTCCTTGGGAGCCATCCTTATGGCCCTCAGGACTTCTTCGCTGTCCTCTATGCTTATGAACTTGTAGAATGGAATCCCGAAGAGTCCTATGCTCTCCTGCCTGTGGATCATCGTTATTACCGTTGAGCTCCTCTTGCTCGACAGTTGCTGGAGCAGTTTGGCCCTCGCCATCTGGAGCCCTTTGTACTGCATCTGGGGCCATAGGAGCAGGTAGAGGAAGAAGAGCCACCATATTAGGGAGCTCAAAAATCCACTTGCGGAACTGTTCATCGGATCACCAGAAGTTAAGAGGTAAAGGGGGTATATTAACCTTTGGAACGAACTTGGGTTCCCGTTTTCCCTTCAAGGGCCTCAACGGCCTTTTCGAGTGATGCTATTATCGCCCTTTTGCCACCCCACTCGATGAACCTTATCACAGCCAGAACCTTCGGCCCCATGCTCCCCTTCTTGAAGTGACCCTCATTATAATAGTGCCTCAGCTCCTCCACCGTTACCTCTCTGAGCCACCTCTCATTCGGCTTCCCATAGTTTATCGCGGCCCCATTGACATCTGTCAGAATCATGAAAATATCTGCCTTCACCTCCTCCGCCAGCTTTTCTCCTGCTAAATCCTTGTCTATTACTGCCTCGACCCCCTTCAGCTGGCCGTTTTCCTCCACAACGGGAACTCCACCGCCTCCGCTCGCTATAACGATGAAGCCCTTCTCGATGAGATCAACTATGACCGGGGCCTCGACATGGCCCTTGGGGTCAGGGCTTGGAACAACACGCCTCCATCCTCTTCCAGAATCTTCTACAACCTTCCAGCCCTTCTCCTCTGCGAGCTTCTTAGCTACCTCCTCGTCGTAGAAAGGCCCGACGGGCTTACTCGGGTTTTGGAAGGCCGGATCGTTCTTGTCCACGATTGTCTGGGTGACCACGGTTGCGACCGGTTTGTTTATTCCCCTCCGCTTCAGCTCGTTTATGAGAGCCTGCCCTATCATATAGCCAATCTGCCCCTGTGTCATAGCCCCAGCGACGTCCATCGGCTGGGCAGGAATTCCATAGAGTTGCTGGCCGGCGTCCATGTGGAGGAGAAGTGCACCGACTTGGGGCCCGTTCCCATGGGTTATAACAACCTCGTAGCCCCTCTCGATTATCTCAGCTATCTGCCCTGCTGTTTCCTTTACGTTCTTCATCTGCTCCTCGTAGGTACCTTTCTGGCCCCTCTGGAGAATCGCGTTGCCACCGAGAGCTATGACGACCCTTTTCATTCTTTCACCTCCCATGAATAAGTATGTCTGTGAGGATAAAAATGTTCGTTAGGCTTCACTCATGTTCATCTGAAGAAGGTTCGGGTAAAAGAAAGACCTTTCGACAAATGTAAGGATAAAAGGTCAGGGATACCACCCCTCAAAGGTTCCGAGGCCGAGCTTTTCGAGGGCTCTCATGACACCCAGGGCGATTCCCTCAACCTCTATCCCTCCGGGGGGCCTGTAGGCATCGCCAACGATGTAAACTCCTTCAATGGAGAAATCTTCAACGACTTGCCCGCTGGCAACCCTGTTGACCGGGTTCCCGTCGAGGTAGGTCTGGATGAGAAGGATTTCTCCCTCCACGTCGAGGTTAGGGAATATGCGGTAGATGTCCTCGATGCCCTTCCTCTGCTCTGCCTTGACGTTTCTGCTCTGGAGGGCGTGGTGGAGCATTATAAGCGTGTAGCCTTTCGGAGCAAGCTCGGGGTTTATCGAACTAGGCTCGTTGTACCCGTTTATTCTCTCCGTGTCGAGGGTGAAAACGACGGTGTTCCCTATCCTCGATTCACCCCTCAGGGCAACGTTGTATTTAATGCCTTCACTCGGCTTTAGAGAGTCAACGCGCCTCAAGTAATCCCGGTCGAAGTGCCCCCTGCCGACTAGCTCAACGGTCTCCTTTATTCCAATGTTGGAAATCAGCACGTTGTAGGAGAACTCCTCACCGTCGGCGGTGATGACTTTTTTCTCGTCCGGGTCTATCTCGACGACCTTTTTCCTCGTGAGGACTTTTCCGCCCTTTTCCCGCGTTAGTCTCGCCAGCTCGTTTGTCACCGCTTTACAGCCCCCCTTAACCAGACCGGGTCCACCCCATCTCAAAACGGTCTTAATCTCCCTCGCAAGCTCTCCAGCGGGAACGTCTAAGACACTGTCGGCCCAGCCGAGGAAGCTTTTAATGAAGAGGTCAACGAACTCGTTGTCCCCGATTTTCTCCTTAATCCACTCCCGCCCGCTCGTCTCGGCCTCTTCACCTTCTGGTAGCTTGTTCCGCTTTATATCTGCGAGAAGCTTCATCGCCCTTGCCCTCTCACGCCAGCTCAGGTACTTCCAGCCGTCGCGGTAGTGGAAGGTTTTTCCCTCGTAGAAGATCCTCCCCTTCGGGTTTGAGTTCACTATCGTGACGTTCGCGCCGAGGAGCTTCAGGAGGTAAGCTAAAGGCCCGTCCTCGCCGTGGGGGAGCATGTGGAATGCCCCCGTGGAGAGGCCGAAGCCTTTGTAATCCAGATTCGTGAAGCGGCCGCCGACGTAGGGAGCCTTTTCGAGGACTGTAACCTCGTAGCCGTTCTTTGCCAGGAATGATGAAGTTAAGAGCCCACCTATTCCTGAGCCTATGATGACAGCCTTCATTCTACCACCGGGAGAGATGAAGCAAAGGAGAATTATAAGGGTTTGGCCGTTGCATGGTCATGCAACTTCTTTACTCGGGCTTCTTCTGATTCGTTCTAAGAGGAAAATTTGTGTTAGAATAAATTTATACTCGAAAAAAAAAGGAAGAATCTTTACCTAAAGTAAAAGAAAAAGTTTATAAAAACAAGTCGTATAATTGACATTGCAGACAACCTTACGGAGGTGAAACTCCGTGAAGTGGAAGGGCTTGATGGCCGTCCTGCTGGGATTGGCCATCGTTTTATCAATGCCTGCCGTTTCAGCATCCC
>NZ_JALTCZ010000165.1 GCF_027008145.1 Thermococcus sp. | reverse complement strand
TCTCGTCGAAGTCCTTGAGCTTGGACTTGAGGTATTCCACCGTGTCGCGGAGCTGTCTGAGCCACTTGTCTCCCGGTATGTCCCTCCTGACTCCTCCGGGAACTGTGTAGATGTGGTAGACCCTTCCACCTGTGAGCTCCTCGAAGAGGCGCATGAACCTCTCACGATAGGCAGCGGCCCACTGACCAGCTGTATATAGGCCTATCTCGTTTCCAAAGCCCATTATCCAGAACATCCACGAGCTGAGCCTCGCCATCTCAAGTACCGTTGTCCTTATCCATATCGCCCTCTCCGGCACTTCCCAGCCGACTATCTCATCAACGGCCATCGAGTAAATGTTCTCGGGAACATCACTCTCAGGGACGCAGATGCGGAGGAGTAAAGCTATGTTGGTGAAGTAGGGTCTCTGCTCCGCTAACTTCTCAAAGCCTCTGTGGAGAAAGCCGGGGTTCACTATCGCCTTCTCAATCCTGTTGCCGTCCATCTTCAGGATTATGCTGAAGTTCTCGGTTGCCATGTGCTGTGGGCCGAAGAACAGCTCGTAGGTATCCTTGGCTATAGGATGGAGGTACATGTCATGCCCCTTTGCCTCTTCCCTAAGCTCCTTTGGGACTTCCAAATTCGCCATGAGCATCACCTCATATCACGTAATACGTCTTACTCTCGTCGTACCTGTCGAAGTCGTCTCCGTAGATCGCCTTCACGTAGGGAATGAGGTTGAAGTCCTTCCTGAGCGGGTGCTTCTCGTATTCCCTCGGCTCGAGGATAAAGGGCCCTAATCTCGGGTTGCCCTCAAAGACTATCCCGAAGAACTCGTGAGCTTCCCTCTCGTAGGTCTCGGCCACCGGCCAGATGTCCATCACTGTCGGGAGCTTTGCATCTTCCCTTGGAATCCTCGTTCTTACGAAGGCGTGGACGCTCTCACTCACGCTCCAGAGCTGATAGACGATTTCAAACTGCCCCTCCTTGAGCCAGTCTACGATGCTTATCTGCATGAGCATCTCAAAGGTTTCGCTGGCGAGCTCAAGGAAGTCGTGTATTCTCTCTGCCGGGACGTTAAACTCCACCCTTCTCTCGCGCCTGACGTTGCCTTCCACGTATGGGGCCTTCTCGATAAGCGCCTTAACGAGCTTCCCCTCCCTCGTGTCTGGAAGCTTGGTTTCCTCAACTTGTTCGGCGTTCTCAACTTTCTCAGTGACCTTCTTCTCGTTCATATCCATGCCAACCACCTCTTAGCTTCTTTCTCGCGCCAGCCCTCACCGAACAGTTTATCCTGATTCTTCCGGTAGTACTCGTAGTTCTCCCTATAGCGCTTCCAGCCGTTGGCTTCGCCGCTCTCTATTTTGCGCATTATCTCCATTATGCCGTCCATAACCGCTTCAGGCCTCGGCATACAGCCTGCTATCGCAACGTCAACCGGGATGTACTTGTCGAGCTGTTTGACAACGTTGTAGGAATCCCAGTAGACGCCGCCGTTTATCGGGCAGGAACCGTGGGCCAGGACGTATTTGGGATCCTGCATCATCTCATAGGTGACGATTATCCTCTTGAGGGTCTTCGGCGTAACATAGCCCGTAATGAGGAAGAGGTCGGCCATTCTCGGGGCGGGGTTGGGCATTATGCCAAAGCGCTCGAAGTCATAGCGGGCAGTAGCCAGTGGTGGTATCTCTATGCCACCGCAACCGGTACAGAAGGCCACTATCCAGAGGCTTTTCTTCCTGGCCCACTTAAACAGGGGTTCGAAGAGCTTGAACTCCTGGAGCTCATAGTTTATGAAACCTTCATTCTCGCCCATTCACACCACCTCACATTGTTAGGAGCACGGCTACTATTCCTATTATCGTCGGCCACTTCCAGAAGAACTTCGCGGCCTGGTCGATGGTGAAGCGCGGGTAGATGCTGGCAACGAATATCGCTATGAAGAGCACCAACAGCTGCTTCAGGAAGAGGTCGAGGAGGTTGCTTGCACCGCCGAGGAAGAGCACCGCGAAGAAGGCCGTCTCCGCGAAGAGTTGGATTGCGTGCTGTGTGAAGAGTATAGCTGCCTGCTTGCCGCCGTACTCCACCATGGGGCCCATCGAAATTTCCGCCGGGGCTGTGATTATGTCAAAGGGCTCAAGGCCCAGAAGGGCCTGAAAGACTATGTCAAAGACTATGAAAGCTAAAGCGAGCGCTGGAACGGTTATGCTCCATCCCTGGAGTTGCTGGAGTGCCACCAGCTGACTGAGCTTGAAAGTGCCCCAGTGCTGGACGAGCGCTATTATCGCCAGACCGTAGGGAAGCTGCATGGCGACCATGGTGAGCAGACCACGCTGGACACCCAAACCGGAGTACGGGTTTCCAGAGCTCATCGCACCGAGCATTATCCCGAGCATCGGCACCTCAAGGAGGTAAGCGACGACGATTAAGTCGGCGTTGTTGCTGAAGAGCTGGAAGTTGCCCATGGGTATGAAGAGGAGCGCCGTTATGCTCGCTCCAAGGGCAAACACCGGCCCGAAGTCGTAGATGAAGCCGTGGCTGACGCTCTCCTTCTTGCCGAGTAGCTTGAGCGTGTCTATTATTGGCTGGTATATCGGGGGCCCTATCCTCCTCTGTATTCTAGCCATAGCCTTCCTTTCTATTCCCATGAAGATAAAGCCAATGAAGGTCGCATAGATGAGCATCCCTATGGCCTCAAGCACAAGCTTCCACGCGAACATTCACAGCACCCCCCACAGCGCTAAGATTAGGAGCACTATCGTCAGATACCACGAATAGCTCTGGGCGTTCCCATTGTAGAAGCCTTCCCTGAGCCAGTCCGCAAAGTCTTCCGTGAGGTTCGCCAGCCTCTCGTAGAAGCGGTCCCAGCTGTACTTGAGCCAGAAGCCGAGGGCTTCCGCTAAAGGTCTGTAGAAGTTCTTCCTCATGCTGAGGTTGTATTCCTCGGTCACCGGGTTACCTGACTGGTAGGTGTTGATTACGGGTATTTTCCTCGTCTTGGCACCGTAGATGTATATGAGACCTGCTATGCTCAGGCCGAATATGAGGATGACCGTGACGAGCAGGGCATTGTAGGTTCCTGTTGGCGTGACGAGCCTGAAGTAGTTTCCGCCGACTATGGTGTCCCCGAAGAGCCTGTTGAAGTAGCCCGTGACCAGTCCAGGGGCTATTCCGAAGACCAGGTTTGGTATCGCCAGGATGACCATTCCGATGAGGAGCGGGAGAGGTGCCTCCTTAACATCGTCAAGGTCGCTCGGCCTCTGACCAAACCATACTGCGTAGAGGAACCTCACGACGTAGGCGAAGGCCAGTCCGCTGCCAAGGAATATTGCACCTGCAACAAGGGGCATGTGGGCGCTTATAGCTGCCTCGTAGAGGAGCCACTTGCTCGCGAAGCCTGCCATCGGCGGAATACCAGCCAGGCTGAGAACCGCTATGAGCCCCATGGTGAAGGTTATCGGCATCTTCTCGGCCAGACCACCAAGATCCTCAAAGCGGGTCTTGCCGGTTCTGAGGATTATCGCAGCGGTGACCAGCCAGAAGAGACTCTTGAATATAGCATGGCTGAGGACGTGGAAGAGGGCTCCGGCAAAGCCCAGTCCCGTCCCAATGCCGAGACCGAGGAGGATGTAACCGACCTGACCGACCGACGAGTAGGCGAAGAGCTTCCTGATGTCCTCTTGGAGCACCGCCAGAAAGCTCGCAACGACGACGGTTATGGCACCTATCCAAGCCAGTATGTAGGCGAAGACCAGGTGGTTGTTGAAAACGCCGAGAGCCGTGTAGAGCTTTGCCCCCATGAGGATGTAGAGAAGGACGAAACCATAAACTCCAGCCTTGCTGAGGGCACCGCTGAAGAAGGCCGTATAGCTCTGGTCGTTCTCGCTGTAGGCACCGGGTGCCCAGACGTGGAGCGGAACTGCACCGGCTTTAACGCCAAAGGTGATGAGGAACAGCGTGTATATCAGGGCCGTCTCCCCCCTGCTTATAGAGCCGACCATCGCATCGAGCCGGAGGGCCTTCTGTACCGTGTTGAAGTCAAGTGCCCCTGTCTTGGCGTAGATTATACCTATCGCTACCAGCATCGAGTAGGCACCGATGATGCTGAGCACGAAGTACTTCAGGGACTCATGCCTGTTCCTCTTCAGGACCATCATGAAGCTCCCAAAGGTCATGAGCTCCCAGAACAGGAAGAAGCCCACGAAGTCAGAGCTGAGGAAAACACCAAGGACTCCGGTAAAGCTTATGAGGGCGAAGAGCCAGTCATAGGAGCTCTTTGATGTACTGGCCATGCCGAAGGCCATTGCAATACCCACGATTGATGCAATCACCGCAAAGTACCACGTGAGCATGGTCAGGTGGAAGCCGAGGGTAAAGCCACCAACTGTGAGGCTGTAGGTGATGGACTCGCTCGTCACTGTGCTGTAGTAATACGCCAGCACTCCTATCGGGATGGAGGCGCCAATTATGCCTATTACCTCGCGGATCACCTTAAAGTCAAGGAGCCACGCCAGGAAGCCCGCTATGAGCGGTGCGAAGAGCATTACCATCAGCAGGTTCATGCTCCCACCCCCATGAGTGGAACGTTTTTGATGTACTGGGCGACATTGAAGATGTCGTTACCGGCCTTCTGCGAGAGGCTCCAGGCGTAGTTCGGGTAGATGCCTATTGCCACAATGATGGCTATCAGGAGCAGCATTATCGCCACCAGAGGAGCACTCTCCCTGAGTCTCTCGCCCTCTCCGGTGAACCATATCGCATGCACCAGCCTGAAGTAATAGACCGCCTCCACGACGCTCGCGCCCAGCACTAAGGCAGCCGCCCATGCGTAGCCTGCATCGACCGTTGCGAGGATTATCCTCAGTTTACTCCAGAAGATGTTGAAGAGCGGTATCCCCACTGCGGACATTGATCCCACTGTTACCCCAAGGGCCGTCAGTGGCATCCTCTTCCCGAGGCCACGGAAGTTCTCAATTTCGGCTCCTCCTAGCTGTACCGCCACGTAGCCGACGCCGAGGAAGAGGAGAACCTTTATGATAGCGTGGTTGATCATCTGGAAGACTCCCGCGTCAACACCGGCCTGAGTTCCAAGGGCGAAGGCGAGTCCTATCAGACCAACCTGGCTTACCGAGGAGTAGGCTATCATCCTTTTGACGTTCCTCTGCCTCAGGGCCGAGAACTCGGCAACGATAACAGTTAAGGTCGCCATCGCTATTAGCAGGTGGAGGATATTTTTCCATGTCCCAACAGCGCTCATCAGGTAGAGTATCCTGGCGAGGGCGTAGATGCCGGCCTTTACCACGAAGGCTGAGAACATTGCGGTAACCGGGTGAGGCGCTGCCTGATAAGCGTCGGGCGCCCACGCGTTCAGCGGGAAGAGTTCGGCCTCGACGGCTAAGCCGAATATTACCAAAGCCAGGGCAACCTGAGCAACGGTCGGGTTTATGTTGCCGGCCAGCTGGGCTATCTGGGCCATGTTGAGCGTCCCCGTGGCGCCGTAGATGAGGGCGACGCCTATCAGGAAGAAGCTCGAACCTATGCCCCCAAGAACCATATATTTCAGTGAAGCCTCGGCCGCTTCACCCGTCTTGTTGTAGGCTGTGAGGGCGTAGGCCGTTATTGCGGTTATCTCCATGAAGACGAAGAGGTTGAATATATCCCCGGTCGCTATCATACCGGTCGCTCCCAGCATCAGGAGGAGGAAGAGCATGGCGTACTTGTCGATTGGCTCAACCTTCACCGCCCTGAAGTTGAAGACTGCCATCAGGAAACTCACGAGGGCAACTATGAGGACGAAGAGTGCCGCGAAGGGGCCTATGTAGAGGTCTATGCCAACGGGTGGCCTCCAGCCCCCGGCCATGACTATTATCGGTTTCCCTGTGGTGTAGACCTCCTCAAAGACCCAAGTTGCTATGCCCGCCTGTATTGCCGTTATTATGAGCACGTAGGTCTTTATGGCCTTTTCCCCAAGCCCCTTCATCAGGGGGACGAAGAACGCGGTTATGAGGGGTATGGCTATGAGGAGCGAAGCGTACTGCACGTTCATCCTCTCAACCTCCTTATCTCCTCAACGTTGAGGGTGCCATACTTCTGGTAGAGGATTATCGCAACGCTAAGGGCCATGGCAGTCGTCGCAACCCCTATGACTATGGCCGTTAGAACGAGCGCCTGGGGAATCGGGTCAACCGCCTGGTTCGGTCCTATCCCCTCGCTCAGTATTGGTGCACTCCTTCCGTAGATGTAGCCTATGCTTACGAGGAGCAGGTTCACGCCGGTCTCCATTATGCTCAGGCCGATGAGCATCTTGAGGACGTTCTTTTTCACGAGGACGGCGTAGAGGCCTATTAGGACAAGTGAAATGGCGCCGAAGTAGTAGGCGCTGATCATTCTCTCACCTCCTCTCTGAGCATGTTGTCGATGATTCCGCTCAGCTCCGTGCCAACCTTGATGCCTATGATAGTGTAGATTACCGGAATGAAGCCACCACTGAGGATTCTACCGACGTTGTTGACGCCGAAGTGCCACGTCTGCCATATCCAGTCGAAGAGGAAGTAGCCACCTATGGCGAGACCTATGAGGGCGACGATGACATAGCTCATCCCGGCTACGCCCTCGGTGTTCTCAAAGGCCCTGCGGGGTATCTCGTACATTGTGTATGCCATGTAGAGCAGGAGGAATGCCGTTGCTATCGTAGCTCCTCCTGGGAAGCCCCCACCCGGGGTCAGGTGTCCGTGGATGAATATGTATGCACCGAAGAGGATCACAAAAGGTGTAAGGAGCCTTATACCAGTCTTCAGGACTATTGAACCCTCGGTCTTTGCAGTCCTCTCCCTCCTCTTCGCCCAGAGGAGTGCACCGACACCAGTCGAGGCTATGAACAGAACTGTGACCTCACCGAGCGTATCGAAACCACGGTAGTTGACAACAACCGCGGTCACGGCATTTATGGCGCCGGTCTGACGGATGACGTTGTCGAGGTAGTATTTGCCGACGAGCATCTTGTCCTGCCCGAAGGGAATGCCTGAGAGACCCTGGGCGAGCCAATAGCCTATTATGAGGAGCATTATTACCGCAAGGGAGCGCTTGAGTATGCTCACCATCTTATCCACCACCCGGGCCTTTCTTCTTCCTCGCTCTCAAAGCGCTGGGTTCTCTTTATGGCGAATATGAAAACTGCACCGCTCAGAGCAGCGCCTATCGCAGCCTCGGTCATCGCAACGTCCGGGGCTTGGAGCATCAGGTAGAGTATTGAGGCGAACAGGCTTACCGCCGCCATGCCCACCGCCGCTGCCAGGAGGTCGCGCCATTCGACGGCGAAGATGGCAGATAGTATCATGACACCAATCAAAATGTACTCAATGCATACAAGGCAGTTCATTCGCTCACCTCCTCATCAGGGGACTTCTCGGCGAGGTGCTCAGCGTATTTATCCACAACGCTCCCGTGCCAGAGTGGGATCCCACGCTTGTAAGCTGCTCTTATGAGAGTGTGGGCACTTATCGGATTCGTCAGGAGGATGAAACCCGCGACCGCTGTCGTCTGGACAATCCATGCCCATGACATTCCATTACCGACCGCCCAGATGCCCGTGCCGATGACGACTCCTAGGGAGCCGAGGGTCGCGCTCTTCGTCGATGTCTGCATCCTGTTGTAAACGTCCGGCATCCTGATAAGTCCCAGCGTCGAGAGGAAGTAGAAGAACGTCCCTATGAGGACAAGGGCCTCACCGAGTGCTGAGAGTGCGTTCATAGGCCTCCCTCCAGGTACCTTGCAAAGGCTATAACCCCACCGAAAGCAAGCAGGGCGTAAACCAAAGCAACGCTGATGTATATCATCCTGCCGTAGTAGAGGGCGAAGAGAACCAGCAGGCCCGTGGTTATGGTCGTCATTATGTCAACTGCAACGAGCCTGTCAATGGTCGTTGGCCCCCTAAAGACCCTGTAGGTGCTGAGAAGTGTTGCTATCGCTATCAACGCGAGGTAGATGTTTATCCCTATCATCCGAAGATCACCCTCAGGAACTTTTCAAAGGGCTGGGTTATATACCTGGAGGCATTCTTAACGTGCTCCTCATCGGTCTTGGCCTTCAGGACATCGTCCTGAACCCATATCCAGTGAATGAAGTAGCTGTCCCCATCGACATCGAGGGTTATGGTTCCCGGCGTTAGGGTTATTGAGTTTGCCAGGGAGAGCTTTCCGGTGTCACTCTCAAGAACTGTCCTGCACTTCACTATGCCCGGCCTTATCGGCCTCTTCGGATGGAGGACGCGGTATGCAACATCGAGGTTCGCCATTATCATTGCCCATAGGAAGTAGGGGAGGTAAGCTATGGCGTAGGCGACCCTCTTGGGATGCAGGTTTGCCAGACCGGCCTTGGTGAAGACATCGTAGGTTAGAGCCGCAACTATCAGGGATATCACGAAGCCCGTTGCGAGCTCCTGTGTGTCCAGGCTCGCCGTTAGAAGGAGCCATATACCAAACAACACGATTACAGTGTACGCGAACTTGCTGGCACGACTTGCTTCTTCCATATCCAACCCTCCGGAGGTTATGGCATCATCCAGAGCAGTGACTATTGACCCTTCTTAACCACGATTTATAAACCTTACCAGTAAAACAGGACGGTTTAGAACTTTTGGTTAAAATGAGAGCACCTAATTTGTCCCATAGTCTAAAAAAGTGGCCATCAGAGCCCTTTTTCCACGAGAGGGCAACAAAGGTATTTGGAAAGAAGGACGGAAAACGCAAAAAAATTCGAGTCAGTAAATGGATATCCTCTTAACACCCTCAAGCTTCGAGAGTTCGTTGATGAGGTCTCCCGGTATCGGCTTCTCAGTGATTATCGTCAATGTTGCCTCTGGATAAAGCTCCGGATCCTCAGCGACGACCTGAACAACGTTTATTTCGCGCTCCGCTATCTTCTGGGCGATCTTCGCGAGTATCCCTATAGCCCTCGGCTCCGGCTCGATCTCGATGACACCATAGCCGACGTGCCTGCCGACATACTTCATATGAACGGTCGGCTCAAGGTTCATGTAAATCTCCTTCAGCTCCGGTATCTTCAGTATCATGCCAACGGTCTCCTTGACGACCCTCCTATCAACGTCAAGGGCCTTGGCTATCTTGGTGTACGGAACCTCTATGTTACCGGCCTTTATCTTCATGTCCTCTGAAACCCTGAGGCCGTACTTTAGTAGGGCCTTGGCTATCTGTTTTCTAACAGGATATTCATCAAAGTAATGTTCTATCTTGCCCCACATACCCTACCACCCAGTTAAGTTCATCAATAGACTCTTTAAGCCAATGGTATTAAAATGTTTCCATGTCCACATGCCTTCAAGGAGGCCATCCTTAAAAGCTTTCTCGCCCCATTTAGATGGATGTTTTATCCATAAGGCGGTTTTTTAAGTCCAGCTCCCCCACGCACCAACATGATTGAGCTCAGGCTCCCACACTCAAAGTTCGAGGATTTGGACGAGAAGTTCAGACTTGTCTGGCGCGAGACGCTCTACGCGGATTTTGACAAGCGCGAACTGGAGAGGGCAATAAGGAAGAAGTTCAGAATCTCTCCTGAGATAAGCGCCCGCAACGGTGCGCTAATTATCAACACCGACAACGAGAAGGTCGAGAGCTATGTGGCACTGTACATCCAGAACAACCTTGGAGGCCTTCTCAGAAACCGCTACACGCGGAGAAAGGTCATCTACATCCATGAAGGCCTTGACGTTCCGCTCCTCGGCTACAACGCCTTTGGTTTGATAGACAGGGGGACGAACCTCATTCAAGTAAGGGGGGTTAGTGGTTGCAACCTCAGCTGCATCTTCTGCTCGGTCGATGAGGGCCCATATTCAAGAACAAGAAAGCTCGACTACGTCGTTGACATAGACTACCTCATGAAGTGGTTCGACGACGTGGCGGGGGTAAAGGGCAGGGGGCTTGAGGCCCACTTAGACGGCCAAGGAGAGCCCCTAATTTACCCCTTCAGGGTCGAGCTCGTTCAGGCTCTTCGCGAGCACCCGAACGTCTCCGTCATCTCGATGCAGAGCAACGGGACGCTCCTGACTGACAAACTTGTAGAGGAGCTGGCGGAAGCGGGACTGGACAGGGTGAACCTTTCCATTCACTCCCTCGACCCGGGGAAGGCCAAGATGCTTATGGGGATGAAAAGCTACGACCTAGAGCACGTCCTTGATATGGCGGAGGCTCTGGTCAATGCTGGAATAGATGTCCTAATCGCCCCGGTCATAATATTCGGAATCAATGATGACGAAGCGGAAGCTTTCATAGAGTTCGCGCGAAAGATTGGCGCGGGAAAGCGCTGGCCTGCCCTGGGCTTCCAGAACTACATCCCCTACAAGTTCGGCAGAAACCCGGTGATAGCAAAGGTAAAGCCCTTTAAGGAGTTTTACACCTGGCTGAGGGCCCTTGAAAAGAAAACGGGCATGAAGCCCTTGGTTTTGAAGCCGAATCACTTCGGAATGGAAAAGAGGGAGTTCATTCCGCTGGCCTTCAGGCCGGGAGAGGTCGTTAAGGCTGAGGTTGTTTTACCGGGGAGGATAGAGGGCGAGATGCTGGCCAAGGCCAAGAAGAGGCTCATTGAAGTGGTCGGCACGAAGGCCGAAATCGGGGACAGGATAAGGGTAAGAATCGTAAGGACGAGGCACGGGATTTACATAGGGACTGAGGTCTGAAAAAACATTTTAAGATAATAATCTCAACTTACACTGGTGGTTGGATTGAGGAGGTTCTCCATCGTGCTCGCCATCCTGCTCAGCCTCGGCCTTATAATCGGCGGTGCAATCACAGGGGAAAGCTACGTGGGCTCTAACTGCTCCGGGGAGAGCCAGAACTCATTCTCTCATCTCCCTGTTCAGGAGGAGGCCTTGAAAGACGTGCCCGAGAATGGGGACGTTGTCTACATAGCGGTTTACGCAGATGGGGATTTCAAGAAGGCAATAGCCAATGCCCTCAGCGAGGTGGTTAGAAGACACGGACTCAAACCGGTGCTCGTCGATAACTACAGAAAATACGACCTCAAGGGCAGGTTTGTCGTTGCTTTCTTCCCGGTGGAGGGAACCAGCAAGGGGTTCCTCTCTAGGGAGGTCTGGCTTTCCGGGATACTCTACTACTCCTACCCCGGCGATGTCGAAACGATATTCAACTCGACCCTAAGGTATTCACTCTCGGAGTCATCAATAGATGAGTATGCATCCAGGATATGCCAAACCTCCGAAGAGAGGGCGGTAAAGGAGGGCTTCAGGAAGAACGAGTGTGCTGTGGCCTACTGGTGGAACCTGAAGGCGAAGGTCGGCATCCTGAGGAAAGGAGACCCCTACGAGTTGATTGCAGAGGAGGTTTCTTCCGCCCTTGGAAACATGCTGGCCTCTAAATGAACCTTGAGCTTTTTATCCTCAGTTTTTCCCTCTCGTACAGCCCGAGGAGTATCTCGACTATCCTTTCTCCAGCTTTGCCGTCCCCAAAGGGGTTCTCCGCCTCTCTCATCCTCCTGTAGAAGTTCCGATCACTGAGGAGCAGGTCGAGGTAGTGGAGAACCCTTCCCTTTTCAAGGCCAACGAGGACATTGCCACCGGCCTTGACCGTCTCTGGCCTCTCGGTGTTGTAGCGGAGGGTCAGGCAGGGGACGTTGAGTATTATCGCCTCCTCCTGAACGCCACCGGAGTCCGTCATCACAGCGAAGGCGTTCTTTTCAAGCTTGAGGAAGTCGAGGTAGCCGAGGGGTTTGGTCACTATGAGGTGCTCAATCGAGGCAACCCTCTCCCAGAGGTCAAACTCATTGAGCCTTCTCCTCGTCCTCGGATGCATTGGGTAAACCGCCCTCATTGGGAGGGACTCCAGTATCTCGACGAGCCTGCTCAGGTTCTCCTTGCTGTCGGTGTTCTCCGCCCTGTGGGCGGTTATTAGGATGTATTCCCCCGACTTGAGGGAAAGCCTCTCCAGGATGTCGCTCTTCCTTTCCGCGACTACCGAGTTCTGAAGAACTGCATCCACTATCGTGTTGCCGGTCACGTAGACGTTCTCGGTTATGCCTTCCCTTTCGAGATTTTTTCTGGCTTCCTCAGTGGGCGGAAACAGAACGTCACTCGCGTGATCAGCCAAGATCCTGTTTATTTCCTCAGGCATGGTTCGGTCAAAGCTCCTTAATCCGGCTTCAACGTGCGCAACCGGAATTTTGAGCTTAACACTCGCCAAAGCCCCAGCAAGAACCGTGTTGGTGTCTCCCTGGACTATAGTAACGTCTGGCTCCTCCTCCATGAGAACTTTCTCTATCTCTATCATTGCTTTCCCAGTCTGCTCCGCCTGAGTTCCGGAGCCAACCTCAAGGTGATAATCAATGGGAGGCAGTTCAAGCTCCCTGAGGAAGACGCTGCTCATTTCGTAGTCGTAGTGCTGGCCGGTGTGAATCAGGAGTGGTCTAACCCCTCTCTCCAGGAAACTCCTTATCACGGGGGCGAGCTTTATCATTTCGGGCCTCGTGCCGAAGACCAGCGCGGGCTTCAAAGGTCGCCCCTCCCAATCCCCTTGAAGAGGAAACCCCTCGGGGGCCTCTCGACGACGTGTCTCCCGTCAACGAGTATTCTCGTGCGCATGAGCCTTCCGACTTCCCCCCAGTTGATCTCCTTGAAAACTGAATGGTCCGTCGCTATAACTACGGCATCGGCCCCATTAAGGGCCCCCTCAATGTTGCCTGCAGTTCCGCCAACGAAGGGGTCGTAGGTTCTCACCTCAGCGACGTCGTCCTTTATAGCCTCCACAAAGGCCAGGGCCGGAGAGTTCCTGGTGTCGTCGCTGTTGCCCTTATAGGCCAGGCCAAGGACTGCCACAACGGCTTTCTCAGGCGGGACGTTCAGCTCTCTAAGGGCCGAAAAGAGGAGATCCTTGGTGAAGAGGGGCATCGAGTCGTTTATTTCCCTCGCGAGCTTTATCAGACCGAAGTCCTCCTTGGCAGGCCAGAGGAGCAGGTGGGGATCCTTCGGGAGGCAGTGCCCACCGACACCTATGCCTGGTGTGTGTATTCTAACCCTTGGGTGGGTGTTGGCCAGTTCAATTGCCTCAAAGACGTTCACACCGTACTGATGGGCGAGAAAGGCGAACTCGTTTGCTAAGGCTATGTTTACATCGCGGAAGGTGTTCTCCATGAGCTTGACGACCTCGCTAACGGTTGAGCTGGTCTTGAACACCCTCCCCCTGACAAAGGCTCGATACAGCTCCTCCGCCAGCTCGGCGCTCTCGGGGGTTATGCCACCGAATATGCGCGAGTTGTAAACCAGCTCCTTAAAGATTCTACCCGGCATGACCCTCTCGGGCGCGTGAACCATATAGAAGTCCCTTCCTGCCTTCATTCCGATAATCCTCTCTATCCTCTCGGCCATTCTGATGGTGGTCATTGGGGGCACGGTGCTCTCTATGACGACAAGTGAGCCTTTCCTCATAGACATGGCAACAGTATCTACCGCATCCTCCAAGTAGCTCAGATCGGGCGATCCCCCGGCCTTCAGTGGCGTCTGGACGCATATTATGTAGGCATCCTTGCCCTTTATTTCCGCTGGGTTCGGCGTGGCCCTCAGGTTCCCGGACTTTATAGCCCTGTTCAGGAGGGTGTTTATCTCGGGCTCGGAGATGTGGGCCTTTCCAGCGTTTATCTTCTCAACAACCTCCTTTCTGATTTCATAGCCGACGACCTTCAGGCCAGAGTTCGCGAACATTATCGCCGTTGGAAGGCCGATGTAGCCAAGGCCTATCACCGCTATTTCCCTGAACTCCATGTTCCCACCGAGCATCCTTGGAAAAGGCCAATAAAAGCCTTTTCCAGAAAACGGTTTTTGAAAGCTTGAAATCCAGCTTCAAAGGTTTGGAAAAGGAAAAAGCTATTGGAATGCTGTGAGAAGTCTGAATGTTTTTCAGGGGGTATATATGTGTTACTTAATCAAAAGAAAGCGTTAGAAACAGTTTTGAGCTAAGAAAGCTCGTTAGAAACTCCGAAAAAAACCCTTTTACAACCGTTTTTTGGAAACCCTTATATTGGACAATATCGTCCATTGAAGCGGTGGGTGGGATGAAGGTATGGGTTGACATAACGAACGCTCCTCACGTTCACTTCTTCAAGGGTGTAATAAGGGAACTCGAAAAGACTGACCACGAGGTTATCATCACCACGAGAGAATTTGACGGACTTACGGGCATCTTAGACATGTTCGGCTTCGACTACTACGTTGTCGGCAAGCACGGCGGTGCCACCCTGGAGGGCAAGCTTTTAGCCAGCGCCGAGAGGGTCTACAAGCTCTCCAGACTTATAATCGAGGAAAAACCCGATATGGCCATCTACAAGCACTCGGTTGAAGCCCCAAGGGTTGCCTTCGGCCTCGGAATACCGAGCATAGGCTTCGTCGACAACGAGACGGCCGTTGCCCAGAACAAGCTCTTCCTTCCGCTCACCAAGCTGGTCCTCTACCCAAAGGCGATAGACGCCTACGACCTCATCAGGTGCGGGGCCGATCCAAACGGTATAAAGACCGTCAACGGCTTCTCCGAATTGGCCCACCTCTACGGCTTTCGGCCCGAGAAAAGAGTTCTCAGAGAACTCGGGCTGAAGAGGAACGGATACATAGTTATGCGCACAGAGCCAGTCAAGGCCAACTACTTCAACGGGCCGGAGAAGAGCGTTCTTGAGGACATCATACCCCTCCTGCCAGAGATCCCCATCGTGCTGTTTCCAAGAACAGGGGAGCAGAGGAAGCGCTTTGAGCGCTTTAACAACGTGATAATGCCGGAAAAACCCGTTGACAGTCTCAGCTTACTCTACTACGCAAGGCTCATGATAGGGGCAGGCGGGACGATGAACCGGGAGGCGATAGCCCTGGGGACGCCGACGATATCAACGTACCCGGGCAGACTGCTCGCCGTCACCAAATGGCTCGTCGAGCTGGGAGTTGAGTTCCACTCCACGGATCCATATGAGGTCGCCCGGGTCGCGGAGAGACTGATTGATGACCAGAAGAGCTTCCGCACATACGTTAGAGGGGTTATCTCCGGCCTCGAAAATCCCATGGAAACAATCCTAAAGGAGATAGAAACCTACGAAACTGAAGGAACCTTCGAGGTCTCATCCGAGGCCGGCAACCTTGGGGGTTACGTAAGCCTCTATGAACGCCGCAATTAAGAGGAGAATAAGGGTGAGCAGGTAAAGCCTCAGTGCAGCCTTTCCACCCTTTTTGAAGCCTTCACTGGCTTCTTCGGCTTCCCTTATCATCCTGTACCACTCAAGCCCGGCAGCACCCGCGAGAAGAAAGCCGGGGATTTCAAAGATGCCGTGGGGAGCAAGCCCAAGGAACAGCTTCTTCGCTGAAAAGCCTACCAAGGAGAAGAAACCCGAGACGATGCCAACAACTACGCCGTTGAGGCCTACCATGAGCCAGGGCCCGATGCCGAAGAACAAGCCTGAAAGGAGAACCATCAGGGCAACCATTGAGTTGTGGACGAATATCCTGAGGAAGTTCTCAAAGGGATCCGGAGATAGGGGGCCTATCTCCCGGGCTAGCCTGCCCACGAAGGCACCCGCGTTTTGCGGGTTCGAATAGGCATAGACAATCCCGGCGAACAGGCCCAGAAGGAAGATGACCGAGAGGTAAAGGAAATATCTCCAGACCCGCTTCACGTCATTCACCCTTGATGGCCTTCTTGAGGGCTATCTTGAAGTCCTCAACGTTTACAAAGGGCATTTCGACATCCATCCTCACTGCGAAGAACTCATCCATAAGCACCTCAAGCTCCTCAACCCTATGGCCTTCAAGGGTTTCCTCAAGCTCGTGGATGGTCTCCTCAGGATGGATGAAGAAGTCCCCTGTTATCTTGACATGCCTGGCAACACCGTTCTCCTCATCGAACTCAATCCTTACGAGACCCTTCCTAGCTTTGTGCTCACCCACGTGGTGGTTCATACTTATCCCCTCTGCAAGCTCTCGGGAGAACTTTTTAAAGGTTGGGTTAAAGTGGGTGCGGTGGTGAAGGTGGCCTATAGGGAGATTCAGGAAAGGGCGAGGCTAGCTCTCAGAGAGGCCCTAGGGGTCATGCTCAGCGAACAGGGAAAGAACTGGGAGGGCGAGATAACCTTCGACGACACTCCAAGTCCTGAACTGGGTGACTTCGGAACGGCAGTTGCTTTCCAGCTCGCGAGGGTCTTCAGGAGAGCACCGAAGCTCATAGCCGACGAACTGGTTGGGAAAATAAAGAAGAGCCTTCCAGAGGGGATACTCGAGGTCAAGGCCGTCAACGGCTACATCAACTTCTACGTTGAATACTCCTACTTTGGACGGATCCTCGTGGAGGAAATCCTTGAGAAAGGAGAATCCTACGGTGAGAGTGGGGTCGGTAAAGGAAAAAAGGTCATCGTCGAGCACACCTCAGTTAACCCGACCAAACCGCTCCACATGGGGCACGCTAGGAACGCGGTTCTGGGAGACACTATGGCGAGGATAATGCGCAGGCTCGGCTACACCGTCGAGGTGCAGAACTACGTAGACGACCTCGGGGTTCAGTTCGCGCAGGTTCTGTGGGGATACATAAACCTGAGGGAGGAGTTTGAGAGGATAAAGGCCCAACTGGGAGAGAAGAACCTGAAGGAGGACTTCATAGACCACGTCATGGGCCTGCTCTACGTCGAGGTGAACAGGCAACTTGAGGAGAACCCAGGGCTCGATGGGGAGATCCGCGAGCTGATGAAGAAGCTCGAAGAGGGGGATAACAAGACAGCAAAACTCGGCAGGGAGTTAGCCGAGAGGGTCGTTAGGGCCCAGATGCTGACTACATACCGCATGGGCATTGCCTACGACCTCCTGAGCTGGGAGAGCGACATAATGAGGAGCGGTATCTTCAGCGAGGCCTACACACTCATAGAGGGGAACGAAAACTTCTTCTGGGCGAAGGAGGGGAAGTACAAAGGAGCCTTCGTGATGGATCTCAGGAGACTGTTCCCCGACATGAAGAACCCGTTCCTCGTCCTCAAGAGGAGTGACGGGACTGCCACATATACTGGCAAAGACATAGCCTACCACCTCTGGAAGTTCGGCAAGGTAAAGGCTGACATGCTCTACAGACCCTGGGACAAACGGAAGAACCACGAGACCTGGACAACGGCTCCCGATGGAGAGAAGATCCCTGGAAGGTTTGGGAGGGCAGACGTGGTCATAAACGTGATAGGGCGGGAACAGAAGCATCCACAGATGGCTGTAAAGTACGCCCTTCAGTTGCTCGGCTTTGAAGAGAGCGCAAAAAACTTCCACCACTTGGCTTACGAGCACGTCGTCAGGGAAGAGGGCAAATTCTCGGGCAGGAAGGGTACGTGGGTCGGCTTCACCGTCGATGAAGTACTGAACGAGGCAGTACAGAGGGCCAAGGAATTAGTCGAGCAGAAGAACCCGGGTTTAAGCGATGCTGAGAAGGACAAAATAGCCGAGGCCGTTGGGGTTGGTGCCGTCCGCTACAACCTCGCCAAGTACAGCCCGGACAAGGTAATCACCTTCCGCTGGGATGATGTACTCAACTTCGAGGGGGAGAGCGCACCCTACCTCCAGTACGCCCACGCGCGCTGTGCCTCCATCATAAGAAAGGCCGAGGAGATAGAGATTGAAACCGACTGGAAAGCCCTCCTTGAGAAGGCCGACTTCTCGAAGCTCACCAACCGCGAGAAGGAGCTGATAAAGCTCCTCGCCAAGTTCCCTGAGATTCTCCAGCAGGCCGGCAGGGACATCAAACCCCACCTGATTCCGGCCTATCTCAATGAGCTCGCCTCGCTATTCAATAGGTTCTACATGGATCACCCCGTGCTCAAGGCCGAGGAGGGAATCAGGGAGGAGAGGCTGCTCCTAGTTTTAGCGGTCAAACAGGTTCTGAAGAACGGGCTTGAGATTCTAGGCATAGCAGCCCCGGAGAGGATGTGAGCTACTCCCTCAACACTTTTTCCACAACGGGATCTATGAGACGGTACTTCCCATTTTCCT
This sequence comes from Thermococcus sp., assembly GCF_027008145.1. Taxonomy (GTDB): domain Archaea; phylum Methanobacteriota_B; class Thermococci; order Thermococcales; family Thermococcaceae; genus Thermococcus. The sequence goes on along the minus strand of NZ_JALTCZ010000165.1, from coordinate 2,151 downwards.
TGGTTATCCATCCCATTTTTTCTAGGTTCCTCAAAAGCTCGCTTAGTCTCGCGTTTGTTACTGGGCCCGCTTTGGCCTCCACGTAGTCCTTAATGGAACTCCAACTGGTCAGTCCTATAGCAATCGCCATGAGGATGAGTGAATACCTCCCGCTCCTCTTTTCCAGTTCTTTCAGTTCTTCCCTCATGACCGCCCTTGCTTTCCTCATGGTCATCCCAAGGGCTTCTTCGAAGCTTCCTTTCTTCCAGTAGTGGAAGCCGAACTCGACCAGCCAGCCGGGAATTCCATCGAGTTCCTCAACGGCGGCTTCTATTTCTCCCTCGGGGACACTCATGTCAACTTCTCAAAGCCCCTCCTGAGGAACTCCCTGGAAAGTTCCCTGGTGAACGGCTTGACTTCAACCTCCTCATATATCCTTCCGTAGAGCGGGCTGGAGTAGTCGTTGAGACCCAGGAAGTCATGGAGGAGGCGCTCGGAGACCATCACTGAATCCTGTACCTCAGGATTGCCCCGAGGCCACCAAAGGCCTTGTAGAACTGCTGGCCCTCCTCGGTGTCGAGGGAGATTATTTCAACGTTCGAGCCCGCTTCCTCTGCCATCTTTATGAACTCTTCAGCCACATCCCACTTCTCGAAGGTGAGGTTCTGACTGCCGCACCTCGGACAGTGGGTGAGCTTCTTCCTGTAAACGTGAAACTCCCCCTCGCTCATCGTCTTCAGCTCTTCCCAGCCGCAGTTATTGCACTTCACCCTCACGCGAACCTTGTCGTAGCCTTCACTTATGAGGAGCGTGTCAACCGCGCCGAGCTCAAGGGCTCTCCTTACTTCCTTCTCCCCATAGGTTATCATCCCCGTGTCCTTGACAAGGTGCCTGAAGAACTCCTGGATGAGCTTCTTTTCCTTAACAGCCTCGTGATCCTTCAGGATATCGCTGGCCTTTTCAACTAGCTCCCTGAGGCCGTACTCACCGCTGTAGCTTATATCAACGACGCCGATGATCTTCTTCCTCAACTCGTGGTGGAGGTAATCACCCTCTATGAACTCCTCCTTGGTCGGGCCCGGACCACCTATGATTATGCCCTTCAGCTCACCCTTGTCAAGGAGCGGAAGGAAGGCCTTGTTGGCGTGCTCGCCAATCCTTTTCATGAACTCGTGGGTTTCCTGCTCGCGAATCCTCTCGTAACGCCTCGCCGACTGACCTCCAGCTCGGGTCTTTCCGGGGACGTTGGAGGTCAGCTCGTCGATTACCTCTATTCTCTTCCCGCGGAGCAAACCGATGGTCGCCTCGTTCTTCTCGACCGTGATGAGGCCGTAGGCGTCTTTAACGCGGAGCATCTCCTCCAGGGGCTCGGTCACGAAGGTCTGGTCACATCGGTAGAGCCTGACGTTAAGGGGCTCGGGAGGAACTATCGCCCAGAGCTTTATGTCGCTAACCCCCTCCTGCTCGCTCACGTTTCCGACGAAGAGAGCCAAGCCGTTCTCTGGGGTTTGTTTGTAGAGCTTGAGGTGTTGCATTGCCCTTTCAAGGGCACCAAGGACGTTCTTTCGAGTCGACTTGCTCTTGATGTTCTGAGCCGTTCCATACTCCTCTCGCAACTGCTGCATAACCTTGTTTATGTCGTATCTCGCTGGAATGTAGAGGCTGACGAGCTCTGTTGCGCGACCTCGATAGCTTTTGAGTTCTTCAACCTTCTTTTTGAGCTCGTACATCTCAGCTGACTTGTGAGACATGAACATCACCCCTTTCTCTTCCCATTTCTGGGTCGAAGGGGCCCTTATAAAAGTTTGGCGTTAGAGGAGGTGCAGAACCGAGAGGAGTACCAGTAGGAACACCCCCACAACACCTCCAACTGCCAGGATTAGGAGGGTGAGAGGATTTATCGGCACGTGGGTTATGCCGAGGAAGTTGAGCAAGCCCACGATGAGCAGTCCAGCTATTGCATTAACGGCGAGCCATCTCAGTACTGCCAGCGTTAACTTTAGTATCAACCATCCGACACCGATGATGAGGAGCAAAATATTATTCAGGCAGGAACTCCAGCATTTGCTCACCTCAGAGCTTTTCGAGTGTTTCCTTGGCAATCTGACCGAGGGAAACCCACTTCTTGCCCTCGAACGGGAGGACGACCTTGTCCTCAACTCCCGTGAGTTC
>NZ_JALTCZ010000164.1 GCF_027008145.1 Thermococcus sp. | reverse complement strand
AGATAAACTTCAGAAGTATCTGGAAAGATACCCCCGGTCAATAAGGATGGTGATTGGGAATGGTCGATGAATCCCTCCTCATGGAGATTCGGAAGAACGAGAGAAGGGGTTTCGCCAGGTTTGTATCGAGAAAAACAGGGATAAAGTCCGTAGACCTCGTGGAGTGGGACTACATAATCCACACAATCCTCAAGGAGCTTGAGAGGGATCCTCTCTTCAAGGAGAACTACGTCTTCAAAGGTGGAACATGCCTTGTTAAATGCCACCTCGGTTATTACCGCTTCAGCAGGGATCTAGACTTTGCATATCGCCAGGGCGATGAGCTGAGAGAGATGAGCCGGAGCAGGCTGAGAAAATTCCTGAACGAAGAAACGGGCAGAATCGCGGAGATCCTGAGGTGCGTAGCCAGGGATCTGGGCCTTGAATTCCAATACAATAGTCACAGCGACTTCAACAACCACAGATATTTTAGCTTTCTCCTCGGCCCTGGTTGGTTTAGGGAGATAGTACTCTATTCTCCCCTGGGGGAGAAGATAAAAATTGAGGTAAATTATGCTGAAAGACTAGCGTTCAAGCCAAAAACTCTAAAGGCTCATACCCTCCTGTCCTGGAAGCGTGTTGAACTCACACCGAAGGAGTACGAAAGGTACATTGAGTTTCTCGGCAACTATTACCCTGTTTCCCTAACGGCTTATTCTGACAGGGAGATACTCGTCGAGAAGGTCAGAGCCCTCCTGACGAGAAAAGAGTTCAAGCTTAGAGACATCTACGACCTTTACAAACTTCATCAGAGGGGTCTTAAGATGGCCCGTTACAGAAAAGAGATAGCTGAAAAGATCAGGGGTTATCTCGACTTGAGCTCCATTGCATCTCAAAACCTGAGGAACTCGATAGATGCTCTACAAGAGGGGAGATTCCTTGTGGATATCGGACCAGAGATAGAGCGGGATATTGGACTCATCGTCGAGCCCTTCTCAAGAGAAGAGTTTTTGAACTTCGTTGAGGAGTTACGTTTTGAACTTGGCGCTCTCATTGACGAATTGAAGGACTTGATTGAGGTGGAAATCAATGGCTGAATCAGCCATACATCTTCTCGACAAATATGGTCTTGTTGACAACAACCGGGTGAGACTAATAGACGTCCTTAGAGAAGTTTTGACTTCAGGAGACTACAACAGGATAGACGTTGCCGTCGGTTTCCTCTTCATCAGCGGCATGAAGGAGATTCAAAACGAGCTCGAGGAGTTCTTCTCGAAGGGGGGCAAGATGAGAATAGTGATAGGCAACCAAACGAACAGGGAAACTTTTGAGCAGCTCAGCATGGTTTATCACTCCCTCGAGGCACTCCAGAAAATAAAGCGCCGCGAGAAGAGCGTTGAGACAAACCTTGACCGGCAGGGTGAGGACATCGAGAAAAACACTAATTTTATGGAGCAGACCGAGGAGAACGAGCTCTTCTTAAGAAGGCTTATGAAGTGGATTCAGAGCCACAGCCTTGAGATTAAAATTTATGTTAAGGAATTCATGCACGCCAAAGCGTATCTCTTCTATCCATCTAGACCATCTGTTACTAGAATAGGACTCGTAGGCTCGAGCAACTTCACGCTGGCGGGATTTTCAGGCAACACCGAGTTAAACGCCATCGTGCAGTCAGCCCACTTTGAGAACCTTAAAGAGTGGTACGATGAGATTTGGGGGGAGGCCCTTCCATTTAATCCGAAGCTCCTCGAGATCATAGAAAACAGCTGGGCAGGCCAAGTTCCTGGCAACCTGCCCTCACCGTGGGAAGTGCTGATCAGGGGGTTGTATGAACTTTACAAAGATGTTTTAGACAAAGACACGGGTTTTCTCTTGAGAAGGCTCGAAAACGTTCTCTACGACTTCCAGAAGGATGCAGTTAAGAGGGCAATATCAATAGTCAACAAATACAATGGGGTTCTGATAAGTGATGTTGTCGGTCTTGGGAAGAGCTACATAGGATTGGCACTTCTAGAGCACTTTTCCCTCCTGGACCTCTTGAATGGACGTTCAAGAGAAGTTGCTGTGATAGCTCCTCCGGGTCTTGTTCGTTACTGGGAAGGGCTATTGAGAGAGTACAACATTCCTGGGAGGGTGTTCTCATCGGGTCTGTTGCCACGTAGAGAGCTTTCCTCCGGCAAATACAGGGAGATGGGGAGTTACCTAAAGAACGTTGGAACTGTTTTGGTGGATGAAGCCCATCACTACTCAAACCCTACCACCAAGTCCTACAAGAACCTTCAAGAACTAATTTCAGGTAAAAGGGTCATCCTTCTAACTGCAACCCCCTACCGGAAGAGATACAAGGATATGATAAGCCAGATTCGCTTGTTCCTTCCGGAGAGACGGCACCCATTTCCAATACGGCCTCAGAATTGGGATGATTTAACGAAGGCGATTGAAAACGGCGAGCTGGACCCATCTTACGTCTTCAGGGAGATTCTGATAAGAAGAACAAGGCACGATATCCTTAACCTCTATGGAGGAAAAGATAACTGCATTAAGGTCAAGAAAAATAAAAAGCTATGTTTCCCAGAGAGAAGGCTCTCCGTGTTGAATTACACTATCTCCGAGGTTTACCCAGAAGACATCTATGAATTGCTCTTGAATGGAATCTCCTCAATGAATTACGCGAGGTTCGATCTCTACAACTACGTTCTGCCCCAATTCCAAGATTCAGAGCCATATCACAGTCTTTCCTCTGCAGGTAAGGGCCTCCGGGGAATAATGAGGATCCTCTACTTGAAACGTTTAGAAAGCTCCTGGTACGCAATGTATCAGACCCTGAGAAGGGACCTGATAAAAACAAAGAACTTCATCACTTTTGTTGAGAACGACTTCATTCCCGCAGGTGACGAGTTCGATGATGTGCTCTTAGGCAAGATTAATGGCAATAAAGAAGAGCGGGTTCTTAGTGAGAAAGAAGTAAAGGAGTTTATTGAGAATTACAAGAGCGAGGACAGAGTGACGTACAAAGCGGGTGCCTTTAGGGTCAGAAAATTGTTGGAGGATTTAAGGCACGATCTCAAGATTCTGGAGTCCATGGAATCTGCACTTAGGCCCCTTAAGGAGCAATTAGAAAGCAATCCTGAGAGAGATCCCAAGCTCAGAAAGTTAGCGGATGAAATAATGAAACTAAGAAAGGAAGGCAAGAAGATCCTCGTTTTCAGCGAATTTGAAGAAACAGTTCAATGGATCTACAATGGACTTAAAAGAATACTCCCAACAGATATCTCAGAAAAGATGGAATACGTAAGCTCAAACACTAAGGGAATAGCTAACAAGATAGAGCGTTTTGCACCGCGGTCTAATGGCCTCGAAAATGAGATCGATGAATCCCAGGAGCTTCACATTTTAATTGCAACGGATGTCCTCAGCGAAGGACTAAACCTTCAGGATGCCAACGTTGTAATAAACTACGATCTACATTGGACCCCAATCAAGTTGATTCAGAGAATTGGTAGGGTTGATAGAATTGGAACTGAACATGATGAAATCCTGATCTACAACTTCTTCCCCGAGAAGAAACTCGAGGAAAACCTGGGACTCCTCCAAAAAGTTGAGAGAAGAGTTCAGGAATTCAACAGGGCATTGGGGACAGATGGGAAGATACTTCAAGAGGAAGAGGAATGGAATCCCTCAGCAATTAAAGCAATTTATGGAACCGAAAACATCGAGAAAATTGAAGAGGATGTAAGTGGTTCACTGTTGTCAGTTACAACCTTTGCCGAAAAGCTCCTAAGAGAGTTTAAGGAGTCCAACGAGGAAAAGTTCAAAGAGATTACAAAGAGATACTCCATGAGGAGTATTGCCAGGTCCAAGACGGAATATCCTGTGGCGTTTTTTGTCTGCAGCAACGGAGTGATATCCCAGTATTTTGTTTATCGTCTAGTTAACGGTGAATGGAAGGCCCAAAACGTTCCAATTGAACAGTTGCTCAAAGATACTGGTTTAAACGAAGATACCCCTTCACTTAACAGCAACGAAGCTATGAAAATCTACCGCAGTGCCGCTAAAAAGGTTCTCTCAGACTTCAAAAAACTACTGAAGATTGCTGAGAGTGAACTCGAATACACCCATAGGAGGCCGTCAAAAATTCCAGAGCAGGTCAGAATAATCCTTGGTAAACTCCGAGAGAAGATTGAGAGAACCAAGAACCCTGGGGAGAAGGAGTCCCTGGGTCTGCTCTATGATCTTGTCTATTGGGGATACTTGAACCATGAACCTTTCAGAAATGCACTCTTAAAAGCCAACGTGAAGAAGAACACTTCAAGAGACAAGGTAGAAGAGCTCTGTTGGAATCTCGTCGAGCGCTTTGGGATAGCAGCAAGACGTAAAGCTGTTAAAGAAGAGATAACAAAGCGTAGAACTGAAGGGATTAAGCCTCACATAGTTGCAGGGCTACTCTTTGTCCCAGGTGAGCAGCCGAAGTGAATCCTATCCTTCCCAAATTATTTAACACTTTAGGGGTAAACTGTAAGTTGGTGATCACGATGGAAGAAAAAAGAATTGGTGTTACATTCCCAGTACCAAAGTGGTTCCTGGACAGGATACTCGAGGAAGGGAAGAGGGTCTTCGTGAAGCCCTCAACGCTGAGGGTCCAACCGGGAATGAAGGTTGTTTTTTACGCTTCCCGGGAGGGTCAAGCATGGATTGGTGAAGCGGAAGTTGAGAGCGTCGAATTCATTAACAACGTCGAGGAAATCATCAGAAAGTACAAGGATGAACTCTTCCTCACCGCCAAGGAGCTCAGGGATTACGAGAGAGAACGACAGAAGTGGCACTCCCGCGGGAGAAGACCGAGGCCGTGGATGGTGCTCAAACTGAAGGACATCAGAAAATACTCGAAGCCTGTTAAACCTCCAAGGTTCATAGCCGTCTCAGGGAGATACATCAAAGAGGAGGAGTACAGAGAAATCCAGAGGAAGAGTGGCTCTAGAGAAGGCTCTCAATAAGCTTGTAATCTCCCCTAGGATTTCTCTCATAGCTTTGCCCATTAAATGCTCGCTCCAGCGCTTTTTGTTGGTTATTGCCTTCAGCTTTGGAATGAGGGGTTTGAACTCAACCTCACCGAACCTCACAGGCTTGATCCTAATCCTGAGCGGGTAAGTCTCGTTGGGGTGAGGGTGCTCTTAAAAATCCTCGTCGAGTCAGTGGAAGGCTCGCTAATGGCCTCGAAGATGCCGACAATCTTGGGTTCGAGAACTTCCTTATTCTTCCTCTCTTGCTTGACGTAGAAGATGAGCTTATCGCCAGGTTTAATCTTGGCGATGGTGTTCTTGTGCCTCTTTGCCACGCCCCCAGACATTCTTCTTTTTAACAACCTCCCAATTGCCGCGGTTGGTAATGCAGAGTCAATACCTCATGAGGGTCACTAAAACTCTTTTCGAGAACCGTGAAATAAACATTCCGCATAAAAATGCAAAGAGAGGCACTAGGGCTCCAAAATAACAATGTCTTCTCGACACCTTAGGATTTCAAGTAGTTTGTTCTTCATGGCGTTTACCCCGTCCTTAAAAGTGTCTCCCACAGGATAGTCTTGGGCGCCAAGTTCTGCTTTTAGTTTGGAGAGATTGTGGCCCATTATTAGATTTCTTGCAATCATTTCGAGAAGCTGTTTGATTTGTTCTTTTATCCCGGCGTGGTCTTCCAGAAACATCTTCATCTCAGCATACGCAACGGCCTTTCCCATCCAGAAGGACATCTCCACTTCTTTTTGGTGTTTCTCTGCGGTGTTATCTGAAGCGAGAGCACCTACTGCAAAGATTTTTGACCTTTCTAGGGCTTCTGCTTCTTTTAGTTCTACATACAACAGATATTCCTCCCCCAATATTCTCACCAGATGGCACTTGGAGAATGCTAATATTGAAACTGTTGAATCAATTGAAATTTCAAATAAACTGTGGGGGTTTAATGTTGGGTGTTCATAATTTGAGGGTGTGGAGAGTTTTTGGTGGGGTCTATTTTTCTTTTGTGGATTTGATTTGTGTGTCTCGTTTTGAGTCCTAACTAAATTTTATGAACCCACTGTCGATTAATGACCCCCTTATTAAAAACAGATTTCTTCAGAGAACCTTGTTAAAGAAATAGAGTACATGGATTTTTCTAGAATTTAAGTCCAATCGAAGGGTTAATTTATGAAATGGGCTTTTGTCATCTTTGTATGTCTTGCCGATTTTGATGAAGTCCTTGTGGTGTTTGCATAGTTTTGTGGCACATTCCAATTAATGAAGCGAAAGAACTTGTAATGTCTTGGTTTCTCGTTGTTTCGCTTAGCTACATTCAATATTGGATGTTCATCATTTTCTCTGGGGGGTTTATCATGGCATCGGGCTGCGTTGAGTATTTTGTATGTTTCGAATACCGTATTCCAAGGAGGCAAGTCTGCATAATCAACTGCAACAATGAGGAGCTGGAAAGGCTCCTACGGCGACGACGTCTCTCCAAGGTAGTGGATTCCTATGCAAAGCGGGCGATCATTCGATTTATTGAAAACGAACTCATTAGGCGAGGCAAAATAAGCGATGCATCTCTGGTGGGTGCTGTGCTGGATAGCTATCTGGGGGACGATATCAACGTGTACTACAACACTACTTCAATATTTGTGGTTGTCAAAACGTTCTCCACTGCGGACTGTTATCTACAACATTAACCCCTAATCCCCCAATTTTTACTTTTTAGAGCCCTTGTCTATTGTGGTGAGATGTGACCCTGTTGTTCTGCGAGTCCTGCGACCCACCAGAAAATCGAACCTATCTGAAATCGAACCTATCTGGCTTGAGAGAGAATTTGCAATATGTTTTTAACTTGTTAATCCAACATGTTATTTGGCCATAATCGGCCGTAGGACGTCAAAGCACGCCGTGGTGGCGGCCATGGTGAGGAAGAGAAAAAGTTGGGAATTCGAACCGACCCAGGGGATCACAGGACCTGTGTGGGATCCCGCGACCCCCTATGAAGAAGGGCTGGAAGGGCAGTATTCTCCAGAAAACCTTGAATTTTTCATGGAATTGTTCAGCAGAGCCATGGGGGCAGTTTTTAGAGAAATTGTAGGGATATCTGGTAGCCCCGCCGGGATTCGAACCCGGGTCGCGGGATCCAAAGTCCCGCATGCTTGGCCGCTACACCACGGGGCTGCCCGATAGGAAGACTTTGCCCGGGCTTATAAACCTTAAGTCGGAGTGGAAAAATAATTAGTCAGATAATTAGCGACACCAAATTCCTTATCGCCTTCTCCGGGTCTTTGGCCTTGGTTACACCGCTCGCGAGCAGAACGCCAACGCTTCCGAGTTCAAGAGCCTTCTTTACGTCCTCGCCAGTGCTTATCCCTGCCCCTGTAAGGACTTTTACTTCGGGGTTCACCTTCCTGACAAGCTCGACTGTGTTTGTTATCACCTCGGGCTTGGCCTTGCTGACGGGTATCCCAGTTCCTATCAGCTCTGGGGGTTCAACCGCCACGTAGTCCGGGCCGAGGGCAGCCACAGCCACCGAAACAGCCGGATTGTTGGAGCAGACCATCGTCATAAGGCCAACCTCCTCCGCTCTCCTGATGCTCGCTTCAAGGTCTGCTAAAATCATCCTGTTCTCGGAGTGGTTGAGGAGCGTCCCAACCGCGCCGGCCTCCTTTACCGCATCCGGAAGAACGTGGCCCGTATGACTGCCCGGCTTTATCGGGTCGATGTGCTGGGCAAAGACAGGTATCTCAACGCTTTCTGCTATCATCCTCAGGTCGACCATCTGGGGTGCGATGACCATGGTTACTCCAGTTTCCTTCCACACTTTCTCAGCTGCTTTCGCTATCTCCAGTGCCCTCTTTCCAGTGGCCTCTATGTAGGTCTTGAAGTTTATCGCGATTATCGGCTCCTTAAGCTTCTCCATGGATATCACCGAAAGTGTTATGCTCCTTTCCCTTAAACGTCTTTCGGGGAGTTCCGTTTCCACTGGAGTGGTCTCCCGAAGGGGTCTATAAGACCGGCCCTTATGAGGGAGGAGCTTATCTTCGGCCCTATCTGGCTCCTTATTATCGGTATCTTGACTATATCGAGGGGTTTTAGACCCCTCTCAGCCCTAGCCCTGTTGACTATTATTGCCCCCTTGTACGTCTCATCGCTGACGACTATCGCTTCCAAGTTCCTCAGCCTATCAGCGAAGCCTATGGCGGTGTGTATCTTGATGACGCGGTAGTTGGTGTAGCTGTTCACGTCGAAGAACTTGAGCAAATCTCTCAGCCTCTCCCTGTAGGGGAGTATCCTCTCAGCGTAGGGCTTCTCCCTTATCATCTCATCGGAGGTCAGGCCCACGTAGACGTATTCTCCAACCTCAAAGGCCTTCCTGAGGAGGGCCTTATGACCGAGGTGGAGCCTGTCGAAGGTGCCCCCGACCACGACCTTTCGGTATTTCTTCATGGAACCTCCTTCTCGGGAGCACCAATAAGCTTTTTTATCCCCCCGATAACTCGGGAGGGGTGAGAGCATGAAAAAGACCTTGGTCGTTCTCCTCATCTTGGTGCTTGCATTCAGCGTTATCACCCCCCCGGTCTCCGCTACATCAGGCCCTCAAAAGGTCTTTGACATAAGGATAATGCTCCAAGTTTCCCAGAGCCAGATAAACGGTTCCCTGGCGTGGGTTGGAACCTTTGACATATACGTCAAGCTCAAAGATCCCAACTACAGGGCCTATTTCGAGTACCTGGCGAGGAAAAACGAGACCAACGCGACGAGACAGTTCGCAAACTTTGTGTATAACCTAGTCTACAACAACCTCAAGAAGGACTTGAACGACAAGCTTGAGGGGAGCAACTTGAGTGCCGTAATCTATATCCCCCCTGAAGGGCCCGTTCACGTGACCAGCAACTGGTCTGCAACAGTCAGGTTTTCCATAGTTCCTTTCCTCGTCCCGAACGGCCCCTACCTTAAGTGTCCTTTCTACGGCCCTCTCGACTTCGTGTTCCAGGGGCAGATTTACTCCTTCTCCTGGGAGAGGCTCATGATGATCTTTCCGGAGGACTACAAGATAAGGGAACTCGTTCCCAAGCCGAACGACCTGAGCAACAACGTCGCCATCTGGGAGAACGGCGATTACATCCCCTACATCGAGCTCTACAACCCGGTCTATCTCTTCCAGACCTTCATAAACTCAACGAGGAAGACGATTGAAATTTCCTTTGATCCCAACGAGGGCTACCTCCAGTTCAACGCGACCTTTACCGGGATGACCGCCCCGAAGTCGGTAACGGACCTTCTCATCCTGACATTCAGGCAGAGCATGAAGATAATGAGCATCTCTGCTCGTAACACTAAGGACGGCGTTGAGGTTATTGGAGTCGCCAAGCCCGAGGTGGCTTACAGAGAAACTAGGAAGGCGAAGATATGGCTGATCTCGATAAAGCTCCCCGGGAGGTTCGACAGAATCATCGTTAGGAACGGTAAGTACAGTCTGGCCCCCGACGGGACGCTCATAATAACCTACACCGAGGAGAAGATGGACTATCTACCCTACGTCGTCCTTCTTGCTGTGGTCGTTGGGGCTGGCGTTGTCCTCTGGCTCTGGAGGAGGCATAAAGGTGAGAAAGCTGAAATAGAGGACGTCCTCGATAGGGTCGACACGATCGAGATAGAGGGCGAAGAGAACGGTGGTGAGGAATGAGCCTCGACTTTTTCTTTTACCCATCAAGCGTGGCCGTCTTCGGTTCCTTCAGGGAGGGTGCAATAGCTAGGGAAATCCTGAGGAACATCGTTGAGGGCGGCTTTGAGGGCAGAATCGTCCCCGTAAACCCAAAGGGCGGAAGCGTTGAGATAGCCGGAAGAACCTTTGAGGTCAGGCGGAGGCTTGACGAGCCGGTTGACGTGGCCATAATAGCGGTTCCAGCTAAGATAGTTCCCCCACTTATAGACGATATAGGCCCTCTCATCAGGGGGGCGGTGGTAATAAGCGCCGGCTTCTCCGAGGTGGGGAACGATGAACTTGAGAGGGAGCTCGTTGAAAAAGCCAGAAAACACGGGGTAAGGCTCATAGGTCCCAACTGCGCCGGGATCTTCGGCGTCCACGGAAAGTTCTTCGGCTCCTTTGAGGTTCGCGTCAAACCCGGTGGCTTAGCTTTGATCAGCCAGAGCGGGGCCTTCGGCGGTGCTGCCCTGGCTATGGGCAACGATGAGGGAATAGGCTTTTCTGCCTTTGTCTCCTATGGAAACGCCTCCGATCTTAACGAGAGCGACTTCATTGAGTACTTCGCTGATGATGGGAATACAAGGGCAGTAGCCCTATACATCGAAGGGGTTAAGGAGGGAAGGCGCTTCTTGAAGGCCCTCCGCTACGCGAGCGAGAGGAAGCCGGTCATAGTCCTCAAGGCCGGGAAGAGCGCGAGCGGTGCCAGGGCGGCGGCTTCACACACGGGTTCGCTGGCGGGAAGCTATGGGATTTACAGGGCGGTCTTCAGGCAGGCTGGAGCTATAGAGGTCGAGGAGATGGAGGAGCTCTTTGACGCTGCGAAGGCCTTCGAGATGTACCCACGGGCCGGAAAGAGGGTGGTGGTGGTAACCAACTCCGGCGGGCCGGGAGTCCTGGCAACGGACAAGCTGGAGAGGCTTGGCCTTGAGATTGCTAGGCTGAGCGAGGAAACCGTTGATGAACTCCGTTCCTTTCTTCCGAGTCAGTGCTCCGTCAAAAACCCGATAGACCTCATAGCCGATGCCGACTACGAGCGCTATAAGAGAACCATCGAAACCGTCTGCGGTGACGGGAACGTGGATTCTCTCCTCGTAATCTGTGTACCGCCTATATTCGTCCCGAGCGAGGAGATAGCAAGGGCCGTCATCGAGGCCAACTGCGACAAGCCGATCATAGTGAACTTCATGGCGGGTGAGCTCGTTAAAGATGGGGTTGAGCTCTTGGAAAGGAACGGGATTAAGAACTTCCCGACTCCGGAGAGGGCCGCAAGGGCCCTGAAGTGGCTGTCCGAGGGGTTTTCCCCCTAGCCTCACGTAACCCTTTTATACCCTTACAATCCGGAAGGTTTTGAAACCATGATAGCCCTTGGTATAGAAGGAACCGCTCACACCCTTGGCATCGGCATCGTCACCGAAGATAGAGTCCTTGCTAACGTATTTGATACTCTCACAACCGAAAAGGGTGGAATACACCCGAAGGAGGCGGCCGAGCACCACGCCAGGCTTTTAAAGCCCCTCCTCAGGAAAGCCCTTGAGAAGGCCAGCGTTAGCATGGACGACGTTGACGTCATAGCGTTCTCCCAAGGGCCCGGTCTCGGGCCGGCTTTGAGGGTTGTTGCCACGGCCGCGAGGGCGCTGGCGATAAGGTATAACAAGCCGATAGTCGGGGTGAACCACTGCATAGCGCACGTGGAGATAACCAAGATGTTCGGGGTTAAAGACCCGGTCGGTCTCTATGTTAGCGGCGGCAACACACAGGTACTCGCTTTGGAGGGCGGCCGCTACCGCGTCTTCGGCGAGACCCTCGACATAGGGATAGGGAACGCCATAGACACCTTTGCAAGAGAAATCGGCCTCGGCTTCCCGGGTGGGCCGAAGATAGAGAGGCTCGCTCATAAGGGAGAGAGATACATAGAGCTTCCCTACGCGGTTAAGGGGATGGATTTGAGTTTTTCCGGCCTCCTCACCGAGGCGGTCAGGAAGTACAGGAGTGGCAGGTACCGCATAGAGGATCTTGCCTATTCATTCCAGGAGACGGCCTTCGCAGCTTTAGTCGAGGTCACGGAGAGAGCACTAGCACACACCGGCAAGGGGGAGGTCGTCCTCGTTGGTGGTGTCGCCGCGAACAACAGGCTTCGCAAGATGCTCAAGACGATGGCAGGAGATAGGGGGGTGGATTTCTTCGTTCCGCCCTACGACCTCTGCAGGGACAACGGGGCAATGATTGCCTACACCGGCCTGAGGATGTTTAAAGCTGGGGTTTCCTTTAGCCTTGAGGAGACGGCCGTCAAGCAGAAGTTTAGAACCGACGAGGTTGAGGTGGTATGGGCCTGATTGTTTCTCCATTCGTTTTTTTCATTGACGTTGTTCTCTTCGTCGTCATAGGCTACGCCACAATCTATGCCCTCAAGAGGGTTCACCGCTATTCCGAGCCCTTCAATCACTTCGTCACGATAATAGCGGTCTCACTGCTCTTCGCAACCGCTGGCCGGACCATAGACATAATAGACGACTTCTACACCAGCAGATATTTTACACCCGCTGAGCAGGTCCTCTACTTCATCTCGATCATCGGGGTTATCTACGGCGTGATAAGCTACATCCACACCGTCGAGATGAGAATCATGCCCCGGCCTGCTGGAACCTTTGGGGGCTCGGTCTCCTCAGGCGGTTTCCTGTACTTCGGCAAGAAAACAGAGCTGTCTTCCTTCCTCAGGGAGTCCAAGGTTCCCGCTCTCGTGTTCACGAGGGATCCCTGGCTGTACGATGGCCTTGAGAATGTCCAGACCGTCTGGGTGACCAATGCGAGCGAGGAAGGTGTTGCCCCGACGAAGATCCACGTCCTCCTTGACATAGCCGTCAGCTTCTTCAGGAACGGCGGGAAGTTCGTTGCCATGGACTGCGTCGAGACGCTGGTTCTCTACAACGACTTCTCCTCTGTCTTCAGGTTTCTTACCGCTTTGAAGGATCACGCCTCGAACTTCAAGGCCATGGTCCTGCTGGTTCTTGAGAGGGAAACCCTTGAGGCCCAGCAGGAGAGGCTTCTGAAAAGGGAGTTCTATGAGGTTTCTGGCCTCCAAGAGCTTATGGCCTCCTCTCCGCCATGAAGGGCGAGGCTTGTAAAATAAAAAGGTCAAAACTTCTTCTTGATTTTCAACGTGTACTTTGGGTATATCTCCCTGGTGAAGCGCACGAACTTCGCCTTCCTCGGCGAGAGCCTTATCTCTATCTCCGTGTCCGGCGGGAGGTAGGTGTAGAACTGCCCGTCTACCGCGAGCACGAGCTCCCTGCTTAGGGTCACGTTCCTGACCGTCACAACGCTCTTCGACGGCACTATCATCGGCCTTGAACTGAGGGCTATAGGTGCTAGGGGGGCTATCACCACAGCGTCGAGCCTCGGGTCAACGAATGGGCCCCCGGCGCTCATGGCGTAACCTGTTGAACCGGTTGGGGTTGAGATTATCAGCCCGTCGGCTCTTACCTCGTCGGCAAGTCCGCCGTCAACGTAGTACTTGAGGTGTATTATCTTTCCTGGTATCCCGGTCAGTACGGCAACCTCGTTGAGGGAATCTGGGACGCTGTTTTTCCCGTTGACGTACGTTCTCAGCTTTATGCGCTCGTCTATATGGTAATCGCCCTCTATGAGCTTGCTGAGTGCAAAAAACGTCTCATGGGGCTCGACTTCCGTGAGGAAACCTAACGTCCCCATGTTAACCCCGAGCAGGGGTATCTCCCGCTTGGTTCTATGCTCTACCCTCAGTATCGTCCCGTCACCGCCGATCACGATTATGAAGTCAACGTCGAAGTCTTCAAGGGGGAGGACGTCCTCCTCGTGGAACTCGGGGAGGTGTCTGTGGGTCTCCTCGTCGACGATAACGTCGTAACCGCTGACCTTAAGGAAGTCGTAGACCCTATAGGCGAGCTTTAACGCCTCCCACCTGTCCCTTCTCGCGGCGATGCCGAACTTCGGAGACGTCATCTTCGAGAGCCCCCTTAATCGTTTTTCTTACCCTTCAGTCCAATTAAACTTTTCCTCCGCCTTATCTTTGCCCCCAGGTGGGTCGTCACGAAACCTCCTATGCCAGTCGGTATCCAGTAGGAGATGAGCCTGTCGAGAATAGTTGCCGTAACGGCAACTTCCTTGTCAATTCCGAGGAGGACGTAGACACCAGAGTTCACCGTCTCGACGATTCCGGCTCCACCGGGGATTACGCTTATCATGCCGACCACTATGCCGACCATCTGGACGACCATAACGTCCACGAGCTTCACAGGGAAGTCTATGGTCAAGAAGGCACAGTACGTCCTCAGTATCGTGAAGAGCCACGATGCCGTGGAGTAGAAGAGGGCCATCAGGAAGGCTCCCTTGTGTTTCATCAGGAAGCGGAAGTCGCTCTGGAACCTAGGGACGTCAGCGTTAACCATCCTCAAAAACTTTTCCCTGTATTTGTCTGCCTTGGTCGGGAGAAACCTCTCCATAATGCGGTAGAGCCAGAACAGGGTCCCTTTAGTTTTCCTCTCGCTCAGCAGGATTCCAAGGCTGATCGCCACGAGGGCGCCAAATACCACGTCGAGAGCAACGAGGGTCATAGTTAGCGAGAGTGAGCCGAGGTAGTAGACGTAAACCGTCGAGAGGACAAGCATTAAGACCACTGGAATCAGGTCGAGGATTCTGTCCATCATAACCGTTGCGAAGACCTGTCCGTAGGGCTTCTCTATCTCCTTGGCCAGGAAGTACATTCTGACCGGCTCACCGCCACCCCTCGCTCCCGGGGTTATGTTGTTCACGAAGATACCCGCTAGCAGAGAGAGCATGACCTTTCCAAAGGGGGCTTCCATGCCGAGGCTTTTTATGAGAACCCTCCACCTCATCATCCAAGAGAGAAGGCTGAGGACGTACATAAGTCCCGCCAGAAGGAGGTACTCGATGTCCGCCCGCTTTAGTATGGCCAGGACGTCCTCTATCCCTGCCCACCAGAGGAGGAGTGCAATTATGACGATTCCAAAGCCCATCAGGGCGGCCTTTCTCCAGTCCATCCCTCACACCTTCCTCAGCCTCGCTATGAAGAAGCCCTGGGTCATGTGCCTGTTGGGGTAGAACCTCTGGACGTCCTCAAGGCCTATGCCGTGGGAGGCTATGAAAACGGGCTGCTCCTCAAGTTTGAGGCCCTTTTCGAGCATGTACCTGACGTTTGCCTCGTTCTCCTCAGGTGAGAGGGTGCAGGTCGAGTAGACAAGCATTCCACCCTTCCTCAGGGACTTTATGGCCGCCCAGATGAATGCCCTTTGGTATCTTGCCGTCGCCACTATCTCCTTTGGAGTCCTGCTCTCCCAGAGCTTGGGTCTTATCCCAAGGGCTGTGCAGGGTGCATCGAGGAGTATCTTATCCCCCTGAATTCCGAGTTCAGGCAACTTTCTTGCGTCCATGCGGATTAGTCTGACGTTTTTTACCCCGAGCCTTTTTAGCTCTTCCTCCATCTTCCTGAGCCTGTTCCTCGACTTGTCTATCGCTATGATCTCACCCTTGTTCTCCATAAGCTGTGCTATGTGACTCGCCTTTCCTCCCGGAGCGGCGGCCATGTCTATTACCAGCTCCTCCTCGCTCGGCTCAAGAACTCTCGCGGCCACCATGGATGGCAAACTTTGAGCGTAGAAGAGGCCCTCCTTAAAGCTCTCCAGCTCGCTCAGGCTCGGGAGTCTGAACTTCGGAAGTGTGACCTCAACGGCCAGCCCCCTTGTTGAGAGCATCATCTCCTTGGAGCCCATCCTCGCTATTCCAATCCCGACGAGAAGGCCCCTCGGGTCGCGGATTTCGACCTTGTCACCGGGCTTTATTCCTTTGTCAGCCTTCAAAACTCCTGGGGCGTAGAGCATTGCCCCCTGGTAGACGCTCTCGCTCGCGAACTTGTTCGCCACAACCCTCTTAAGCCCCGGTTCGTAGTCGTCGTCAAAGTTCGCCCCCTCACGCTCGAAGTAGATGCCCTCCTTGAGGTGGGGGCTCCTCCTGGGCTTTAGGCCTTCCCTACGGAGGATTCGGATGAGCTTCGACCTGCTAGTCTTCAGCGTGTTAACCCTGATGTAGTACTTCTCCACCGGAGTCCTCAAGGAGGCCATTATCTCCTCGGCCTCGCTCCCAAAGAGCCTCCGATAGTACTCCCTCAGCTCCTTCGGGAAAGCCTCCTCATAGCTCACAGCGGAACACCTCAAAGGTCAAAGATGCCAAAGCGCTTCCCGATGTCTGTCAGTCTCTTCACGCCCTGCTTCAGGGCCTTTACGCTACCGAAGTTTGCCTCGAACTGGAAGACCTTCTCGTCGCTCTCCCCAATCCTCCCAAGTATTTCCGTTGGCGATATCCTCCCGTCGCGCCTCCAGTTGTAAACGTCGTTCAGGAAGTTTTCGCTGCCGTAGATGAAGCTTCTCGGGAAGAGCTCGAGGAATGTTCCCAAAAAGTTCTCGCTTACCCTCTCCCGCGGAACCGCAACGACGAGGTAGTAGCTCTCTGGAGTTGCACCGACCTCCATCTGAGGCTTTATCTCAAAGGCCGGGTGAGGATACTTCATGAGCCTCCACTCATCGTCTAGGAAGAGGTAGGCCCCAAAGACCTCCTCCACGTCCTCCACCTTGAACCCAAGGGGCGGAAGCTCCCCCTTGAGCTCTTCGTTGAGCGTGAAAATGTCCTCCCAGAGTTTGTTGAGAAAGTCGTGGACTTCCCTCACCTTCATCTCTTTCCCCGAAAAAGAATGGTGAAGTGGTTTAAAAAGGTTCAACCTCCGAGCTTCGAGCCGAGGTTAGAGAGGTTTTTTGATATCTCCTGGAGGGCCTGGTTTATGCTCTCCATTATGTTCGTCTTCACGGTCTCCTCCTGGCTGAACAGCTTTACATCGATGTTCTTACCGAAGGCGTTTACTGTCAGATACAGGTTTATTCTGAGTTTGCTCGTTTCCCCGTTCTTCACGTGAATAGCCCAGGCCCTCGGTATCTCGTTGCCGTATATGACCGTCTCAACCGGGAGCGTCTTATAGCCCTTCGCTGGTATCACCACGCTCTCGATGGTCTGTCCGGAGCCTACCTTTATCCCGTTGGCGTAGACGTTGAAGCGCAGGTTGCCTATTGGTAGCGGGAAGTCGTTGGGGTTGTAGAGCTTCATGTAGGCTACCATCTCACCCCTTTCGCCGGTTGATCCTTTCCACTCAACCTTCGTGCTCACAAGGGCCGGGCTCTGGGCCAGGCCGCCCAGGATGGGCATGCTCTCGGCGGTGAAGTTCATCTGGCTCAAGATGTCCTCGTTGACTTCCCGGCTGAAGTTGAACGTAAGGGGTATGAACTTGAGGAGGAAGGTCCTAAAGGTCAGGGTGGCCTCTCCCCTCTGACCGTTATCGAGGTATCTGAAGAGCGCCCTGACAATGTTGTGGTTGTCTATCCCAATCACGACCTCGGCTCCCTTACTCAGAGGCCCGTAGGAGAACCTCTCGACCCTGGCAATTTCTATGCCTGAAAAGTTCAGAACAGCGTACCTAACCTCAAGGGGTATCATGAGGGGCCTTTTCCAGTGTGCCGTCACAATGATCTGGGTCTCGTTCTCGTTAACGTTGCCCCACGATGCACTCAGCTGTGGTGCCATCGTAACCACGGCGTAGGCAGCGTAGGCTCCCCAGAGGAGGAGCAGGAGGACGAAGAGAAGGACGAGCTTTTTGATTAACCCCATGGCAATCACCTTTTTACCCTCTTTGGCCTCTATCCTTATAAAGGGTTTTCCCCGCTATTCTCTGGTGGTTCCATGGGTTGGCTCTCATCGATCCTCTGGGCATTCTGGTACATACTCCCCGCTTACTTCGCTAACGCCTCCCCGGTTCTCGTCGGGGGCGGGAGGCCGATAGACGGTGGTAGAGTCTGGAGGGACGGGAGAAGGCTCCTCGGCAATGGAAAGACCTGGAGGGGCTTCATCGGTGGAGTTACCATTGGAACGCTCGTTGGGTTAATCCAGTACTTCATAACGCCCGGCTTCTACGGAGACCTCCCGACGGCCCTAGAGCTCGCGTTTCTCCTCTCCTTCGGTGCTCTGGTTGGAGATTTGATCGGGAGCTTCTTCAAGAGGCGCGCGAACCTGCCGCGCGGTGCCCCAGCCATAGGCCTCGACCAGCTCGGCTTCCTCATAAGCGCCTTGGTCTTCGCCTACCCGGTTAAGACCCTCACCAGCGGGCAGATTATATTCCTCCTCGTTGTTTCCCCCTTCGTCCACTGGGGGGCTAACTACCTCGCCTACAGGCTCGGCTGGAAGAGCGTACCGTGGTGACCTTCTGTTATTTTTTCGATTTACTATATTCTAGTTTGTTATATTACTATTAAATAGAAAAATTTTTAAATGCTGGTGAATTGTTAGTCTGGGTGCGTGCCATGAGAAGAGCCCTCGGGTTCATGATGGTGGTAATGCTCCTGAGCTGGAGCGTTGCAACGGTGCATCCAGTTAGGGCAGCGACCGTACCGGAGAAGGACACTGTCTACGAAGTCTTCTGGGACATACTGAACAGGGAGGCCTGGCTCTACGCACAGATTGAGGGCGGAAACTCCTCTGCCGTTGAAAAGTTCATCGATAATTCACGCCTCGGCTCTGAAAACGCCATCAACATATCAACGCTGATATGGCAGTCCCTTCGGGAGCTGAAGTCCTCGGGCGTTAAGCTCTACTACACTGCCGACGAGCTCAGGCAAATGGCGGAGAACGTCAGCGAGAACGGTCTCCCCAACGAGACCGTTGAGGAGCTTAAAGCCCAGGGCTGGACCGATGACCAGATTAAGGCCCTTGAGGAGTACATAGCCAAGAACGCCGACAACATCACGGGAGATTTCAACATGAGCGCCTTCCTCCAGAACTTTTCGACGGCCTTCATGAGGGTTGCCTTCAAGTACAACCACTACTGGGCCTATGGAGTTGAAAAGCTGTTGAATCGGAACGCCTCTTCCCTTGACGTTCCGGTCGTTGTCATAACCCAGAGTCCGAAGGCTAGAAATGTTCCAATCGCATGGGACGCCTTCGAGAACTTTACCGGCCTCTACAAAAACGCTGATCTCGCGACAAAGCTTTCCCTTGTAAGAAAACTTGAGGATGAAATCATAGGTATGGGGCAAAGCAGTGAGTGGAGAACCCTCTACTCAAAAAAGAACTTCCTAAGCGGTAGTTCGACCTCCTGTCAGCTTACCAAAGATCCGGCTCTCCTTGAGAACAGCTTTCAAAAGGCAAGCATAACCTCCAGGAGGCTCCTCAACAAGACGTACTCGGTACCGGTTGGTTCTCTTCCCTCAGGAAGCGCCGGCTACTACTACGAAACCCTGGCCGTTCGCTCCTTCGTCAGCGGGGACTACATCATCGTCGAGCTCAAGAAAAGCTGGGCCTCTCAGAAGGTTCTCAACGACTGCTCTATCCAGACAACCTCGGGTGAAAACTACACAATTTACTACTGGAGGGCCTTTGAAACCCTTGAGGCACTCAGGAACCTTGAGTCCCTCCTTGAGGCCATGGAAAAGGGCAACGGCAACCCCGACCTTAGGGAGCTTGAGGCGAACCTTACCGACTCCCTTCCGGGTCTCTTCAAGACTGAAAAGATTGGCCACTACCAAGAGAGCAGAACAACGATTTCCCATCAGATATTCCCGGGTGATCCTTGGCCTAGGGGCATAGAAGGGATGGGCATAGCCTCGACTGAGGCCTCCCTTGACCTCGGCGTCGAGGTCTCGGCCGCTGATGTAACGGAGAACTACGCGACCTACAGGGTCACGGTTGCCCTTCAGGCCGTTGGGGGCTCCGTTTCCGACGTTGACGTAAGCGTCAACGGAGACGGCCTCAGCGATTCAAAGCACTACAACGTAATAACTCCCTCCGATGGGGTCGTCAGGTGGACAACGAGGGCCAGCTCAAAGATATATGGTTCCGGAAACATCACCGTTAGCGGTATTGTTAAGGCCATATATTCTGTCTCTCACTCAACACCCACTTCAATTCTCCCTCCAAGGGAAGGCTATTTAACTTCCACTCCTAAAAAGAAGACAATAACCCGGCATTACTCCAAGACGATTCGCTTGGGGACGGCAATAGACCCGAACAAAGTAACCTTCCAGATCGTGCCAAGCAGGAGCAGAGTTAATCCTGAAAGCGACGTCTCCTTTACCGTTGAAATCATTAATCACAACTCAAAGGCGATAGACTCTGCCTACAGCCTTGATGTTACGTACCCTGTGGAGAACGGCGCTGGAACGGTAACGTTCTCCAACGATACGCTTATAGTCGGTGGAGGTTCTTCTCTGATATTCACGGCCGGTACCGTTCACTACGCCTCAACCGGAACATTCCACTACTCAGGCGTGCTCAAGTTCGAGGGCTTTTCAAAGACCGTTGAGGGTGATATCGTGGTCAGTTCGAACGCGAACTCAAGCGGAAGCGACCCTGCACCTTCGAACGGAAGGCTTACGATAGTCAGTGTAACCCCTGAGCCGGAGTATCCTAAGGAGGGTGGCACTGTGGGCTTTAATGTCAAAATAGGTAGCACTTATCCGAGTACTGAGAGGGCTTTGGTTAAGCTCTACGTTGATGGTGAGCTTAAGGATTCGAAAGAGGTTGACGTTGGTACTTCGGGAACTTCC
>NZ_JALTCZ010000163.1 GCF_027008145.1 Thermococcus sp. | reverse complement strand
AATAAACCCCGCTCCCCTTACCCGAACAGACCAAGGGCCGGTCCGAGCGTTATAGCCATGCTCAGCAGTCCACCGAGGATTAAAGCTGGAACCGCCTGCTTCTTCTCTATGCCGAAGACGTAAGCAGCAAGGGAGCCGGTCCAGACCCCCGTTCCGGGGAGGGGAACCGCAACGAATATCAGGAGCCCCCAGAAGCCCCACTTTTCAACGTAGGGGTGGGTTTTTCTCCTCACCCTCTCAATGTAAGTCATGTACAGGCGGGCGATCTTCCCCAGGGAAGTGCCCTCGAGCCAGAGCATCAGCCTGTCTATGTAGGGAAGCAGAGGGGGTAGTATGAAGGAGAGAAAGAGGACGCCGAGGGAAGCCGCTAAGAGCGTCCTCCATAGAGGGTAGCCCCTTCCTATGCCGTAGACTATGGCATACCTTCCCTCGAATGTCGGAACCAGAGAGAGGAGGAAAATCTGCAGAAGCTCATTCAACGTCCAACACCCCCAGCCTGAGCTTTCTCACAACGACCCTGTAAAGTGGCAACCACCAGTCCTTGGTCAGCTCGACGAGCAGGCCTGCCCAGGGGCCAAGGAAGAGGGCGAAGAGGACGTCGCTGAACCAGTGGACATGGAGGAGGAGCCTCGTAAGGGCTATCACAACCGCCCATCCCCACCAGAAGGGCCAGAGTTTCCTCCATCGTTTGCTCAGGAAGTATGCCAGCACAGCAGCCCTCGCCGTGTGGCCCGACGGGAAGGCAAAGTAGTCGGCGTTCTTTATTGACTCGAGCAAACCCCAGTTAACATGAGCCTCTCCGGGCCGGGGAGCCCCAACAAGAACCTTCAACAGGCCCACTATAACCATGGAGACCACAATACCCACGGTTAGTTCAAGGGTGAACGCCCTTAGCTTCCCTGCCTCTTTGAAGTCCCACAGGGCGAAGAGGATGAGGTATATGGCAGTGAGGGCAAAGCTCGCCGTGTCCGTGAGGAGACCGATAAAGGAACCACCTCTAGGGAGGGTGGAGTTGATGGCATTGTCTATACCGCTGAAAGCCCCCGTTATTTGAAGGGTGAGCAGTAGGGCCAAAATCCCCGTTAAAACCAACAGTGTTTTGTATTCAACTTCCTTATTCATCCTTCCTTCCCTCCTTGATTACAACAGCCGCAAAGAACAGTGCTATTATCAGGAACTCCAGCGAGTTCGATATGAGCTCCACTGTGTTGGTCTCCAAGTTGGGGAACACAACGTCTATATGCTCAGCGAATTCCTTCACCGCATAGAGCAGGAACGCAAGGGAAACTATAAGGAACTTCCTGAGCCTCGTTCTTTGATACGCGATAAGAGATGCCCCGGTGAGGATGAGCGAGAAAGTGACAATACCCAGGCTCAGGAGTTGGTCTATGTCCAGCATCTTAAACTCCCTCCTCAAAGTCCATGAATATGTCCACTATCCTATCGGCCCACCTATCGAATAAGCTCGGATGATAGTTCTGGATAAGCTTAACAAACAGCTCAACATCTCCCGTAAAATAGTACTTTACAAACTTCCCGTCTTTTACGCTCCGGACGAGATTCAGCTCCTTCAGCTTGCTAATGTAGTAACTCACAGTGGGTGGCGAGAGACCTAACTCACTGCAGAGCTCCTTTTGAG
>NZ_JALTCZ010000162.1 GCF_027008145.1 Thermococcus sp. | reverse complement strand
TCGATGATGTTGAAACCGTCCACAGTCAGGTTGTCGCCCTCATAGAGACCCTGCTGGGAGAATAAACTGGAGCCCCGGGCGGGATTTGAACCCGCGACCGGCGGATTACAAGTCCGCCGCCCCGCCAGGCTAGGCTACCGGGGCACCGCTTTATTGAAGGAGGGGGGAGTTATAAATCTTTCCGCGGGCTTTACCGCAAAATTTATAAATTCCCCCAACACCCATTCATTGGGTTGAGCCGCCGTAGCTTAGCTGGTAGAGCGCCGGACTGTTAATCCGGCGGTCCCCGGTTCGAATCCGGGCGGCGGCGCCAGATGGCGGGCCCGTAGCTCAGCCTGGTCAGAGCGCGCGGCTCATAACCGCGTGGTCGGGGGTTCAAAGCCCCCCGGGCCCACCATTACAGCCCTTGCTTCGCAAGCGCTGGCGGAAAGATTATGTGCTATTCTGAAAATGCTGAGTTTTAGGAGGTTTACGCATCAATGATTGCTTTTCAGTGTTTGTTCTTCTCAAGACGCCCTTTGGATGCTGATAATGAAGTTGAAACGATTTTAAAGGTTCCTTTTCATAAAAAAACGTCAGAAGATTGCCCTTAAGTAATATACAACTGTCCTTTTGCTCCTTCACAAAAGAACTCCCTTGGTCAGCTTCTTTAAAGCTTCCTCACGCAGTTTGAGCAGATTTCGTGGTTCTTTTGAGATGTCAAAGCGCGGGAAGACTCCTCTTTTTTACGAGCCGTTTTTAGTGCTAAATTCTTTCACCATTGCTATCTCAAGGGGTTCCTCGTTAAAAAGAAAAGAGTAACATTTGCAAACTTTGAGATGATAATTTCAATCTCTTCTTAATCCTCTTGTTGCAATCATATCGGCTTCAATGGCTTTGTAAGCTGCTACCAACTCCTCCTCAGTAATATCGATCTCTAGTGCTTTTGCAACGTCCATATCAAACTCAAGCTTCAACTTATTTGGCTTGTAGGGCACTATCGCAAATTCCAAGACTTCCTGCGATTTTCGTTCTGTGATCCAGAACTGCTCATAGCGTTTTCCAAAGTCATCACTTATCTGTTTGGTTAAGGCAGGAAATTGAGTATCCTTGTATTTTTCGAAGACTTTTACGAGTTTCTTTACGTGTTCCTTGCTTGGATATAATTTCATTGCATATAGATCTGGTCCGCGTATGTCTACAAATCTCCCCGTAGTTTCTTCTTTTGAATTAAAAAAGTTTGCAAGGAAGAATATTGAATTCATGATGACTACTACTGCCTTAGCTCTATCCTTATCGTTTTCTGCTATTATCTTGAGCTGGTCTGCTGGTACTATCTGATCCTCTGAGAAGAATGCAACGAGTTTTTGGTTTGGTGAGAACGGATTCACACGGCGGGTTATTATGGCATAAGTCTTGTTACGCTCAATAGCCCTCCTTACTGAAGCCCAAAACGTCTCATTTACTTCTTTCTTATATCCTACCAAGCTTACGATTTCTTTAAAGTTTTCATAGGGCTCCTTTGCCATATAATCGTATTTTCTGCTGACATCAATAGTATCCAATCCTACAGGGGTTCTCAGTGCAGGAACAAAGTGTTTCCTTTTCATTTTGAATTCCGCGACCCCTGCTGGGGTGGTCGCTATTATTTCGTCTTTCGTTTCTTTTTTGAGTACCAAAAACGCTTGGTCAGTGCGTCCCTCTCCAATGTCCCGTGTCACTGTTAGAATCTTAGACGATCCTCCTGAGAAACGGTATCCCTCTTTGAAGTATCCAGCTGGGAATTTACTCAGTTTCTTGTTGCCCTTCTTTATGATATTGACCAAAGCCTCCTTCCCATCAAAGGTTGCCCCGCTTATAAAGACCATTAAGTTTTCAAAATTCTCCTCAATCTCGTTGAGTGTGTACGAATCGATATCAAGATCATTGCTTCTATATCTCTCTTCTCTCTTTATCGTCTCTGCGATTCTTTTTACTTCATCTTCAGTGAGCTTGTTGAGGTCTTTTTTGATCAGACAGAACTTCACTTTGTGATTCTTTGGTTTTTTCTTCTCATTTACTTTCTTTGCTATTAGGAGGACGTCTCTGTATTCCGACCACTCCGAAAAGCCATAGTTTATGGTTGATTTTATGATGTAAAGAGGCAACCACTTCTTGAAAACAAGCTTGCGAACCTTCTTTGTTTCCCTCCCTCGGAGAATGCTTATGGGGATAACACCACCGAACACACCACCTTCTTTAAGGAATATATCTGCAAGCGCTATGAAATGACCCCACAGACCGACTTCCCCTCCGACTACTTCTTTAAAGCGTTCCAAATCAACATAGTTTTTGATTCCTCTCTCTATCTTTGTAAACGGAGGATTCATAAGAACTACGTCCATGTGCGGCAGTGTGATATTGTAAGCTTCGCCATTCACAGAGAACGCCTTGACATTCTGCTTTTGCTGAGTGGTTCCTACGTTCATAAATTCCATAAGGCTACGATAGCCCGGTTTTATTCTCGTGTCTGGCGAGAGCTTGAGACTATCCCCCAATGCTATCTGGACGCGTTTGATAGTTATTCCCGGGTTCATTGCAGCAAGATTTGCCCCAGCCAGATGGACAGAAAATGGCATAATATCTGCTCCATATATCTGCTGCTCACAGAATCTCTTGTGAGGATCCCCCTTCCTGTTCTTCTCCTTCCATAGTTCAAGTTTTCTCTTGTATGCGGCCGTAAGGATAGTACCTGAACCGCATGCTGGATCAAAGATTGTTGCATTCTCATCTTCTATTGTGAGATGTGCTAGTAGATCTGCGGCAATTGGACGAGTATAGAATGCCGCCAGTAGTTTCCTGATTTTGTCAGGCATAAGTTCATGGAATAATCTCCCAGGAAGCTCGTAGCGTATTTTCTCTACTTTCAGACCCCAGATTAGCTTGAAAGTGTCTTCTACATAATTCTCGGGAATTACATCGAGGACATCGAGTTCAAAAATTGGACGATAATTGATCTCAAGGATTCTGTTGAATAGCTTACGAGCCCTTTCCTTGTCAACTTTCCGAAGGTCAACACCTTCGGTTATGGTTGGGTGTTCAACTGAATAGAGCCTTAGGAACAATACTTGACTCAGGAAGATATAGGTTGCAAGGAATTTGAAAACTTCTTCTTTCTTTGCACCACCACTTATTCCAAAGAAAAGTTCCTGATTAGTGATTATCCTCGTTATTTCAGTTTCCGTAAGGTGTATGTTATCCATAATGGAGACAATGTGCTCTTTGAGGATCATGAGGACTGTTATGAGTGGGAAGGTTGTCGATATCTTCTTCTCAATAGTCTTTCGAATTTGGTAAAGAGCCTCCGGGAAAGATGCTCGTATTTCCATTGATGGATTCATTACTAAAACATAAGCAGGAGTCATGTCAATGAATTCCTCAAGGCGATCCTTATCTTCGGGGTTTATTTTACGAACTTCTTCTGGAAAGAATACAATCATTCCGTACTTCAACTCAGTATCACGAACGTGGTCTTGATACTGGAGGATCGCGTCTATTACAAGTTTTGCTCGTCTTGTTGGATCTCCGAGTTTTACGCTTACAATCCACTTTTCTCCAAGCCAGTCAACAATAATATCCGGTTGTGATTTATACAAGGCCTCTTGAACCCCTTTTCCACCAAATCTTTCAAAAATCTGTATCATAGGAGCATAAAGAGATCTCTCAGTAACTTTGCCCCTTCTTTTTACCATGGGATTTCACCAATCATAGACATCAAAGAGAGGATATAAAACGATTGTGCCCCATACAAATAAAAGGCAAAGCAGCCAGAGGTTGGGGGGTAAGGTAAGTGTTCTTTGGAGGATAGTTTTACTCCCAGTTTGACATCTTGGAAACAAGAATGCAGGCTCTTAAGGATCTAAGAAAAAGACAAGAACTTTGATAAAACTTTACGCGGGCAAAGTTTCAAGCCCTCAGCTTCGCCAGCGCGTCTTCAGAGGCCTGAAGTATCTGGTAGCCGATCGGGGAAGCCGTGGGTAGCGGGTGGGTTGCTATCTGGAGGGTGTAGAGCTCGCTCGCGGTAAGCCTCTTCTGTACGGCAGGGGCAAGGATGTTTATCGTCTCACCGACGCCCTTTCCGCCGGCTATCTGGGCACCGAAGATAGCTCCCCTATCGCGGGAGAATATGAGCTTCACCGTAACCATTGAGGTGTCCGGTAACTTGACCGGATGTCTGTCGGATCCTCTCCCGGGGCCCCTTGAGGTAGTGGTAGTCCTTGGGAACGGTGTAGACTCTCTCCAGATCACCTCCCCGGAACTCTGACTTAACGGGTTTGGAGCCGGTCGCTATAACGAGCTTCTCCACCTAATTTCCTTCCCGGAGATTGTCCTTATGGTCTTCCTCTTCTACCACCTCGTCAGTCAGGATGCCCCAAGGAGCCCCAGAAACCTCTCAAGGGGCAGAACGTCATCTTCAACGCTCCCCAATGTTCCGAAGACGTAGGGAATTCCACAGGGTATCATGCCAGTCCCTTCCTTCTTCACCACGAGAACGCTCTTGTCGGGGTAAAAGCGTCTCGTGGCTATCGCGGCCGTTATCCCGCCGGCGCTTGCGCCTAGTACTCCATCTTCCATACCACCGTAGGGAATATGCGGGGGATATTAAACGCTTTCTTTAACCTCTGGTTCAGAACGTAAGCAATTTAAAAAGGGAGAAGCCTTCAGTCGCCCGTTGCACCCTTGAGGGCGTCCTTGCATGGACAGCGCCTCTCCCTCGGAATGTACTTAATGGCCTTCATGAGGAGGAGCTTAATCTCCTCGCCCTTCTGGGCCATTAACTCGACGACCTCCCTGTGGGTGAGCTTCTCCCTGCTTATCCCGGCGGCGTAGTTTGTCACTATCGCAACGCTGGCGTAGCACATCTCAAGCTCCCTCGCGAGAGCCGCCTCCGGGCACTGGGTCATCCCAACTACGTCGGCACCGAGTATTTTAAGGGCCCTAATCTCGGCCCTCGTCTCAAATCTGGGTCCCTCCATGCAGGCGTAGGTTCCCGCTGGGTGATACCTGAAGCCCAGCTCCTTGGCCGAACTGATGAGGGCTTTCCTCAGCTCGGGACAGTAGGGATCGGTGAAGTCAACGTGAGCGACGAACTTCCTGTTGTGGGGGCTTTCCTCACCGTCGTAGAAGGTGTAGTGCCTGGTCTTGGTAAAGTCCATGAGCTGGTCGAGGATTACAAACTCACCGGGCTTCATATCAAGGTTGAGGGAGCCGACGGCCGAAGTTGAGAGGATTCTTTCTACGCCCAGCTCATGCAGTGCCCAGACGTTTGCCCGGTAGTTTATCTTGTGTGGGGGAACCGCATGCTTTTCGCCATGCCTTGCGAGGAAGGCTATCTCCTCGCCGTTGTACTCGCCTATCTCCACCCTGACCTTCCCGTAGGGCGTGCTCACGAATTCCTCTCTAACGTTCTGGAGGAGCTTGGGATCGTAGACACCGGAGCCTCCAATTATGGCTATCCTTGGCATTTTATCACCTCAAGAGAAGAGGGGGGCAGGGGGGTTAATAACGTTAGTCCCTCTCCCAGAGTGCCCTATGCTCTTCTGCCCTATTCTCAAGATCTTCGCTAAGAACCTCCTCCGTCTGGAGTTCGAGGATTTTGGCGAGTATTTCGCTGAGGAGCCATGAACCCCAGTGCTTGTCCCTCACCTCGAGGGCCGCGTCTATTGCACCGCCTATGTCGTTCTTCTTCAGCTTTTCGACCGCTATCCCCCCGAAGGCCAGGGAGCGAAGGTATGGATCGTCTACCTTCGATGCCAGCTTCCAGGCCTTTTCGAACTCACCGAGCTTGGATAGGTATCTGACGACCTTTACAAGGGTCTTCTCGCTCCTCGTGTTGTCTCCGATGAACTTTACGATCTCAATATAGTCCTCATCGGGCCTTCTCCCGAGAAGCTCGTCCATTACCTTGGTGTAAAGGTCATCCCTCCTGGGTCCCTTTTGGAGGAACTCAAGGAGAACCTCCGGGCGATCAGATATCGCCACCACTATCGCACCAATTAGATTCTTTCTAGCATCTTCACCAAGCCTTTGGAGGATGCCTAGTATGAAGTTCACCTCACCCTGAACGGCAAGGCCAATGAGAAGCGCTCTCAGCACCTCTTCCTGCTTTTCAGGCGACATCCCGAGGGCTATGTTTACAAACTTCTCGTAGGTCTCCGGAGGTACGTCCGACTTCTTTAAATAGCCGGCCACCGTTTTCATTGCCTCTCCAAGCCAGTAGTCGCTTTCAAGCTCCGAGAGAACCCTGATGGCACTGCCGAACTCCTCCCTCCTGAGGTGCTCCTTGAGGACTTCAAAGGATGCTATGGAGTGCCAGGGCTCCTCGGTTATCGCGTTGAGCAGCCCCTTGGCCTTCCTGAGGTTATCCGCATGTAGGTAAGAGTGAAGAACCTTTAGCAGGACATCGTTCCTCTTAACAGGGTTTTCTATCTCAGTTGCATAGAACTGAGCATCGGAGGCCTTTCCCAGCTCGACGAGTCTAAGGGAAAGCTCTCCCAAGAGCTCGTCTTTAAGAGGCTGAGGAAAAGCCCTTATAGACTCGTAAGCCTGGTGGAAAATTTTGTCGGCAGTCTTCGAGCCAATCCTTGCGAAGAACGTCCCAACCTCGATGAGGGACTTGACAAGAAAGAGGGGGTTCTCTATGGAAGCAACGGCGTTCAAGGCTCGCGCAAAGGCCTCCTTATAGGAGGGCTCCCTGGCGCGGTAAAGGTAATAGCCAATTCTCGCGTAAGTAACTGCCCGGAGGTAAGGGTCTTCTATGCTCCCGGCTAGACGGAGCACTTCCCGGTAAATGTTCTGAGCCATACTCCCACCAGTCCGGATAAGAAGAGACAGTATTTATGGTTTCCGCCAAAAGACACGAGGGATAAGACAAAAGACGAAATCAGCCAAGGATGTCGTAAACAACACCAACGACCTCGCCGTCGTCGAGGGAGACGAAGCTGACCTTTGTCTTTTTACCACTTTTGGGGTCAATAACTATGAAATCGGGCTTTAGGAGATATTTACTAGTGGGAACCCTCCAGACATCACTGTAATGAACCCGTAACTCCCTTAAAAACTTCTCAGGATCACGCTTGAGTATCGTTGACATAGGCATCACCACTTGATTATACAACTTTATTATATAAAAACCTTTCTAATAGACATTCGTTAAACTTTATATCGTCAATTGACGAGAAAAATGGAAAACCTCACCCGAGCATCTCGACGTATTCGAGTTCCTCAGGGAGTGCCCTCTTCCTTTTCTTCTCACGCGTGAGCACATACTCATAGACTGCGATGGGCCAAATCATCTCTCTCACCCCCTTTCTCTCTCTTCAATTAGACAATAAGCCTTTAAATGTTTAAAAAGGTTTGTAGCTCCGATTTTACCGTTCATGAACCTTTCAGGACGCTGGTCTCTCAAAAAAGGCTTGCGGAACGAGCCTGGCTTTTGATGAACAAACATGTTTGATAAAAAGAACTTACAAACGGGCTTTCTAAGAAAATGGATACATTAGTTCCACAGAGCCACCACCCAACCGTTTATAAACTTCCCACCGCTCATAATAGAGGTGGTGAGATGGCACTAGAGAGGTTGGGAAAGGCCCTCAACAATGCCCTCAGAAAGCTCGCCCGTTCCAGCACCGTTGACGAGGCGACAATAAAGGAGGTTGTGAGGGACATTCAGAGGGCCCTTCTGCAGGCGGATGTCAACGTCAGGCTTGTCCTCCAGCTCACGAAGGCTATCCAGAAGAGAGCCCTAGAGGAGAAGCCCCCGGCAGGGGTCTCCAAGAAGGAGCATATAATAAAGATAGTCTACGAGGAGCTAACTAAGTTCTTAGGAACTGAGGCGAAGCCCCTCGAGATAAAAGAAAAGCCCACAGTTCTCCTCACCGTCGGCATACAAGGCTCTGGAAAGACCACGAGCGTCGCTAAGCTCGCCCGCTACCTACAGAAAAAGGGTTACAAAGTTGGAGTCGTCTGCTCGGACACGTGGCGCCCCGGGGCTTATCACCAGTTGAGACAACTCCTCGACCCCTACGGGGTAGAGGTCCTTGGCGACCCCCGAGAGAAAGACGCCGTCAAGCTTGCAAGGGAAGGAGTTGAGCACTTCAGGAAGAAGGGAGTCGACGTAATCATCGTGGACTCGGCCGGGAGGCACAAGGAAGAGAGAGGCCTTATAGAGGAGATGAGACAGATAGGTAAGGCTATACATCCCCACGAGGTCATACTCGTCATAGACGGCACGATAGGCCAGCAGGCCTACAACCAGGCGATGGCCTTCAAAGAGGCAACGCCGATAGGTTCGATAATCGTTACGAAGCTCGACGGTTCGGCAAAGGGAGGCGGTGCCCTCTCTGCGGTAGCAGCGACAGGGGCCCCGATAAAGTTTATAGGAACCGGTGAGAGGATAGACGATCTTGAGCCCTTTGACCCGAAGCGCTTCGTCTCAAGGCTTCTCGGCCTCGGTGACATCCAAGGGCTCCTTGAGAAGATAGAGGAGCTTCAGAAACAGCAGGAGTTCAGGGAGGAAGACCTGGAAAAGTTCCTCCGCGGTAAGTTCAACCTGAAGGACATGTACTCCCAGCTGGAGGCCATGCAGAAGATGGGGCCGTTGAAGCAGATACTGCAGATGATACCCGGTCTGGGCTACTCCCTGCCCGAGGACGCGGTCAAAGTGGGAGAGGAAAAGCTCAGGAGGTACAGAGTAATAATGGACTCAATGACCGAGGAGGAGCTTGAGAACCCGGATATAATCAACTATTCAAGGATAAAGCGCATAGCCCGCGGTTCGGGGACGAGCACGGCTGAAGTAAGAGAGCTCTTAAACCAGTATAACCAAATGAAGAAGATGTTTAAGGGCATGAACAAGAGGAAACTGGCCCGGCTGGCCAAGAACTTCAACTTTGGGGGGTTGGGGGTATGATAGAGGTATTCGTCCTTATAGTCGTTAAGCCTGGAAACGAAGAGAAGGTCTTTGAGAGAATCAAGAAAGACCCCCGGGTCAAGGAAGCCTACAGGGTATACGGGGAGTACGACATAGTGACCCGAGTCGAGGTTCCAGATATCAGGGAGCTCGACAGGTTCCACGACGACGTCCTCAGGCGCATACCTGACATCGAGATGACCGAGACGCTCATAGCCAGCACCTACCGGGGGTGAGGGGGTGGGAAAGCGCTGGGTAGCCACGATAAACCTTGAGACGCTTGAAGTTAAGACCGACCCCTATTTCAGGTTCAAGTGCCTAGACAACTGCGGTGAGTGCTGCGAGATGCTTGAGATACCCCTGCGCGACGAGGACATAGCCCGGATAGAGGGGCTGGGCTACAATGCCTGGGAGTTCGTGGACTACGAGAAGCTCTTTTACAGGGGGGACAAGTTCCTCGGTTATGCACTCAAGAAGAGGGCCTTCGACGACGCCTGCATCTTCCTAGACCCGGAGACCAAGAGGTGCAGGATATACCCCTACCGCCCCCTGGCCTGCAGGCTCTACCCCTTCGTCTTCGTGAGAAAAGGAAAAGAGATGGAAGTTTACGTCAGGATGGACTCATTCTGCCCCGGGATAAATCACCCCGAAGGAGAGCCCGTAACGAGGGAGTTCCTCCTGAGGGAGTATGGAGACATCATAGGAAAATACCGGGCTAAAGTTTTAAACGAGTGAAGCGACCGAAACGTATTTATACATTTTCTTGTTAATCAATCGCCACGCGGAGGTGATAACGTGAGCCAGCTAAAGTCCGTCCAAGAGAAGCTCCGTCTAATAGGGGTTCTCAGATTACTAAAAAAAAGCTACACCTACGATGAGCTCTCCAGGATAACGGGACTGCCGATAACGGTTTTGAACAGATACGTCAGGGGAAAGGTCCTACCAAGTGCCGAGAGAACGAGAGAACTCCTGAACCTCCTCCTGCCCTACATAAACATCGAGGAGGAAGTCAGGAAGAGGATAAAATTTGACGAGAGGGGCTTCTTCGACAACATGCCAGTGCTGAGCGATACGGCTTTAATGAGCCTCCTAGCAGAGGAGGTTGCTGGAAAATACCTTGACAGGGACGTGGACAAGGTTCTCACAGCCGAAACCGACGGCATCGTCCTGGGAACTCACATAGCTAGAGAATTGGGTGTTGACATCGTCTACGCCAAGAAGAAAAAGGAAGTTGGAGTCGAGAAGTTCTACGAGGCCAGTTACATTCCTAGTGCCTCTGGAAGCGTCATGACCCTCTACCTCCCATACTGGGCTCTGAAGAAGGGGGAGAGAGTCCTGATAGTTGACGACGTCATAAGAAGCGGAGAAACTCAAAAAGCCCTCGTGGAACTGACGAGACAGGCGGGTGCAAGACCGGTGGGCATGTTCTTCCTGATCAGCGTCGGGGAGATCTTAGGACACATTAAAAAGGAGTATGACTTTCCCGTTGAAAGCCTGATAAGGTTGGATTGATATGAAGGGCTTTATATACAACGCCGGGGGGCTCAGCATCCCCTTGGAGTTCACCCCCGGTGTCCCCTTCAAGTTTGAATGCACTGAGGAGGAGTGCGGCAGAAGAGTCGTCATTGAGGGGGTTGTTATCGAGGTGAGCAGTAGAGAATTTACAGAGGTCCTTGAGAAGGTCGTGAGGGAAAACCCAGACTTCAAGAGGATCCAAGAGATAAACGCCCGAAGGTTCATCTTTAAGGGGAGAGTGAATGGAAAGGAGGCAGACCTCCCCGTTGAAAGCTTCGAGGACTTCGCGGAGCGCTTCCTGGACGAGGTGTTAGTCATCAAGTCTTAACCTCGGGTCCTCCTTGACTACCTGCATCGCGACGCTCGTGTTCGTTTTTTCAACTCCCTCCAGGGAGAGGAGCCACTTGACAAACCGGTTCATCTCCTCCCTATCCCTAAACTTCGCTATTACAAAAATGTCAAACTCACCAGTTATGTCATAGACCATCATGGCATTTCCCTTCTCAGCTATCCTGCCCTCTATCTCCGTTATCTTTCTCCCCTGGGCCTTTACCCCTATTAGGGCCGTCAAGCCAAAGCCAAGCTTTTCGTAATCGAGAAGGGGGGAGTAGCCCTTAATGACCCCTTCCTCCTCAAGGCGCTTTATCCTGTTATAGACCGTCCCAACGGCCACGTTAAGCTCCCTGGCAATCTCACGGTATGAGAACCGGGCGTTCTCTTGAAGCAGTGCAATTATTTTCCTGTCGAGTTCGTCCACCACTTCCACCTCACCGCTTTCAGTAAACCGCAAACTTTAAATATCCTTCCCTGTGAGGAATAGCGGGCAGTGGACCGGTAGCCTAGCCAGGATAGGGCGGCGGCCTCCTAAGCCGCAGGTCCGGGGTTCAAATCCCCGCCGGTCCGCCATAGGAAACTTTTGATAGGCAAAAGCTTCAGTGCCGGCGGAAAAGTAAGTGTCTTTATTGGGCATGTCCTTGTTTCAAGTTGGGATTTCCCCTCTATTTGCCCCTTTGATGAGTGTTTCACTCAAGAATGTGCCCTTCGGGCGCTGATAAAAAGCGAAACCTCCTGAAAGATTCCGTTTGGCGTTAAAACCCCCGCTCAAATTAGCACTCAGCCAGTGCACGCTTGAGTATCGCCCTTTTAATCAAAATTTGTCCCTGCAAAGCCAAACTCACCAGAGTTCAAACAAAACCAAGGGAGGTGATGCGAGATGATAGATGACGCTATCCCTTATCTCATGGACACTCGACCGCGATAGGAGAAAGCGCGAGAAGCGAAAGGCTTAAATATTCTTCATTTTTAGTTTCCTTGGGTAAGAAAAATATGGAGGTGGTGGGGGATGGTCTACGTGGCGGTTCTAGCGAACATCAACGGGAACCTCCCGGCCCTGGCGAAGGCCCTGGAAACGATAGAGGAGCTGAAAGAGAAAGGGTACGAGATTGAGAAATACTATGTTCTCGGAAACATCGTCGGCCTGTTCCCCTATCCTGAAGAGGTTATAGACACCCTTGATGACCTCATAAGGAACAACGCCGTCAAGGTCATCCGTGGTGAGTTCGACCAGGTTATAGCGGCGAGTGACCCCCATGCTGAGGGGCCGGACTATGTAGACAAGACAGGCTACTCAGAATACATCAAAAAGGCCCTCAAATACACATGGGATAAGCTGGGACACAAGGGAAGGGAGTTCATAAGGGATCTCCCGATATACCTGGTCGACAGAATTGGAAAGAACGACATCTTTGGAGTTTACGGAAGCCCACTTAACCCCTTCGAGGGCAAAGTCCTCCCGGACCAGCCGACCAGCTACTATGAAGCAATTATGAGACCGGTCAAGGACTACGAGATACTGTTCGTGGCGTCACCGAGGTATCCGGTCAACGCGATGACCCGCTACGGAAGGGTAATATGCCCGGGAAGCATAGGATATCCCCCCGGGAAGAACCACAAAGCAACCTTTGCCCTAGTCGACGTCAGCACTCTTCACACAAAGTTCATGGAGATTGACTACGAGGGCGAAAAGAAGCTTATTGAGGAAAAAATCAAGAGAGAGAACCTCCCAGAGGAGCTCGTAAAGGTGCTCTACAGGGGCAGGGTTTGAATCTCTCAACCCTTTTTGAAACCGATATAAAAGCCGGCAACGAAGCTCCCGGTTCCGGGGAGTATTCCAACGACCTTCTGGCCGAGACCAATGACCTGCTGGGTTATGTTGCTTGCGAGGTTGAAGAGCTTGTCCGTGTTTATGGTGATGACGCCCTTCTGCTGGAGGTAGAAGAGACTGAGGATGTAAGCACCTATGAGGGCCATTGTAAGTTTCAGAAGCTTCTTGAGAGCATAGCCGGTTATGAGACCCACTATACCCCAGACACCAACATCACCAATAATACCGTTGAGATTCAAGTCCATTGAACCACCCACATTCCTTTAAAGCTCCCCACTAAAAAACCTTTTGCCAAAACGCTTAAAATTACATGTTTCCAAAATATTTACAAGACATAAAACAGGTGAGAACATGACGACTCCCATCGAGAGGCTGAAAAACAAGATAACGAAGGAGGTTCTCTGGATATACATCCTGAGGCTCCTTAAGGAGAGACCTATGTACGCTTATGAGCTGAAGAGCAAGATCAGGGAAAGCTTCAAATTTGAGCCGGCAACGGTGAGCTCTTATGTCGTGCTCTACAAGCTGGAGAAGGAAGGTTACGTAACTGCAGAATGGCAGGAGAGCGAAACAGGAAAACCGGCAAGAAAGTACTACAGACTCACTCCCAAGGGGAAAGAACTCCTAAGAGAGGGCCTCGCTTTTTTGGAGGAGACTGTAAAAAAACTGAAGGGGGAGTGATCAGCGACCGCCACCGCGTGGTTCTCTGGCCTTCGGGCGAAGGCCCCTATAGCCGCATTTCCTGCACTTCTTGGCTCCCCATGGGTTAGTGGCACCACAGCGCATGCAGACGAGCTTTTTAAAGATCCTTGCTTCAGCCTCAGGGAATCTCGCCATCTTTATCACCTCACGACCTGAACACATCGAGTCATTGAATCTTTTAAACCTTTGGTGCGGGGGACGGGATTCGAACCCGCGCAGCCCTACGGCAGCGGATCTTAAGTCCGCCCCCTTTGGCCAGGCTCGGGCACCCCCGCGCGAGCTAAACTAAAGGAGAGGGATTAAAAACCTTCTCCCTCAAGTCTTTATGATTCTCATCTCAAAGTCCTCAACGGGTATCTTGAAGTCTTCCCTGCTCTCGATCTCCTTCCTGTTGTAGAGCACTTCCCTCGCAAGAATCCAGTAAATGAGAGCCAAAGCCTTTCTTCCCTTGTTGTTGGTTGGGATCGCGAGATCAACGTAGCTGAGGAAGTTCTCGGTGTCGACGAGCGCAACTATGGGGATGCCTATCTCAACGGCCTCCTTCATGGCCTGGTGGTCCGCCCTCGGGTCGGTGACTATGAGCACGTCGGGCTCAAAGAAGTTCTTGACCTGCGGGTTGGTCATAGTTCCCGGGAGGAAACGGCCGGGTATGGCCCTGGCACCAGTAACCTCTCCGAACTTCTTGACGGGCTTCTGGCCGTAGAGCCTGACGCTCACAGCGAGAATGCTCTCGGGATCGAACCTGGCAAGGAACCTGCCTGCAACCCTGAGCCTCTCGTCAGTCTTCCTAACGTCAAGGACGTATAGACCGTCCTGCCTAACGCGATAGATGAACTTCTTCATGTCCTGGGTCTTCTGCTGGGTTCCGATGTGGACACCGGCTGCAAGGTACTGGTCGAGTGGAACGAGATATTCCTCCATCTTACCACCTCCTCATCCTTCAAAGGTTATCACTCTGCCCCTTTCACCCAGATCCTCCGCAATCCGTATCAGCTCATTCAGCTTGGCGATGGAGTCCGGGTGGAGCACCATCGCCGGAAAGCGGAGCCCAACGGCTAGGTGGGCCAGTGCCTCGTCGGGGGACTCGTAGCGAGCCTCCGCGAGGATTGTGGTTATCCTCTCCGACTTTGCATCGTTCACGAGGTTATAAAGGTCTGTGAGAGTACCGAGATTTATGGGTTTGATTGAGAGCGCGTTGTAATAGCGTCTATCCAGTATGCCCTTCTCACGGAAAAGGTGCTCCCCGTCTATGAAAACACCGTGTGTGCCCGCTATGAGGTCAAGGAAGAGCTCTTCATTGCCTAGGGGTTTTATATATAAAACGTTGTTGTCCTCCACAAGGGATAGGACTTCCTCAGTCTCAAGAGGCCTTCTCTGGACGATGCCGAGGGCAACGTCAAGGCCCAGTTCGTCACTAGCTTTCTCAGTTGCCCTTGAGTAATCACCAATGTCCCTTCCCTCGAGGTTCTTGAGGACACTGTTGCGGGCATCGATAACGTCGGTAATCTCCATCAAATCCCTGACCATCACGTAGTACTCGAAAAGCTCCTCCCCGGAGAGCCTGATTATGGGGACAGGAAGCTCGGTCGTAAAGGTGCCCCCCAGATAGCTGTAAAGGGGCATCCCCTTAACGTTGGCGGCGGCCTTTGCCGTGGCAACAGAGACTGCCAGAGCTGTGTTGGCACCAATGTGACTGAAATCGTCGGTTCCATCTATCTCCCACAGGTAACTGTCTATGAGCTCCTGCTCCGTTGCATCAAAGCCTATCAGCTCGGGCCCTATTATCTCATCGACCTCGCTGACTGCCCTATGGGCCTCGGCTATGTAGAGGTCTGGGCTCTCATCTATCGGGGAGGCGAAGCGACCAAAGCCGGAGCTAGTTATAACGTCTACCTCGACGGAGTATTTCCCTCCCCTGAGCACGGCAACCCTGCCTATTACGTTCTCTATGACCGTCATCTTTCATCAGCTCGGCCTTATAACGGTGATTGGTATGATGCCCTTCTCAAATTCCAGCAGGGCAGCCTCCAGTGGCGTTGCCCCCTCGGGGACGTCTATGAGCACGGGAGCGCCCATCGCTATCTGCAGGGCTCTTGCCCCAATGATCCGGGCCTTTTCAAAGCGGGTGTACTTAAACACGGCTATTCCCCCCTTCCTTCCGCCTCCAAGAGCCGTTTTTCCTTCCATCCAGAGAGGTTTTGGTGGGGCCGCCGGGATTTGAACCCGGGTCTCCGGCACCCCAAGCCGGGAGGATAGACCAAGCTACCCCACGGCCCCCCAAGAATTGTGGTTTTAGTACACCTTGTAAACCATTACCTGGTCGATGAGCTCAACGTGGCTGAGGAGTGTCCTCCTGCAACAGTACCTCTCGACCCCAAGGTCGTCAAGCACCTTACCCGGGTCTTCTCCAGCCTCAACCCTCTTCTTGAACTCATAATACTTGTCTGCCAGTACCCTTCCACAGGTAAAGCACCTGACGGGGACTATCATTCTTCAACACCTCAAATTTTTAAAGGAGGGATATCAGCGGTAGGACTTCTGCCTCTTGGCTCTCGGGCCCTTGGTTGAGCGGTTAGGCTTGTGGGGCTCGGTCCTCCTGCTATCCCCAACGAGCATGGTTCTGTCGTACTTCATAAACTTTTCCTTGAGGTTCATGTCGTTTGTCCACTCAACCAAAGCGCGGGCTATGGCAACCCTTGCCGCTTCAGCCTGTCCCATGAAGCCCCCTCCCTCAACGCTGACATCAATGTCGACCTTGCCGACTATTTCTTCCCCAGCCAGGATGAGGGGCTCCATAATGGTGAAGCGCGCTATTTCTGGCTCGATTATCTCGACCGGCTTGTGATTGATCCTAACGCGACCCTTCCCTTCCCTTATGGTCGCCCTCGCTATGGCGGTCTTCCTCTTACCTGAAGTCTGGATGACCTTCATCTCCTCTCACCTCAGAACTTTCCACCGAGGAACTTGGCAACCTCACCAACGGTGACATACTTCGGGGTTGCAAGCCTCGACATGTGAGCCCCGCTTACGGTCTCAAGCTCCTTACCCTCGAGTTCCTTTGGAATGCCAGCGTAGACCTTGAGCCTCTTGAAGGCCTTCCTTCCGCGGTCAGTTTTCCACGGGAGCATTCCTCTTATTGTTCTCCTGACGATCTCATCGCTCCTTTTTGGGTAGAAGGGGCCCCTCCTTGGGTTGGTTCTTGTTCTTAGCTCAGTCCTCTGCTTGTACTTGGCGAAGATATCCTCCCTGTTGCCGGTGATTATTGCCTTCTCCGCATTGACTATGATAACCTCTTCGCCTTCAAGGAGCATCTTGGCAACCTTCGAGGCGAGCCTTCCGAGTATCAGCCCATCGGCGTTGATAATCCTCATGGCCCATCACTCCATTATGGTCACTCCACTACCCTTGGGGTTTCTCTCCATAAGCTCCTCTATTGTTATGGCCTCTCCACCGGCTTCAACTATCTTCCTCTTTGCCGTCTCGCTGAACTTCCACGCGGCAACTGTAACTTTGTGCTCAATCTTTCCCGCTCCAAGGACGCTTCCCGGGACAACGACGGTATCGCCCTCCTTGGTATGACGGTTTATCTTGCTGATGTTCACCTCTGCCCTCTGCCTTCTGGGCCTCTCAAGGCGCCAGGCTAAGTCCTTCCATATCCTAACGCCTTCCTCGTTCGACTTCTTTCTGAGGGAGCGAATGAACCTCCTCAGGTTAATGTCGGTTGGACCTGTTCTCTTAACCATGAGCATACCTCCTCAACGCTCTCGCAGGGAAACCGACAGGTGGACGGGGTAAGCGTTATGGTGCGGGGGCGGGGATTTGAACCCCGGAACCCCTACGGGACGGGACCCTGAATCCCGCGCCTTTGACCAGGCTCGGCAACCCCCGCGTCAGTCGGCTAATTTATGAAGCTCGTTTATAAATCTATCGCTCTTTCTCATGAGTATCTTGAGCGCTATGCTCACTATTTCCCCAACGGGGAGCTCTCCATTCGTCTCCACCATAAAGACGAATGTATTGGGAAGGACTTCTTCGCGTATCTTGTCGTCCACGTAGGTATCGAACTTCCGGGGGAGGTAGAAGGGCTTGATCGTCGTTATGACGAGCTCACCCTCCTTCTCCTCAACGGGCAGACCGCGCCTCTTGGCGAGCTCCCTAAGCTCCTCCCAGTCGGAGACTTCCTTACTCACATGAATCTTCGTGAGATATTTGTAGTAGACGAAACCGGGCTGCCACTTAGCATGATCCTTACCGCGACCTAGTTTAGCGTAGGCGTTGAAGACCAGCCTCTGACCCTCGGCCAGCTTAACTATCGGGATGTTGGGATTGGCAGGCTTTACACCCTCGTCGTCGGTCTTCAGATCGCCGGAGTACACCATTCCGGGCCCTTCGGCCTCAAGAGAGAGCGTAACCGTGTAGTCGTCAAGTTCCAAGGCATCCAGGGAGAACCTCTTGTGGGGGGTTGTGAGGGGTATCATAGCGAGTCTGTGGGCGATTATCTCGTCGAAGAGGGCGGAGTCGTTCTCGAAGAATTCAACCTCGTCGACAGCAAAGGTGGGAACCTCAGCCAGAATCGTCCGCCGTAGGGCGTTGGCAAAGGGTATTTCAACGCCCCTAAGGATGAACTTCATTGAGTCCTCCTTCTTTTCAAGAATCTCAAACTCCACCATGGGCATCACCAAAAAAGAAGTCGTGGTCAGACGCGCCTTCCGCGCCTTCCACCTTTCGGCCTTGTACCGTCGTGCGGGATCGGTGTGGCGTCCTCAACGCGCCCAATCCTGAGGCCGGCCCTAGCCAGAGCACGGATGGCAG
Source organism: Thermococcus sp. (assembly GCF_027008145.1). Taxonomy (GTDB): domain Archaea; phylum Methanobacteriota_B; class Thermococci; order Thermococcales; family Thermococcaceae; genus Thermococcus. The sequence goes on along the minus strand of NZ_JALTCZ010000162.1, from coordinate 2,446 downwards.
CTTGGGCACCCGGACCGGGGGTCTTGCTCTTGCTTCCTCCCGGGGCGCGAACCTTGATATGAACTCCAACGAAGCCCTTCTCCATAGCCTCTTCGGCTGCTCTTCTCGCTGCTATCATAGCCGCGTACGGGGATGGCTCGTCCCTGTCGGCCTTGACGACCATACCACCACTCCATCTGCTGACCGTCTCAGCCCCTGTGATGTCGGTGATGTGTATTATAGTGTTGTTGTAGGAGGAATAGATGTGGGCAACTCCCCACTTCTCCTTCTTCTTCAGACTAACCTGCTGAGTTTGCTCCTCGCTCATGCCTCACCACCCTGCTTGGCCTGTTCAATAACCATTCTCTCGGGGTGGCTCTCCTTGGAGAAAGGCGAGCCCTTTGCATAGGTTATGGCGCCCTCCTCTTCACGGAGAACGAGGTAGCCGGGTGAGCGGATGACCTGCCCGTTGACCTCGATGTGGCCGTGGACTATCAGCTGCCTGGCCTGCCTTACTGTCCTAGCGAGGCCCCTCTTGTAGACGATGGTCTGAAGGCGCCTGTCGAGGACGTCCTCAACGGTGAGTGAGAGGATGTCGTCGAGAACGGCATCAGCCGGGAGGAGGCCAAGCCTGTTGAGTCTCTGGAGAAGCTGTGTCCTCTCGATCTCGGCCTGCTTACCACGAGCTGCGAGGAGCCTTCTAGCTCTTCTCCTGAACTCCTTGAGCTGTGTTTCATGCCTCCAGAGCTCCTTCTTGTTCTTGAGGGCGTACTTTCTCATGAGAACTCTCTCGCGGTCGAGCCTCTCCTTAATCCAAGGGTGAGAGGGAGTCTCATACCTCTTCCTCTGCCTCTTCGGGTCTCCCATTTACACCACCTCACTTCTTCCTCCTGCTTACACCAACGGTAGTACCGTGCCTGAAGTTCGACCTAGTTCTCTGTCCTCTGACAGGGAGTCCACGCTCAAGCCTTATACCGCGGTAGGACTTGATCCTGCGGAGCCTGTTGACGTCCTCACGCCAAGCCATGACGAGCTTGGCGGTGGTAAGGTGCATGTCCTTACCGGTCTCATAGTCCTTCGGTCTGTTGACCGCCCACGCGGGAATGCCGTGCCTTACTGGATCGGATATAATCCCCTCAAGCTTCTTGACCTGCTCGTCTGTCAGGTAGCCTGCCTTCATGTAGGGGTCTATACCAGCTATCCTGAGCACCATGGTGGCAAAGTTTATTCCAATGCCCTTTATTCCAGTAAGGGCCCATCTAAGCTGCTTGTGTCCGTCGAGATCAACACCCGCAACACGAACGATATGCCTGAAGTTGTCGGACATTACCAACACACCTCCATTTTTGGGTTTCACGCGATTACATGGATTCTGGCGCCGGGACGGGGATTTGAACCCCGGTGGGCTAGCGCCCACGGGCTCTCAAGGCCCGCGCCATCCCAGGCTAGGCGATCCCGGCATATACGCGGTACCCGCTTCCCTTGGCGAGCTCCCTCACCTCGCTGAAGGTCGCCTCCATCAATGACCTTATGAGCCTTGCCCCCTGCTTCGTCTTGATGACGAGCTGGAGCAAGCCACCATCGTTGAGATGCCGGGGAGCGTTTATAACTATTTCCCTCAGGCTTTCCTTTCCCGCGTGCACCGGAGGATTGGTTATGATTGAATCGAACTTTTCGCCTTTAACAGGCTCGTAGAGGCTTCCCCACCTGACCTCGGCGTTTCTAACGCCGTTGATTTTTAAGTTTTTCCTCGCTATGCTAACCGCTCTCCTGTTCACGTCGGCCATAATAACATGGTCAACGAAGCGGGACGCGACGATGCCTATCGCACCATAGCCACACCCCAAATCCAGAACGCGCCAGTTCCCCTCAAGAATCATGCTCCCGATCAGCAACTCGGTTCCCCTGTCAAGCTTCCCGAAGGAAAACACGCCACTGGCGGTTATGAATCTAAAGCAGTGACCCCTAAGGCAGACCTCTATCGTCTTCGTCCTCAGCGGAACGTCCGGTTCCTCGGAGTAGTAGTGGCTCATGGTCGGGGGTAGGGAGAGGGGTTTATAAAGATGGGGGAACAGACCCGGGCTATATGGCTAACGCCACTTAAAGCCAATAAGCACTGTGACTATAACCACCACCAGCCATATCCATCCAACTGCGCCTAAGTACGTGGAAGAGCCTCCAGTGCAGGCTTCCCAAGTCACGAGACCCAAGAGGATCATGAAGACCGCCATCTCCAGCTGGACTATCCACGAGATTCTGCTCTTGCCTGCAAGGGAATCCTTGAACGCAAAAAGTAAAAGGAGATAAACTGCCCCTCCAAGTATCCCCGCGTAGGCTCCGTACTCTATCCATAGCATAAGTTTTCACCCGTCATTTGACTTTAAGATTTTTACTTTTTGCCTAGAGGGGTCAGCGCCCAGACGAATAGCGCGAACAGCAGTAGTCCGGTTACGGTCTCTTTACTGGC
>NZ_JALTCZ010000161.1 GCF_027008145.1 Thermococcus sp. | reverse complement strand
GAAGTAGAAGACCCACGTTGGCAGGGGCCCTATAAACTGAAGAACCCTGGCGACGAGGTAGACACCCATCTCGACCATCGCTGCACCGTGGAGGAAGGCACTTGCCGGAGTCGGGGCCTCCATGGCATCGGGGATCCAGGAATAGGTCGGGAACTGGGCGCTCTTGGTGTAGCCAGCAAAGAGTAGCGCTATAAACAACCAGGGCTTAATATTTGGGGAAACCTTCGAAAGCGAGAAGAGGCTTAAGTCGTGGAGCTGGGTCAGGCCGATGTAAACGGCAGTGTAGAAACCTATCATAGCTCCAATATTCGGTATTATAAAGGCCTTGAAGCCGGCCCTCCTTCCGGCTGGAGTATGATAGTAGCTGACCACACCCCAGCAGGCAAGGCCCATCAGCTCAAAGAATATGAGAAGAGCCAGAAAAGTGGAGGAATAAATGAAGCCGAGTGTTGCTCCCTCGAAGAGAGCCATCCAAGCGTAGAATAAGCCCCTTCCCTTTCCCCCTGGATGGCCGATGTTCCTCTCGCTCATATATTCCATCCCGTAAAACATGAAAATGAAGCCGGCGACGGCAACAACGGTGCCGATTAGAACGCTCATGGGGTCGATTATAATGCCATAGGCCTCGCCGAACTGGGTGCTTCTTAGGTAAACCCTGTGGAGGGTCTCCCCAAAGTGGTTGAGTAGGTAGAGAATTGCCACCCAAAGCTGGAAGAGCATCGCGAGCGCGAAGGAAGAGAGCATTAGGGCGTCCGCTTTCCTCTCGTCGAGCTTGAACAGGACTACTCCACCGGCAAGGGGCACTGCAAAGGCAAGCGTTGCGAGAAGGCCTATCATTGCTCCCCCTCCGTCAAAATCCATTAGGTTTGTCTAACAAACCTTTTTAAACTTTTTCGTCTTTTCCCGAAAGTGCTTTGAACTATTGTAATCACCAGCAAAATTCGATAGGTTAGGTGTGGATTTTTTCAAACTTTTTAAAGGTTCTCCCGAAGTAGTCTGAGAGCAGGTCAACTACCTTCCCCGAGTCAAATGGAAGGCCATTTATTATGCCAACGGCTTCTTCCAGAAAGCCTCTAGTCATGTCAATCGCCTCGCCGAAGACCTCGGCCTCTTTCATCCTTTCGAAGAGCTCCAGAAGGATTTCCTCTCCCGGCTCCCTGAGGATCTTCTCCACGAGGGCCGAGCCGAACCTTTCCGTGTAGAGGATCAACGGCAGGGTGGCCTTTCCGTTGAGGAGGTCTTTGAAGCGATCCTTCCCTGTTCCCGGAAAGTAGTCGAGGACGTCGTCAACTATCTGGAAGGCCCTTCCTACGAGTATTCCAGCCCTGTCAAGCTCCTTCCAGAAGGGCTTTCCAAGGTAGTAAGCCGGAAGAGCGAAGGCCACACCGAAGAGCCTGCCCGTTTTGCCGTCTATTATCTTGTAGTATGTGTCCAGGTCAAGGTGGACGCTACCCCTTACGGCCTCCTGAAGGATTTCCGCCTTGACCATCTCCTCCACCGCTTCGGCAACGTAATCCACCATCTCTTTCCTCTTGGAGGCTATTATTCTCAGCGCCCTGACGAAGAGGAAGTCCCCGGTTAGGACTGCAAGCTCAGGGCCCCAGCGCATGACCACCGTTGGGTTGTCCCTCCTTTTTTCGGCGAGGTCAATGACATCGTCGTGAACGAGGCTGGCGGTGTGTATAAGCTCGACTGCCGAGGCAAGGTCGAGGGCGTCGCCTTCCCCAAGGCCCAACCCCTTCGATACCGCTAGGGTTACCCTCGGCCTTATTCTCTTTCCCCCGCTCCTGATGATGTACTCCCCAATTTTCTTCGCTAGTTCGACGCTACCTTCCAGGGCCTCAACGAGCTTTTCGTCTAGAGATTCCAACGGAGCCACCTCCAGTCCATGCAACTCCAGCTGAAAGAACCAAAACCCCAATAGCGAGGCCGTAGCTCCCGACTCCCATGAGGTAGAGGACCGCAAGTTCGAGGGCGGCAAAGAGTGGATAGACCCTGAACCCTTTCACAGAGTAGGACTGACCACTCAGACCATGGAAGGTCGTGAAGAGCAGTGCCTCAAGGAAAGCGTAGCTGGCTCCCCCGGAGAAGGAAACCGGGAGCTTCATTATGAAGTTCGTTGCCACAAAGGTTCCAACCGAGAGGAGAACGTACTGACCGATTCCAATGCCGAGGCCTATGGAAAGACCGTTCCTGTTCCTGGAAAAATAGAACTTCAGGCCCTCAATCGTCAGTGCCGAGAGAAAGGCTACCATGAAGGCCCTCGCCTGGAGGGAAGTTAGGAGAAAGAGGGAGGTTATCGAGTAGAAGGGGATTATTATCGCGAGGACAAGGGCTATCCCCGCGCCCAGTATCAGATCCGCAACCTCCGGTCTCTTAAAGGGCCAGAAGAGTGCAAGCACGATTAGAGCACCGAGCATCGTGAGGAGCATGCCCGTCGGGTTGGGCCTCGCCCTTATGCCCAAGGCGATTCCAACGAGCTGGCCGTTTTTGTATGCAAGCAGAACCGGGAAGGAGCCCTTTTCGGCTTCAACTCTGTACTCAACCCTGAGAAAGCCACCGGAGGTCTCGTTTTTGACATATGTGTAACCAATAAGTTTCCCATAGTTCTTGAGTGTGAACTCCCTTATCTGCTCGAAGTAGCCCTCCGTGAACTGGGCTTTCAGCTCACTGCTCATGTAGGGTTCTATCAGGGAATAATTGCCGGTGTTGACGGCCTCAATGAAGGAGTTCATGAAATCGCTTGAGACATTGGCGAGAACGGTGGGGAGAAGTAAGGCGGTAATTAGAAGGACCACCACTGCGGGTTTTCTCATCGACATCCCTCACACGGCATTGGAGAGAGCCCTTATTAGACCTTTCGCCATCCTATCAATTCCGGGAACCCTGTAGACCTTTCCCCTGATGTAGGTGTACATCCCAAAGGCAGCATAGACGAGCCATGCGTAAACTACGTAGAGGGCCGGCCCGAAGTGGGGGTAGACCTTGTTCACCGGCATGTGCCAGAGGGCCATGAAGGCGAGCCAGGCAAAGAAGCCCATGACGCTTGAATAGGCCGCGTGAAGCTTTGTGAACTCGTCGGTATCCTTCATCAGTATCAAAGGCACTCCACCAACGAAGCCCATTATGTAGGCTATGAAGGCGTTGGTAAACTTCTCAACTCCCTTTACTCCAACCCTTTCGGTTTTAGTAACCGGCATTTTCAATCACCTCTGCTATAGCTTCGTTCAGGAGCGGGTCGCGGTGGTTCAACCTGGCCCGGTAGTATCTCAGGCCGAGCCTATCCGCGACCTCTTTATATTCAACATCAAGCTCGTAGAGCGTCTCAACGTTCTCAACGAGGAAGCTGAGTGGGTAAATCAAAACCTCATTAACTCCCTCCAATTTGAGCTTCTCCAATACATCAGGGACTTCCGGTCCAAGCCACTCACCTTTTCCAAACTTGCTCTGGAATGCGATTTCCCATGGAAGGTCAAAGGCTTTCATGATCCTTTCGGCGAGTCTCCTGTGACTCTTCTCGTAGGGGTCGCCTTCCTCGATTACCCTCTTCGGCAAACTGTGAACGCTGAGGATGACGTAAGGCTCTTCAAAGCCGCTCTCCTTCAGTCCAGCCTCGATATTCCTCTGAACCCAGCGGATGAACTTCTCATTGTCCCACCATTCCTTAACGTAGGGCTTCTCGCCAAAAAGCTCCCTTATCCTAACCAGACAGCGCTCCGTGGTTGAGCTTGAGTAGACTTGGTAGAGAGGGAATATTAAGTCGAAGTCCCAATTAAGTTCTTCCAAAAGGGGCTTTGAATAGCACATACCGAGCCTTATCTCGTGGCCCGTCTTTTCGCTTACCGCTTCCGCTATCTCCTCCATATACTTAACGAGAGGACTTTTCCCGCCCATGAACGCGTAGTGCTCCCTAACCTGCCTCGCCCTCGCCTTCGCTATCCCCTTGATTATGGCTTTAGCCCCGGGAATGCCGAGCCCTATGTGGTGCCTTACGTCGTAGAGAAAGCGGAATATGAAGTCCTCGATTTCATCCGGTTCGGTGGGAGCGCCCATGTAGGTAAAGAGGATCCTCAAGCTCTCACCCCCTAAAAGAAGAAAAGGGTCAGAGTTTGCCGTTTAAAGCCGCCCCGAGGTTCTTGGCAAGGATTAGAAGGAAGCCGAGTCCCTTTTGCACGTCTTCATCGCGGAGGTAGCCCAGGGCAGCGGTCATGCCGACCTTGGGAACCCCCTTCGGGTTGGTCTTTGCCAAGGCCTTGAGGAGCGCCCTGACGAGCTCCTCAGTGTTCCAGCTTATTTCCCTGACCTCTGCTGTCTCAAGCGCCCTGACCGGCTCCAGAGCGGCGTTCCCAACGCCAAGAAGCCTAAGGACTGCCTTCTCCTCTGCTATCGTCTCAAGGAGCTTGTCACCGTTGGCCGTCATTGCCTTGAGGAGCCCGAGGGTCCCGCCCTTCTTGAGGGCAAGCGCCACTTCAGCCAGTTCCCTAAGGGCTACAACCTCTTCCTGGGTAAGCTTAAGCTCGCTCATCTTCGCCACCTCACATCCTCAAGCTGTCCAGCCATCCCCTGTAGAAGGAGTCCTTCATGAACCTCACGAGCGGGCTCTTGAAGAGCAGGTAGCACTCACGCTTGTATTTGTCCTCCTTCCACTCGTACTCGCAGTTCCCTGAGAAGCCGGTGTTGTAGCCGTGGCCAACGCAGAGCGTTGGGGAGTATTCGGCAACCGGATAACCGCCGTGTATCCTGTGGAGGATGCTGGTTGCTGCAACGATTGAAGCGTTGTGGAGCGGGACTCCAGCGGTGAGCAGTCCGAGCGGCGGCATTGAAGCTTCGCTGACGATGTAAACCTCGTCGTAGCCCGGGTAGCGGAAGTCCGGGCCGATTACCTTCGCCCAGCGCGGGTCCTTCTCGCTCGCCATGAAGGACATGACGTCTGGTATTGCTATGGGCGGTATCTTGATGAGCAGGTCGTAGTCAACCTCGGCGTTCTTGGTTACAACCTTGTTCGGCGTTATCTCGACGTGCCCCTCATTGTGGATGAACTTAACGTTGGCCTTCTCCATCCCCCTCTCGAAGAACCTGACTAAGTCAGGACCGAGACCTATGGCTGGTCTCTTGTCCGGATGGACGACGGTTATCTCGACGTTTTCAATTCCCCTGTGCTCGAAGTACATCCTGAGGTTGAGGCTCATCTCGTAGGGGTAGATTCCACAGCGGTGGGGCCCCTCTGGAGCGTAGATGACTATCTTCCCTCCTTTAAACTCAGAGAGGGCCTTATGGAGTTCAAGAGCCCCCTCAAGGGTATAGTTGTGGTGGCCGTATTCGCTCATACCCTTGTACTTGTCCCAGACGTACTTGACGCCTAATCCGAGGAAGAGGTAGTCGTAGTCGTAGACCTTCCCACCCTCGATCTTCACCTGCCTGTCCGCGAGGTTTATTTCTGTGACTCTATCTATATCAACCTTAAAACCGTAGACCTTCTCGGCGTTCTTTATTGGCGCCCACGTTTCATCGGCGGAAGCGGAACCTAAAGCCACCTCCATGAAGAGTGGCGGCATGTAGTGTCTCTCACTCGCCGTCACCATTGTGACGTTCA
>NZ_JALTCZ010000160.1 GCF_027008145.1 Thermococcus sp. | reverse complement strand
AGCCGGTTGCATGGAACAACTTCAGCGTTGATGATATGCTCTTCTACGCGGCCCTGGCGAGCAAGGAGGAGAACAAGGATCCGATAGACCTGGCAGTCCTGAGGGCCGTGAAGAACAAGGAAAAGCTTAAATCATGTAAACAGGTTAAGTTCGTCCCCTTCGACCCGGTGATAAAGCACACCGAGGCTGAAGTTGAGTGCGATGGAAAGAGGTTCAGAACGGCTAAAGGTGCACCACAGGTCATACTTGACATGGTGAACGCGGGCGAGGGATTGAGGAAGGAGGTAATGGCAAAGGTCGAAGAGCTGGCCGAGAAGGGCTACAGAACACTCGGTGTGGCGGTGGACTTCGGCGATGGCTGGAAGTTCGTTGGATTAATACCGCTCTTCGACCCACCCAGGGATGACTCAGCGAGCACCGTGAAGTTCCTGCAGAGGAACGGCATAAGGGTGAGGATGATAACCGGTGACCACATTGCGATAGCAAAGCAGATAGCGAAGATGCTCGGCATTGGAAAGAAGATTCACACGGCAGATGAACTGGAGAGGGCTAAGGGCCACGAGCTCATACGGCTCTGCGAGGAAGCGGACGGATTCGCGCAGGTTTATCCCGAGCACAAGTTCAAGATAGTCAAAGCCCTCCAGGAGGCAGGTCACAAGGTGGCCATGACTGGGGATGGTGTCAACGACGCCCCGGCGCTCAAGCAGGCCGATGTGGGGATAGCAGTTTCAGGCGCAACCGATGCTGCCAGGGCTGCAGCTGACATAGTCCTGCTCGCTCCAGGAATAAGCGTCATAAAGAACGCTATCGTTGAGGCAAGGAAAATATTCCAGAGGATGCACAGCTACGTCCTCTACCGCATAACAGAAACGATAAGAGTTCTGTTCTTCATAACACTCAGCATACTGGCATACAACTTCTATCCTGTAACGGCAGTCATGATAATCCTCTTAGCTTTGCTCAACGACCTGCCGATAATCACCATAGCCTACGACAACGTCAAAATCAACCGCTGGCCCGAGAAATGGAACATAAGGGAAATACTCACGGTCTCGACGATAATAGGAACCATGGGTGTCGTGGAGACCTTCCTGCTACTGTGGATACTGATAACCTACTTCAAAGTACCATACACCACTGCCACCGGACTGGCGGTACTCCAGAGCATGATATTCCTGAAGCTGGCTGTGGCAGGGCACCTGACCATATTCGTCACGAGGACGAGGGGACCGTTCTGGAGCATAATGCCCGGCAAGTGGCTCCTCTGGAGCGCCGTTGGGACAAAGTTACTGGCAACGCTCATAGCAGTCTACGGTTGGGGGGTTGCGGCTATAGGTTGGAAGTATGCAGCAATTATCTGGGTATACTGCCTCATCTGGTTCCTCATAGAGGATCTCACAAAGAGGGCCGCCTACAGGTTCTTCAGCTGGGAGGTCAAGCATCAGCACCACAAGGCGGCCTTCTGATCTAGTTTCCTTTTTCACTTTTTATGAAAATAAAAACCAGAAACGCACGAAGGGAGAAAACACTATCACTTCCTCATCACTATGCTCGCGTAGCCGACGACCGCATCAGTCGAGTGGCTCACCTCGTAGCTCGTCGTGTATTGCAGAAGCTCGACCTCAACCGCTCCGACAAGGCGGGAATAAACTATCGCCGCCCCAACGCCACCAGGCCCGCACATTGTGTGGTTGAGCTTTTTAATCTCATTGAACATTCCGTCAACGTCAAAGTCGAGGATGTGCCTTATAACCCTGAAGTCCCACTCCCTTATCCTGTGGGGGAGCTCCTCGCCTCTGGCCCTGAAAGGCACGTAGCCGTACATCACACCATAGTGAGTGAAGTCCGTGCTTGCTATTACCACAACGTCCCTACCGAGCTCCCTGCTGGCTTCGAAGATTGCCTTTCCGAGTGTCCTTGAGACTTCCTCATCCTGGATGCCGAGGACTATGGGGACGATTTTAACGTCCTTTCCCGCTTTCCCCGCTACGTACTGGATGAAAGGCACTTGAACCTCGATGGAGTGTTCATACTTGTGGGCCAGCTCATCAAGATCGGCTATACCCGAGAGCTTGGCTATCGCCCTAGCCATTTTGGAGTCAACCTCAACTCTCCCAAGGGGCGTGAGCCACTCTCCTTCCGGATACACGGCTATCGGCGAGCCGATGCCTGTGTGATTCGGCCCAAGGATCACGAAGGTCTCCGGTAAGCCGTCCTCGAATATCGCCCTGTATGTCCTCGATGCTGTGTAGCCGGAGAAGACGTAGCCGGCGTGCGGTGCGACTCCAGCGGTTATTTTCCTCTCGCTTCCTTCTTTACCTAAATCGCTGAAAAACTTCCGGAGAATCTCCATGAGCGTCTCATCATCCGGGTAAAAGCTACCCGCAACGGCCGGGTACCTAACTCCCATGTTCCCACCTCCTTCAACCTATGGTCTCCAAACTTTAAATCCCTTCGGTTAGCTTAAGGCCCGAGCCCGTGAGGGGGAGTAACACCTTCGAACCGTCCGGTATCTCGCCGGTCTCAACAAGCTTCCATAGGGCGGAGAGAACTACTGCAGAGGTTGGCTCAACCAGAAAACCGATGTCTTTCAGCCACTCCCACGCTTCCATCGTTTCAGATTCCGTAACGCTCACGCAGAGGCCGTTCGTCTCCTTTAAAGCGGTCTTCATCTCCTCAAGGCGCGGAGGCTCTGGAATCGCTATCCCGTCGGCGAGCCTGTTTTTAGAAGAAGAGCGCTCGCAGAGGCTCTCGTAGCCGGAAGCCTGAACGGCAACCAAAACCGGAAGTCTCTCTATCTCGCCCATTTTCACAAGTTCCTTAAATCCCTTCCAGAGGCCGAGGAGAAGCGTTCCGCTCCCGGTCGGGGTCAAAACGTAGTCCGGAACTTCAACCTGCTCGTAGACTTCAAAGGCCACCAGCTTGGTGCCCTCAAGGAAGTAGGGGTTGAGCCAGTGGGAGACGTAGGTTAGTCCCTCGCGCTCGGCAAACTCAACGGCCCTTCTGTGGGCTTCCATCCTGTCGCCCTCGGTGAAGTGGACAACTGCCCCGAGCCTCTGGATGAGGGAGAGCTTACCGGGCATTGCCCTGGAAGGGACGAAGATGTGAACCCTTATCCCAGCGGGGAGTGAGTAGAGGGCCATGCTTAAAGCCGCATTGCCCGAGCTGTCTAGAACTACCTCGTTTATTCCCTCCTCCATGAGCTTTGCAACGGTCACGAAAGTCCCCCTGTCCTTGAAGGAACCGCTCGGCTGGAGGTACTCCAGCTTGAAGAGTGCCCTGACGGTCTCGACTTCCAGCTCGACAACGGGCGTTATGGCAGGAACCGGTGGGGGAAGGAGGTTCCCGCTTACGGGAAGGAACTGTATGTACCTCCTGGTGTCGAGGTAGGGCATGAGGCTCCCAAAGAAGTCGTAGTGCTCCCTCTCCACCAAAAGCGTCCCACCGCAGTCACAGCTTAGGCGAAATGTTTCTGGATAGGTCTTTCCACACCGCGTACACCTCAACATGCTCCCAATCTCCAAAGACTTTTTAGCTCAACCGCCTATTATGTTGCACAGGAGCATAAAAAGGTGGTTGCCATGGTGAGGTTCATATCGGCTGAGAGGCCCCAGACGGAAGAGGGCTATCAGTACCACATAGACTGCAGACCCGGTGACGTTTCCCGCTACGTCCTCCTGCCCGGTGACCCTGGGAGGGTTCCTAAGATAAGCTCCCTCTGGGACGAAGCTAAAGAGATAGCCTTTCACAGGGAATATAGAACGCACACCGGAAAATACAAGGGCGTCCCTATAAGCGCCACCTCAACTGGAATCGGCGGGCCTTCAACGGCAATAGCGGTAGAGGAGCTTGCAGCTATCGGAGCGGATACCTTCATCCGCGTGGGCTCGACTGGAGCAATACAGCCCGGAATGAAGATAGGCGACCTGATAATAGCCAAAGCGGCGGTTAGGCTTGAGGGGACATCAAAGCAGTACGTTAGGGTTGAGTATCCAGCGGTTGCCGACCTTGAGGTCACGCTGGCTTTGATTGAAGCGGCCGAGACCCTAGGGGTTCCCTACCACATCGGTATAACGGCCTCGACCGACAGCTTCTATCTAGGTCAGGGCAGGTCGGGTTTGAACGGCTACCTCCCGAGCTTCGCGAAGAACATAGTAGACGACCTGAAGCAGGCCAACGTCACGAACTTCGAGATGGAGGCGGCGACACTCTACACCCTTGCGAACATCTACGGGTTAAGGGCTGGCTGCGTCTGCGCCGTCTTCGCCAACCGTGTTACGAACGAGTTCGGGACGAAGGGCGAGAAGGAGGCCGCCATGGTCGCCAGCGAAGCGGTGAAAATACTCCACGAGTGGGACGAGGAGAAGGAAAAAGCCGGGAAGAAGGTATGGTTTCCGGGGCTGAGAGCCTAAAAGCCCCAGAAAGCCGGGTGTATCACGCTTGCGAAGAGGATGAGGCTTACAACCACCACGATGATGTAGAAGATCACGCCGGCGGTGAAGAAACCGAGACCAAACTTGAAGCCGTCCCCGAACCCCAGGCCACACTTTTCATCCGCCACCATAACCCCTCCTTATGATCTTGCATTTCTTAATCCCTTAAGTAGTATATAACACTTTTGACAATTTAGGAAGTTAGAAGAACCGCTGGCGCCCCGGCGGGGATTTGAACCCCGGACCTCGAGGTCCGCAGCCTCGCGCCCTATCCAGACTAGGCCACCGGGGCGTGCCCGCTAACCCTTCTCTGAACGATTTATAAATTTAACCTTCTCCAGAACACCGAAAGATTTATAAGAGCGCCCCAGTTGAGTTAGTAACGGGCTCGCGCGGTGGTAGTCTAGCCTGGTCTAGGACAGCGGCCTGCCACGCCGCTGGCCCGGGTTCAAATCCCGGCCACCGCACCATTGAAACTTTGCCTTCGCAAAGTTTCATCAAAGTTTGTAGCTCCTTCTTAAAGTGCCGCTCTTGAAGGTTTTCTATTGAAATCAATTGTTTTGAGTGAAAACTCCCTCAGGAGCTCCTTGTAGGGGGTTAACTCTAAAATTGCTCTTCTCAAGGCGTCCTAAGGACGCCAGTGAGCAAACCTGCTAAGGGGCTTTCCACACCCAATGCTCTCTTTCTCATGGCGTATTAGGCAATTGCCGAAAGGCTTATAACATTCTTGGAGTACTATCCCCCATGCTGGAGAAGGAGAAAGAGGCCCTTGCCAAGAGGATAGCGGGCGAAATAACGCTCTCTTCTGACCCGGGAAAGACAATGAGAAAGTGGCGCGAGATATTTGGGATAAGCCAGACAGAACTCGCCGAGCACCTTGGCGTCTCCTCCTCTGTCATAAGCGACTACGAGGGTGGAAGGAGAAAAAGCCCCGGGGCGTCAACGATAAGGAAGTTCGTTGAGGCCCTCCTTGAGATCGACGAGAAGAGGGGCGGGAACGTCATAAAAGCCTTCAGCAAGACGATTGAAGGAGAACTCCCAACCGATGCAATCCTAGACATCAGGGAGTTTTCCCTGCCCGTTACCATAGCCGACGTCGTTAAGGCCGTGAAGGGCGAGGTTGTTGCCAACCCCCACCTCCTCGACAGGAGGATATACGG
>NZ_JALTCZ010000159.1 GCF_027008145.1 Thermococcus sp. | reverse complement strand
AAGTACCTTGACGACCTGAAGAACCTGAGGGGCCTCAAGGAAAGCGTGGTGACCCTTCCCGAGGTTCTCTACTTTCTGGGATACAGTGTCTATGTTGGGACGGTAATAGAGCTTTCCTCGCTCCCCTTGAAGAGAAGGGTTCCACTTATAAGGTGGTACCCCGGGGAGACTAGGGCCGAGAGAATATTCGGGGACTTTTTGAAGTGGGCCGAAAAAAGGGGAGGGAAAAGCTTCTTCGCCTACCTTCACCTCGGCGACCCCCACGAGCCCCTCAACCCGCCAGAGGAGTACTGGAACTATTTTGGGAGGGTGAAGAGGCTCAAGAACATAGAGACTTGGGCATACACAAGACCAGAGGACTGGGAGAAGCCGGGGTTTAAAGAATACGTTGAAAACAGGGTTCTCCTTTACGACAGCACCCTGAGGTACGTTAACGACCAGCTTGAGCTGTTCTTTGACAGACTTGAGAAAGCGGGAATCCTAGATAATACTCTTGTTGTAGTCACAGCAGACCACGGCGAGGAATTCTGGGAGCACGCAAAGACAGAAGCAGAACACTTCTACGACACTAGGAAGGGCACCGGCTACGGTCATGGCCACAATGTTTTCAGGGAGGTAGCCGAGGTGCCTGTAGTTTTCCACGGCTTCAGCGGGCTGAGGGAAAGGAAGCTCGTCTCCTCAACCGACGTAACCCCCACTATACTGAGGGAGCTCGGTGTTGAACCGCTCTTCCAACTGGACGGGGTTCCCCTCCAGGAGAGAGAGCCAAAGGGAAGAGCTATACTGATAGAGGCATCAGGGTATGGATACGAGAAGAAGGCCCTGTACCTCGGTGACCTGAAGTTCCTCTACGCGCCGGACGACAACGTCAGGTGGATTTTCAACCTGAAAAGGGACCCTAAGGAGAAGAGCCCAATAACGGACAGTGAAGCCATAAGTATCATGGAGAGAAAACTCAAATCACTCCTCTCAAAGATTCAGGTAGGAGGGATTAAAAAGGTTGGGCGGGAGTGAGACCAATGCTGCTCAGGAACATGGAAAAATGGGCAAAGTACCAGGTGAGAAGAAGGGCAATGCTCCTGAAGTATAAACTCGGAAGTAAAGAGGAGCTAATACCAGCGAAGGGGCCCAATAAGAGGTTGGAGAGCATCTTAAAGGGCTTTGAGATAGAAAGACCCTCAAAGAACGTGCTGATAGTTGTGATTGATTGCTTCAGATACTGGAGCACCTCCCAGTCGGGGTACGAGAGGGATACTACACCTTTCTTTGATGACTTTGGAAAGCTCCTGAAGGCCCACGCTCCCGCCCCCTGGACGTATCCTTCAGTCCCCTCGATTCTAAGCGGGCTCTATCCCCACAGGCATGGCGCCTTCCTCAGGGGCGAGTTCAAGAACTTTACAAAGCTGGACTCCTTAAAGCCCCTGAGACCCTCGGTTCCCCTCATAACGGACGTCCTTGAAAGGGCAGGCTACGGGATATACGTGGCAACGGCTATAGACCCCGTATCCTACTCCCTGCGGGGAAGGGTAGATGTAATACAGCACCACTACCTAACCCCAGCAGGAAGAGTACTCCGGAGGTTTGTGGAGTGGGTCGCAAGAGAGGGGAAACCGTTTTTTGCTTACCTTCACCTGGGTGACCCCCACGAGCCGTTGAACCCGCCAAAAGAGTACCGCAACTACTTCGGAAAAGTCAAAACCCTGCCAAACATAGACACATGGAACTATCATTTCCAGTGGGAGCGGGAACGTGATCCGAAGGGCTTCGAGAAGTACAGGTTTTATAGAGTTTTGTTGTATGACAACGTTCTTAGGTACGTTAACGATGCTCTGGAATGGCTTGTTGAGGAGCTTGAAAAGAGAAAACTCCTAGATGATACCCTTGTTGTAGTCACAGCAGACCACGGCGAGGAATTCTGGGAGCACGCAAAGACAGAAGCAGAACACTTCAGGCACGCAAAGGGATGGAGCGGTATATCACACGGCCACAACGTCTTCGCCGAGATAATAGACGTGCCGCTCCTTCTTGGGGGCTACGTTGAGAGGCCCGTAAGGGCCGGCACTCCAAGGAGCCTCGTGGACATAGTCCCCACCGTTCTGGATACACTGGGTATTGGATATCCCAGAGGTTTTTTTAACGGGGTTTCCCTCTTCAGGGAGAGAAAGAAACCGGTCTTAAGCGAGGGCGTCTCCTCAGGGTACGAGAAGAAGGCTCTCATAGACGGAAGGTACAAACTCCTCCACGCTCCTGGCGATGGCGTGAAGTGGGTCTTCGATTACGTTTCAGACTCAAGGGACATCAGACCCCTAGAGAACGCGGGCGCCCTAATGGAAATGGAGAAGAAGCTAAAGATGCTCATGGTGTCCGGGATCGGGAGGGGAATTCGGCTATGAGAAAGCCCCGCGTGCTGATACTCCACAACCAAGTTGCCCCCTATAGGCTACCGCTGTTTGAGAGAATGAAGAAGAACTTTGACATCACAGTCTACTTCTGCGAGCTTAAGTCCCGGGACAGAATGTGGAAGACCGGGCTCCTCAGTAAGTTCACCTTTAACTGGAAAGTGCTGGAGGGGTTGAGGGTTGGAAGCATAATACTCAACACCCCCACACTTCTAATTAAGGCCCTTCGAGGGTGGGACGCCTACCTGATAGCTGACAACGTCGAGAACATACCCGCAACATGGATGGTTGCGATTGCCTCAAAGATTTCAGGGAAACCACTAATAGTCTGGTCGGAGAAGATAGACAGCCCCTGGAACCGGGAGGTCGTGGGAAGGTCTTTTCTGAAGAGGGCCGTCCTAAAAGTGCATGAAAAAGCCCTCTTCTCGCTGGCTGATGTGATTGTAGCTTACAGTAAGAAGGCGAGGAAATACCTCATGAAAAGGGGTGTTTTTCTAGGTAAGATAGTTCAGGGAATGCAGGTAATGCCAGAGGAAGTTCTCCCCAGGGAGGACTGTGCTGGGATTGAAGAAAGGCTGAGAAGATACAGGAGGACAATCCTTTATCTGGGCTATCTGAGGCCGGAGAAGGGGGTAGAGCAGCTCATAGAGTCCTTCGTCTCAGCCGACGTTGACGCCTGCCTCCTCATCGTTGGCACGGGGCCTCTAAAGGAAAGGCTTGAAAGGGAGTACTCATCCTCAGAAAAGGTCGTTTTCTACGGTTACGCCGGTGAAAACGAAAAGCCCTGCCTCTACAGGATGGCGGAATTTCTGGTTCTCCCCACATTGAGGGATTCATGGGGCCTCGTCGTTAACGAGGCCCTCTACTATGGAACTCCAGTGATAACAACAACGGCTGCTGGGGCATCTATGCTCATAGAGAACGAAAAAACCGGTTTTGTTATCAAAGCTGGAGACTGGGAGGCCCTAAAAGAACTGCTGGAGGAGCTAACTTCCAACCCAAAAACGCTGAGAAAAATGAGGAGATTAGCCAAAAAATCCGGAAAAAGATATTCAGAAAGCGCATTCGGGGCGCGGGCCTTTATAAAGGCTCTAGAGAAGGCCCTTGTAAACCCTAAGTAAACGGGTAGCGTGCTCCCCCATATCTTCCGGGGGCTTCTGAGCTCGACCGAACTCCTCAACCAGCTCCGGGTGTTCAAGAAAGACACCCATCCACCTAGCTAGGTCACGAAAATCCCCGGGGGCAAAAAGGAAACCCGTTTTACCGTGGGTCACAAACTCAGGGATTGCCCCGAGGTTTGACGCTACCACTGGCGTCTTGGAGAGTGCAGCCTCGGCCAGAACAAGGGGACAGTTTTCATACCAGAGGGAAGGAAACAGGAGAACGTCTATGGAGGAGTAAGGGATGCGGATGTCCTCAAACCGGCCCATGAACTTAACCCTCTCATCCTTCCCCATAAATTCCTTCAGCTTGGAAACGTAGTCCGGGTCGCCCCCTCCCCCGTATATCCTGAGCTCAAAGTTTCCCTCAAGGAATTTGGCCGCCTTAACAGCGACGTGGGCACCTTTCTGATAGCTCGGGACACCGATAAAACCAAAGACCAGCCTGCTTTCGTTCCTCCTCTTTTTGAACCCCCTGAAAACAGAATGGGGGTAGCCGTTTCTGATGTGTGTTACCTTCTCTTCATCCAGCCCGGCCTCGATAAACTTCGTCCTCAAAAAGTTTGATGGGGCTATTACTACGTCCACAGAGCCGAGGACTTTGAGGAGGAGTTCGTTCCTTGAGGCGAACCTAGAGGGTCTATTAAATGGCTTCAGAATTCTCGTGGAAGCACTCTCTGGAATGCTCTTCCTGGAGAGGTAGGATGCCATGATGTGGTTCCAGCACTCGGAGCACCTTGCCGGCTCGGGCCCCGGGCAGGGAGTTCTCTTCTTGAAGCTCATTATGTTTATCGGGCATATAAACCAGTAGTCGTGGAGGGTCTGGACGGTCGGATAGCCCCTCTCCGAAGCAAGGAGGGGGAGAAGGCCGGTTCGAAAGGCCCAGAGGTTGTGGAAGTGGACGACGTCCGGCTCAACCTCTCCAAGAACCTTCAAAAACGTTTTCTCAACACGGCCGTTTTTGTATGTCCTATCGATGAAAAGGGCCCTGAGCGGGGATGAGACTGGGGGAACTGCGTGGTATCGTATCCCGTTTTCCTCCCATCCCTCCCCTGTCCTGGAGACTGTAAAGACGTGGACTTCATGACGTTTGGCAAGTTCAAGAGCCAGGTAATGGACGTAGAGACCCGCCCCTCCGAGCCTTTCGGGGGGATACCCTGAGGTCACAAGCAGGATCCTCATCCTTCAGCCTCCCCTATGAGCTTCATCAGCTTCCGCCGGGAGATAACCCCTAATTTTATTAGCCTTTTCCTGTCAAGGCCTCCCAAGAGGGAGTTCAGCTCCCCACGTGAAACGACCCAACAGCACTGGCGAAGCTCCCTGGGCATCTCAGCGTCGTCAAAGACCACAACGGGCTTTCTCCTGGCGAGCGCCTCCGCTATCGGCAGGCCCCAGCCCTCATATCTGGAAGCATGGACGTAGAGGTCTAAGGAGTCGTAGAACTCGACAAGCTCCTCATCAGGAACGAAGCCGAGGAGCTTTATTCTCTCATCGCCTTCGGCCAGCTCCCTCACCCTCTCGAACTCCTCCCCGGCTCCAGCCAGCAGGAGCCTGGCTCCGGGATTACGCCAGCTCTTGAAGAGCTCAACGAGAAGGGAGTGCCTCTTGTGGTAGTCCATCCTAGAGAGGTAGCCTATAACAAACTCCCCGTCCCTGAACTTTCCGGCCCTCTTCGGCTCGGTGAAAAAGCGCTCGTCTATCGGCTGGTGGAGGACGCGAATCTTATCCTCGGGAATCCCGGCAAAGTGGACGAGGTCGAGCTTCGTCAGGTGAGAAACGGCGTAGACAACATCCACCTTTCTGGCGGAGAGGAGGCCAAGGCGGATGAAAAAGCGCTCAAAGAACCCCTTAATCCCTTTTCTCCTGTATTTGAGGGGGATTATGTCATGAATGGTCACCCTCTTCTCGGTCCCCGACTTGAAGAGGGGGAGGGTTATCCCCTCTATGACGCCAGCGGCGTGGTAAACGTCGCACTTCGAGCGGACGAGCCACAAGGGGATCCCGAAGAACTGCCAGAGGAGGTATGATGTTCTCTCT
>NZ_JALTCZ010000158.1 GCF_027008145.1 Thermococcus sp. | reverse complement strand
TGCTTTTCATAATCCTCATGGGCGTCCTGGTCTTCGGTCTGTACATCAGCTTTAAGCCTGAGTACGGTAAGGAGTCCATACCCTGGGACTGCGGAACAACAGCCTTTGACCCCGATGAGTACCGGGTGGATGCAGAGGGCTACTACGTTAAATTCGAGGAAAAGGTCGGATCATTCTACCTGCTCATGGACTGGTTCTACATGATAGGCATGGGCATAGTCCACTACACCATCAGAGGCTACATGTGGGTGGCCAGCTACTTCGTTAAGATAGTTGACACGCCGTACACCGTCGTGAAGAGCGTGAGAGACCTCAGATCAAGGCAGATCCTCTACATCGACGAGGAGTTCTTCAAGCCCTTCATAAGGTTCTGCAATATAGTCAAGATAGCACTGCCGGGGATAAAGCTTGGGAAGTTCATAGCCATAGCAGTTATCATCGTCGGCATCATAGTGGGGTTGATAATAGCACTGTGAGGTGAGGAAAATGGAGACCGCCGTAAAGATCGGTTTCAGCTTCGTCGGCATCTTGATAATGCTACTCCTGCCACCGTACCTGGAGGGTATGGCAAGAAGGGTTAGGGCGAGGATACAGTACAGGCGCGGGCCGCCGCTCATGCAGACTTGGTACGACCTACAGAAGCTCTTCAAGTTGCCCTCTGTAAGACCAACCAAGAGCATAATGTTTACCTGGGCACCCTATTTAGCACTTGCCTCGGCACTCTCGGCGGCTTTACTGCTCCCCTACGGTAACGTGGTTCCAGTGAACTTCGGCTTCAACTTAGTGGTCTTCTTCTACGTCATCCTCATGGTCAGCGTCTTCCTGATCCTTGCGGGACTCAGCGTCCAGAACGCCTTTAGCCACCTCGGCTCCGCTAGGGAGATGCAGATAGTCCTTACCGTTGAACCACTAATAGCCATCCTCTACGGCGTCCTCGCTTACAACGCGGGGTCACTCAGCATAGCCAAGATCTTCGCAAACCTTCATCCAACAGCATCCCTCGTGATGACGTACGCCCTACTCGCCTATGCCCTCTACGTGGAGAGTGGGTTCCTGCCCTTCGACATAGCCGAGGCAGAGCAGGAGGTGATAGGTGGCCCGCTCACCGAGTACAGTGGGAAACTCTTGGGGGTCTTCTACTACGCGATATACATCAAGCGCTTCGCCCTGCTGTGGTTCTTCATCAGCCTGCTCGTCCTCCCATGGGTGGGGCCGATAACTACCACGCTTAAGGCAGCCGAGGTCTTAGCACTGCAGTTCTTCCTGACCATAGCGTTCTACCCGGTCATAGCGGCGCTCGAAGCGACGAACGCAAGGCTCAGGATAGACCATGTCGTCAAGATGAACACGAGGGCCTTCTACGCAGGACTGGTAATATTGGCCATAGCCTTTGCGGGGTGGTGAAAGATGGTGGGAACTAAGGATTTGGAGGCTCATTTCGAGTTCGATTGCAGGGCCTGTGAGAACGGCCACTGCTCAAAGGCCGACGTTGAAAGTATATTGGCCGAAAGAAAGGGCCTTAAGGACTTTTACGAGGCCTTCAAGGAGCACATAAGGGAATGCAAGAGGATGACCTACGGACAGTACATGTTCGTCATCGACCGCGAGGTTCTCCCGGATGCGGTACTCTGGTGGCACAACCACCCTGAGTTCAAGGAGAC
>NZ_JALTCZ010000157.1 GCF_027008145.1 Thermococcus sp. | reverse complement strand
CGAACTTCGATCATACTTTATCACCTTACAAGCCGGAGTTAGATGAACCGGATTTTAAAAGGTTTGTTTCAGAGTCCGTTTAATGAACAGAAGGAGGAATGCCGAGAGCAGAGAAAGGCCAACCCTAATCAGCCCGGCGAGTTTAAAGGCATCCCACCCGTAAGCGATTCCGAAGGCCCACCAGGGGTCCCACTCAGCTATGAAAAGGTAGGCCAGAATAATCCCGGCGACGTTTCTCGTCTTCCTGTAAACGACTGGGTACAGGAGGACGAACAGGATGAGGTCGCCGAGTGGGGGCATCTTCCCCGCGTTGAAGAAGTAGCTGTCGTAAACGAAGAGGAAGAGCGGCGGAACAATCAGCCAGAGCCTTCCGCACGGAGCTAAAACCTCAATTGGGAAGGCAACGAAAACGGAGAAGGTGTAGATAGCGAAGAGCAGGTAGGCGAGGAATATCAAGGCAACGGATGTTTGAACGTGAAAGCCGTGAAAGCTCCCCGCTTGAAGCTGGAGGAGCGGACTCGGAAGAGAGAGGGCCGAGGCAAGTAGGAAGCTCTTCCAGATTCCATCCCCTCTGAAGCCGAATTCAGCCCTTATTCCCAGGGATTTTGATATGAGAAGGGCGAAGCCGATGGTCAGGACGAGGAGAACGCCTGCCCGGATGAAGAATTCAACCGTGTAGCTATCAACGAAAAGCGCCTTGAGGCCGTAGAGAGTAAAATAACCGAAGAGGAAAACCGAAAGAACCAGAAGAATTCTGCCGGGACAGGACTCAGCCCTTGGCAAAAACCTGCCCCTCGTCTCCATGAACTCCTCGTATTCTTTGCCCCAGTACTCCAAGAGCTCCCTCTCCTCCATCTCGGCGAGCTTTTCCCAGAGGGGAACCATGAGGAGCGAGGCAACCATTCCGGGAACGCTGGCAAAGAAGAGGGCAATCCCAAAGTCGAGGAACATGAAGGCCGAATAGAAGGGGTGCCTAACGAAGCGGTAGGGGCCGTCCTTGAGGAGCTTTCCGAAGTCCTCAGGTCTGTCGTGCTTTTTGGGAAAGAGTGAGTGGACGTAGATAGCTATCCCGCCGGAGATGAGCATGATGGCCAAACCGGTAAAGCGCATAAACTCTCCGGTCGTCCCCGTTATGGCAGGATAATAGACTAACGCGGAGATAACCGGAATCGTCGAGAAGACCAAGAAGACAAACCTCCTGAAGCGCCAGGAGCCCTCCATAGGGAAAAGTCCCCTTCAGAATATTTAAGGCTTAGCCCAAAGCCTTTTAAGAGAGACCAAAAAGCGCCAATCATGAGGCTTTTACTGACGACCTCTCAGGGAATCGAAGATCTGGCCGGTGCTGAAGTTCGTTCATTGCTGGACAGAATTGGAGTTCCGTTTCGAGTGGAGGAGAAGCCTTTGGGCGTTGAGGGTAGGGTTTCAGCCGAGATTGGAGAAGCTTTTTACACCGACGAGAAGGGCAGGAGACGGAGGATGAGCATTCCAACCTACCTAAACGAACGTTCAAGGCTCCTACACAGGGTCATAGTCGAGATAGCGAGCGAGCGCTTTGAAGGGATAGGCAACGAAGAGCCCGAGGTTGCCCTGAGGAGAATCGAGGACTTCGTGGCTTCACTCCCCGTCGAGCGCTTCATCAAGGTGAGCGAGAGCTTTGCCGTGAGGTCTTTTCGGAAGGGGGAGCACAGGATAACGAGCGTTGATGTTGCCAAAACAGTCGGGAAGGCGATATTCGAAAGGATGGAGCGCTTTGGAAAACCCAGGGTGAACCTCGACCACCCGGCGGTAATCTTTCGCGCAGAGCTCATAAACGAGGTCTTCTTTATCGGGATCGATACTACAGGGGATTCATCACTTCACAAGAGGCCCTGGCGCGTTTACGACCACCCGGCACACCTCAAGGCCAGCATAGCCAACGCGCTCATAGAGCTGGCCGAGCCCGATGGGGGCTCTTTCACTGACCCGTTCTGCGGAAGCGGGACGATTCCCATTGAGCTTGCCCTGAGGGGCTATCCCGGGAGGGTAATCTGTCTTGAGAAATATAGGAAGCATCTCCGCGGGGCGGAGATGAACGCCTTCGCGGCAGGGGTGCACGAGGGGATTGAGTTTATCCTAGGTGATGCGACGAGGCTGAGCGAATACGTTGATAGAGTTGATTTTGCCGTCAGCAATCTCCCCTACGGCCTCAAAATCGGGAGGAAGAGAGCGATTCCAAAGCTCTACATGGACTTCTTCGGCGAACTTGCCAAAGTCCTCGAAAAGCGCGGTGTCTTCATAACAACGGAGAAGAGGGAGATAGAGAGAGCCATAACCGAGAACGGCTTTAAAATCAAGCACCACAGGCTCATAGGACACGGCGGGCTGATGGTTCATACATACGTGATTGGGTAAACAACTCTATAGAAACTATAAATAACATACAGATATTTAGAGTTATATAAAAGCATGACCTAAACTATATTCTATTGCGACAAAATTTATAATTAAACCGAGGGAGATGCCCACCGGTGGGACCTATGAAACAGGTCATAGCTTTGTCCGTGCTTTTTCTACTGGTCGCCACAGTAGCAGCCAGCGGATGCATAGGGCGGAGCAGCACTGCACTCACTTCAAGCAAATCAACCCAAACCATCATACGCACCACAGGCGCCACATTTCCCATGTATCAAATTCAGAAATGGATTAAGATTTATCAGAGCTCCCACCCCAACGTTAAAATTGAATACCAAGGGGGAGGAAGCGGATACGGTCAGGAAACGTTTCTAAAAGGGCTTACTGACATCGGCCGAAGCGACCCCGCTGTCAGCGCCGAGATGTGGAAAAAATTTCTATCAACGGGGGATCAGCCCCTCCAGTTCCCGGAGATAGTCGGTGCTGTTGTTGTAGTGTACAACGTGCCTGGAATTGGAACAGGGTTAAGGTTAAGCCGGACCGTTCTTGCCAAAATATTCCTTGGAGAAATTCAATACTGGGATGACCCGTCTATCAAGAGCCTCAATCCAAGCTTAAAGCTCCCCCATAAGAGGATAATAGTCATCCACAGAAGTGATGCCAGCGGAACCACGAAGATATTCACCACATACCTCAGCCTCATAAGTAGCGAATGGGCCAAGAAAGTTGGAGCAGGTCTGGTAGTAAACTGGCCGGTTGACAGGCTCGGAAGGGGATTGGCCGGGAAGGGCAACCCCGGGGTTGTGGCCATACTTAAAAACACCCCCTACAGCATAGCGTACACGGAACTCTCCTATGCTATAAAAGACAACCTGACGGTTGCGGCCCTACAAAACAAGGCGGGAAACTTCGTTCTGCCAACGAACACAACCATAAAATCTGCAGTTTTAGCTATTAAATCCTACATCCCCTCACCAACCGAGGGCTATAAAGAAAACCTCACACAGCTCCTAGATGCGCCGGGGAAGAACTCCTACCCGATAGTCGCCTTTACTCACCTCCTTGTGTGGGAGAACAAAGATGGGAAGCACTACAGCAAGGAGAAGGCCGAGGCAATAAAAGCATTTCTGGAGTGGATCTTCACCGAAGGACAGAAGCCCCAGAACCTCGCGCCCGGCTACGTCGGCCTACCGAAGGAGGTGGCAGAGATCGGCCTTAAAGCCGTTGACATGATCAAAACCTGAGTTATTCCTTTTTTATTCATAGAAAATCGGGAAGTGATAGCATGGAAGCAATGAGGAAACTGGATATGTTTGACATAATATCCTTCCCCGTAATCCTAGTAATATTCCTGCTCTTTGCTGGAATGCTCTTTGTGTTTTTCAAAAACGCCCTTCCTGCACTGGAACATTTTGGAATAGATTTGTACATCAAGAACATCTGGCAAGCCGCCTCAGTTCCGCAGAAGGAGGTATACGGTATAGCCGCGGCCCTCTGGGGAAGCTTTTACACGTCCCTCATTGCGATCCTGATTTCCCTTCCCATATCAGCCGCGTTTTCTGTCTTTATCGTTGATTACGCTCCCAGGGGACTGAAAAACACCCTCGCAATACTCTCCGACGTGATGGCTGGCCTGCCCACCATAATATACGGTATATGGGGGGCCTTTATCCTGGTGCCGTTCCTGAGGCACTGGGTCATGGAACCCCTCTACAGGTATTTTTCATTCATCCCCTTCTTCCACTATCCTCCCGTTGGGGGATACAGCTACTTCTCTGCTGGAGTTCTTCTGGCAATAATGATCACCCCCTTTGTCTCAGCAATTATACGCGAGGCATACCAGATGATCCCCTTTACATACAGGGAAGCGGCATACGCCGTTGGGGCCACCAAGTTTGAGGCCACACGGATACTACTTGGCTACATCAAGCCAGCGGTGGTCTCTGGGATAATCCTGGGGTTTGGAAGGGCAGTTGGGGAGACCATAGCGGTGAGTCTCGTCATAGGCAACACGTTCAACCTGACTTACAAACTCTTCGCACCGGGGTACACCATCTCCTCACTCATAGCCAATCAATTTGGCAACGCTTTTCTTTACACCTATATGACGTCCACCCTGTTTGCCGCTGGCCTAGCACTCTTCGCTATAGGGCTTACTGTCAACATAATAGGGATTCACATGCTCAGGAGGTGGGAGAAGAATGTTCAGGTTTAATCCCAACCGAAAAGCAGTGGAAAAAGGTTTTCTGTTTACCATCGGCCTCCTTACAGTGGTCGCCGTGCTCCCCCTCTTTTACATACTATACACCGTAACCCTGAAGGGACTGCCGGTGATCCTGAAAAGGGGAACCATATTTTTTACTGGGACGTTCTCGGAGGGGGGTATAGGTCCTGCCATAGCAGGAACCTTCCTTCTGACGTTCCTGTCGAGCTTAATCGGGGTACCCCTCGCACTGATGGTGGGTATGTACTCCTATGAAAACCCGAGAAGTGTGTTAGGGAGGTGGACTAAGACCCTTCTCGAAATAATGATGGAGTTTCCCACGATACTGGTGGGAATTTTTGTCATGGCAGTTCTTGTCATTCCTATGGGGACATACTCAGCTATAGCAGGTGCTTTCGCCCTAGTTATAATCCTCCTCCCTTATGTTGCCGTCTACACCCACGAGGCCATGAGAGGGATACCCTTCACATACAAAGAGGCAGGCTACGCCCTAGGCCTTACAAGAATCAAGGTGTTATTCAGAATACTCGCCCCGATGGCAAAGCGGGGAGTGCTGACAGGCGTTCTAATAGGCATTGCAAAGGCCGCAGGGGAGACCGCTCCATTGCTGTTCACCGCTGGGGGGCTCTACGAGAGCTACCCCACATCGATAACCAAACCCGTGGGCACCATTCCCCTCCTGATATATCAACTAATCCAGAGCCCAAGCCCTCAGGATCACGCGACCGCATGGGGTGCCTCACTCGTCCTGATGGTGATTTTCATCGCCGTTTTCATCCCCCTAAGGATGAGCCTTAAGGAGGTGAAACTGTGAACTTCGCAATAGAAACTGTTGACCTGAATGTTTACTATGGCAAGAACCACGTAATAAAAGATGTTAACCTACAGATTCCAGAGAAGGGCATTTTCGCTCTTATGGGACCCAGTGGCTGTGGAAAGAGCACGATGCTCAGGACTTTCAACAGGCTCCTTGAGTTGAAAGAGGATACCCGGGTCGAGGGGGAAGTTCGTCTCTTTGGAAAGAATATATAC
>NZ_JALTCZ010000156.1 GCF_027008145.1 Thermococcus sp. | reverse complement strand
CCGTAGACCTTCTCGGCGTTCTTTATTGGCGCCCACGTTTCATCGGCGGAAGCGGAACCTAAAGCCACCTCCATGAAGAGTGGCGGCATGTAGTGTCTCTCACTCGCCGTCACCATTGTGACGTTCACATCGATGCCAAGCCTCTTTGCCTCGCTCGTTATGTACCTTCCAGCCACGAGGCCGGCGGTTCCCCCGCCCAAAACAAGAACCTTCGCCATATCTGCACCTCCTGGTTAGGTTCATCTAATGGGTTTAGACTGCCAGGGGTATATAACTCTTTTGATTATCGCACCCCTAAGGTTTGGAGCCAGAAACGAAAAGGATATAAGAAGACAGCGAGAAAAATTGCGCTTGGTGATGCACCATGGAAGTGGAAGCTGAAACCGGCAGGGAGGTCGTAGCAGGACTGGTAGCCATAACTTTGACACTGCTGTTTGTGTTGATAGCATTTCTGCTGCACAACGTTGTATGGATTGTGGCAGGAATGCTCTTTACGGTCTGCTTCATTCTCTACGAGGAGGAGGTGCACGGACTGGGCTTCTTCACAAAGCCCAGGGCAAGGAGCTAGTTTATCTCCCGAAATTTTCGTTTTTTGTCGATGAACCCATTTATGACACCCGAAAACATTATAAGTTTGTTTGTAAGTATTGAAAGTTTGAGAGGCAAACCCGGAGGTGACGTAGAATGGACCCGGTAACGCTGTCGAGGATTCAGTTTGCACTCACCGCGGGCTACCATTGGATTTTTGTGCCCGCGAGCATAGGAATGGCTTTTATGGTGTTTCTGATCTGGACTGTGGCGGCGGTAACCAACGAGGAGCAGTGGTACAAGGCTGCCAAGTTCTTCAGCAAGTGGCTTGGAGTCTTCTTCGTACTAGGTGTCCCAACTGGAATCGTCATGGAGTTTGAATTTGGTGCAAATTGGGCCAGATATTCAACCTTTGTTGGTTCAATCTTCGGCCCACCACTGATGCTTGAGGGGCTCTTCGCCTTTGCCCTTGAGTCAACGTTCCTTGGGGTTCTCCTCTTCGGCATGGGCAGACTCCCGAAGGTCATAAGCTGGATTGCAGCATTTTTCGTCTCTTTAGGTTCGGCACTTTCAGGTCTCTGGATCCTCATAGCCAACAGCTGGCAGCAGACTCCAACCGGTTACATCATCAAGAGCACACCTCTTGGACCGAGGGCAGAGCTCACGAACTTCATGAAGGCCGTCTTCAACCCGCTCCTTGTTTCCCAGTACACTCACACCATAAATTCAGGGATAATAACCGGAGCATACATTGTTGCAGCGGTTGGAGCCTACTACCTCCTCAAGAAGAGGCATGTCCAGGTGGCCCGTTCGGCTGTCGCTATAGGAATAGTAGTTCTCGCCATAAGCTCAGTTATCCAGCTCTACCCAACGGGTCATGCCGAGGGTAGGGTTATAGCAAAGTACCAGCCGACCAAGTTAGCTGCGGACGAGGGCCTCTTCAAGACAACGACAGGTGCCCCGATGGTGGTCTTCGGCATCGTGGACGAAAAGGATCAACAGGTGAAGTATGCGATAGGGATTCCAAAGCTCCTGAGCTGGCTGGCCTTCGGTAACTGGAACGCGAAGGTCCTTGGACTGCACGACGCCGCCAAATACGTCTGGTATCAGGAAGTGCTCAACAACCCGAACTACGCAAACGAGAAGGTCAAGAAGCAGGTAGTTGACAGCATAATGGAGGCCTACGGCATCAACCCGAACGATCCAAATGCCAACCAGAAGATGGTTCAGGTTCTCGAGAAGTCAGTACCTGTTGCCTTCATGTTCTACGCCTACCGCGTTATGGTCGGCCTTGGAACGCTCTTCATCCTGATAGGCCTCGTTGGAGTTCTCCTACTCCTCATCGGCAAACTCTACGACGCAAGGTGGTTCCTCAAGGTACTCGTCGTTACTCTGCCACTTCCATGGCTGGCCGGCGAGGCTGGTTGGTTCACGCACGAGGTAGGAAGGCAGCCCTGGATGGTCTGGGGCATGGTGACCGTCAACAACGGTGTCTCACCCAACATCTCAGCGACCAGCGTGCTGGCAACACTCATAGCCTTCGTAGTGGTCTACACAATACTGTTCTACATCTGGCTCCACTTCGTCAAGAAGCTCGTCAGGGAGGGGCCCGAGCCGGTTGAGGGGGACGTGACTTCTGCTCCTGCCCCGGCTATAAGCGCCGCGGGAGGTGGTCAGTGATGGACTACGCCACAGCTTGGTTTTACTTTTCGGCCTTCCTGCTCGGGATGTACCTAGCGTTCGACGGCTTTGACCTTGGACTGGGAAGCCTGCTCCCGTTCGTTAGGGATCAGAAGGACAGGGACGTTTTGGTGAACACCATGGCCCCGGTCTGGGACGGCAACGAGGTATGGTTCATCACCTGGGGAGCAGGGCTCTTCGCAATGTGGCCAGCACTCTACGCCGTACTCTTCAGCACATTCTACCTCGCGGTCTGGTTCCTGGCGTTCATGTTCATCTTTAGGGCGGTCAGCTTCGAGTTCAGGAACAAGTACAAAAGAGCCTGGGACTATCTCTTCGCCACGGTCAGCGGGCTCATAGCGCTGATCCTCGGCGTCATCGTCGGCAACTTAATCCAGGGCATTCCGCTTGACGCTAAGGGCTTCCACGGTTCTCTCCTGACGCTCTTCAGACCGCTCCCGCTCATAGTCGGCCTCTTCGTGCTCTTCGCGGTTATGTGGCACGGGGCCAACTGGGCGGTCTACAAAACAACCGGCAAGCTCCAGGAGCGGATGAGGAAGCTCGCCTTTGACTTCTGGATCCTTACAGTAATCTTCCTCCTGCTCACGGTGATCGGCATGAAGATCTGGGCACCCTTAAGGTTCAGCAGGGTACTGACTCCGCTTGGACTTACACTGACGCTGATAATCCTAATAGTAGCCTTCGTGGATGCCTACTTAATCAAGAAGGGCTCTGAAAGGGGAGCGTTCTACCTCAGCTGGCTCGCTTTCCCGCTGGTGGTTTACCTCGTCTACTACTCCATGTACCCATACTGGGTTATCTCAACAACCGACCCGAACTTCAAGCTCAGCATCCATGCCCTTGCAGCATCGCCGCTGACCCTCCAGGCAGTCCTCGGAGTCTCAGTAGTGCTGGCAATAATCATCATGACCTACACCCTCTACGTTTACAAGGTCTTCGGCGGAAAGGTCACGGAAACGGAAGGCTACTATTGAGTTCCCTTTTCTTTACCTTTGAATTTCGAACCTCTGGGCAAAAAGTTTATAATTCGGTAAGCCGAGGTTCATTACGGTAACCTAAGAGATGGTGATCGAAATGCACCGAGGAAGATCTGGCTCATGGCCCTATGAGAGAAAGCCCGTCCTCGTCTTCTGGGAGACGACGAAGGCATGCCAGCTCAAGTGCAAGCACTGCCGCGCCGAGGCCATTCTACAGGCCCTTCCGGGTGAGCTAACGACCGATGAAGGGAAGAAACTCATAGATTCACTTACCGACTTCGGCAGACCCTATCCTATCCTAATCTTCACCGGCGGAGACCCGCTCATGAGGAAGGACATCTTTGAGCTGATAGATCACGCGGTTGAGAGGGGCATCCGCGTCGGCCTCGCTCCCGCCGTCACTCCGCTCCTCACGGAGGAGACAATAAAGAAAATCGTCGAGCACGGCGTTAAGGCCGTCAGCATAAGCCTCGACAGTCCCTTCCCGGATGTCCACGATGAGATAAGGGGCATCAAAGGAACGTGGGAGAGAACCCTCTGGGCTATAAAGGAGTTCCTGAAGAGGAACATCTCAGTTCAGGTGAACACCGTCGTTATGCGCGAAACCGTTGAGGGCCTGCCAGAGATGGTTAAACTCCTCAAAGAGCTGGGCATCGAAATATGGGAAGTCTTCTACCTCGTCCCGACAGGCAGGGGCAACTTCGAAAGCGATCTCAAGCCGGAGGAATGGGAAGACGTTACCCACTTCCTCTACGAGGCGTCGAAGCACCTGCTCGTCAGGACAACTGAGGGCCCGATGTTCAGACGCGTAGCGATAATGAGGAGGGCACTGGAAGAGAAGGGGCTCAATCCGGACGAGGTTCTGAAACCAGGAGATCTTTACTTCAGGCTTAAGAATAGACTGGTCGAGTTGCTCGGGGAAGGCGGTGAGGCCAAAGCCCAGACGATGGGAACCCGCGACGGGAAGGGTATAGTGTTCATAGCCTACAACGGCAACGTTTATCCGAGTGGGTTCCTGCCTTACAGCGCCGGAAACGTGAGGGAGAAGAGTCTCGTTGAGATATACAGGGAAAGCGAGCTTATGAAGAAGCTGCGCTCTGCGGAGTTCAAGGGGAGATGTGGAAGATGTGAGTTCAAGGACGTCTGCGGCGGGAGCAGGGCAAGGGCCTACGCTTATCACCTCAACCCTCTGGCGGATGATCCGGCCTGTCCGTATGAGCCGGGGACCTATCTTAAGCTCGCCGAAAAGTTTGATTTAAGCCTCCCCATCGGAACTTTCGGGGAGCAAAAACCCGTCTAAGGTGGTGGAAAATGAGGTTGAAGGGCTTCCTGCTGGTTGGAATTCTGCTGGTTTCCGTCTTTGCTGCCGGATGCATTGGAACTTCAAGCGCTTCAGGGAAAGCAACCTCAACACCAAAGGAAGTAACCGTCAAGGACTTAGTTGGGAGAAGCGTAACGGTGGAGGTTCCAGTCCAGAGAGCGGTAATCCTCTCAACCTCTGCCCTTGAGATAATCCAGCTCCTCAACGCGACCAACCAGGTTGTTGGAATCCCAGCGGAGGCAAAGGCCGACGCTTTCCTGAGTTCAAGCCTTAAGAACAAGACCGTTGTCGGCAGGATGCTGAGGGTCACGAACTGGGAGAAGGTTCTAGCCATTAAGCCAGACCTTATAATAGACCTTTACCTCAAGAAGTTCTACAACGTCAACGAGCTCCTCAACAAATCGGCGAGCTACGGAATTCCAGTGGTAATGCTGAGGGAGGACAAGCTTGAAGAAATTCCCAAGACTGTGGAACTGCTTGGAAAGCTCTTTGGAAAGGAGAAAAAGGCAGATGAGTTCGCCAAATACTTCAACGAGCAGGTGAGCGAAGTAAAGGCCATAGCCGCCAAGATACCAAGCAAGGATAGGAAGAAAGTCATCATGATACAACCAATAATGGGCAAGTATTACCTCGTCAACGGAAACGACGTTTTAGCGCAGGCAGTCAGACTTGTCGGGGCGGATTACATGGTGAATCTCACCTTCAACGGCTACACCCCCGTTAGGGTGCCTATGGACGAGGAGAAGATAATCGCCAGCTACAAGGATGCAGATGTATTAATCCTCATCACGAGCGCCGTTACTCCCTACAACCAAGTTAAGGAACTCAAAGAGACGATGCTCTCCAACCAAGCGTGGAAAGAGATAAAGGCAGTCAGAGAAGGCCACATAGTAATCCTCAGGGCCGACATGGGGAAGGACAGCTACCTTCGCTGGAGCCCGAGGCTTGCCGTTGGGATATGGCAGATTGGGAAGGCCATCTATCCCAGCTACTATCCTAACTGGGAGAACAAGGCAAAGCAGTTCTTAAAGGAGTTTTATCCCTTCCTCTCCTGATTTCTTTTTGGGGTGAGAGCATGATAGCTGTCTTCCCTGCCAGTCTGGCGGAGATAGTCAAGCTCGTTGGTAAAGTTGACGACATAGCCGGTATCAATGAAGAGGTCAAGCTGGACTACTGTCTGCCCGAACTCAGGGACAGGCTGGTCGTTGGCAAATACCTCAAGAGGACTAAGAAAACCCGCTGGGACGTTCTGGAGAGGATAAAGCCGGGGCTCATCCTCGACTTCAAGGTCGAGAACCTGCACTCCAGCAATGAGCTTTACTCCTTCGCGGAGAGGATTAACGCCGAGGTCCTTTTGCTCGACTTCATTACGATTGAGGATCTCGTTGATGGTAGCAGACTGATAGCCGAAAAAACAGGAGGGGACTTCTCAAGGCTTGAGGAGTTCTACAAAATACATTTGTCCAAGATAAGGGACGTGTCAGAATCCCTTGAGAAAAGGCCAAGGGTGGCTATGCTCTACCGGGGGGTAAACGTCGTTACCGGGGCTAACGTGATAAGCGACGCAGTTGAGAGTGCCCATGCGGAGAGCCTCGGGAAAAGAATTAGAACCGAAAGGAAGGTTTATCCGTTGAGGGAGAGGGACTTCATCAGGCGCTTCAGCGACGCTGACCACCTCTTCCTCCTCACAAGCATCCTAACCAACAGGGAGAAGCTCGAAGGGATAAGGGATGAGATGTTTGATTCAGCTGAGTGGAAGAAGGTTAAAGCTGTTGACGAGGGCAATGTTCACATCGTCGGCTCTGCCCTCGACGAGGAAAGCTTTATGCGCTGGAGCCCGCGTTTGATTCCGGGAATTTACCAGATTGGAAGGCTCGTCCACGGGAGAGACTTCCCCCACTGGAGAAAGCCCGCGAAAGAGCTTTACAACCTCTGCGGTGTTGAATGATGAGAAAGCAACTTGCCCTTATAGCCCTCCCCACGATCGCGATACTCCTCGGAATTTTCGTGGGCAGTTATCCGACGGATCCCCTTCACCTGACGCCGGGCGCCATCATCATAATAAAGGACATACGCCTGCCGAGGACGCTAATGGGGATTTCGGCCGGGATAGCACTGAGTCTAGGGGGAATGACCCTTCAGGCGGTCTTTCGGAATCCTCTCGTTGGCGCTTACATCCTCGGGGTCTCCTCTGGAGTTGCCTTTGGAGCGGCCATAGCGGTTGCTTTCCTGCCCTTTGCTGGAGTTGCTCCTTTAGCACTCCTCTTCGGCCTGTTGGCGGTCTTCCTGGCCTATTGGATGGCTAGAATAAATGGAAGGGTCTCAACGGTTTCGCTCATACTCGCAGGAATAATAGTCACCGCCCTGTTTTCGGCTCTGCTTTCACTCCTTGAACTCCTCCTGCCGAGCGAGAGCCTATCTGCACTCGTTATCTGGCTCATGGGAAGCCTCTCCGGGGCGACGTGGGAAAGGGTCACCTACTCCCTTCCGGGGGTTATCACCTTGGCCCTAGTCTTCTTCCTCCTCCGCTGGGATCTCAACGCGATGAGTCTTGGCGACGAGGCCGAGCTTTTGGGTCTCAACGTGCACCTCTGGAGGGGGATATTCGTCTTCATCTCGGCTTTAATGACGACTCTCGTCGTTTCCTTCACTGGGATAATCGGCTGGGTCGGGCTTATGGTTCCCCACATAGCCAGAATGCTTGTCGGTCCGGAACATTCCAAGTTAATCCCAGCGACGATCTCGATTGGGATAACCGTCATGGTTCTGGCAGATGTTGTTGTGCGACTTCTACCAGGGGATATTCCCGTCGGGATAATAACCACAATAATCGGCGTTCCCTTCTTTGGATACCTGCTCAGAAGAACCGGGGGTGGGTGGGAGTGAAGGTTTTAATCGTTTACACGACCCGTTACGGAACAACCGAAAGGGTCGCCAAGTCGGTTAAGAAGCTTTTAGAAGAAAAGGGGCACACCGTAGATGTAAATCGCGTTGAGGAGAACTTGTCTTCCGCTGGCTATGAGCTCGTGATCTTAGGCGCTCCAGTTTACCGCGACGGCCCGCACTGGGACATGATGGAGTGGATTGGGGAACACAGGGAGGAGCTTGAAGATGTGCCAAAGGCCTTCTTCCTCGTGGCGATGCACTTAGCGGGCTCCGTCTTCATGGGGAAGCTCCACGGCGGGATAGCCTATGCGAAACCCCTTATAGATGCCTTTGAGGTTCCCCCCTTCTACGGGACGCTCATAGGAGGCGAAATAGACCCTGAGAAGCTGAGCGATGAGGACAGAAAAAAGATGAGGCGTTTTTACGCGGTTCTCGGGGAAAGGCTTGAGAAGAAGAGCCTGTTCAAGGAGAAGGATGTCAAGGCCTTCGTCAGGAGAACGCTCCTCTACTACGACTGGTTCGGGAAGCACTTTAAACGGGGAGAGCTCGATATGGTTAAGGACTTCGACTTCATGGAGAAGGTTAAAGAGGTCGAGGGGAATGCTCAAGGTTGAAGGCCTTTCCTTCTCCTACGGCGACTTTGAAGTGGAGGGGATAAACCTCGAAGTTGGAGAAGGTGAAGTAGTTTCGGTTATAGGACCTAACGGTGCCGGAAAAAGCACCCTGCTCAAGCTCGTCTACGGCCTTTTGAAGCCAGAAAAAGGCAGGGTCGAGGCTGACGGGAAGGATGTCCACCGGCTCCCTCTTGGGGAGAGAGCAAAGCTCCTCGGCTTTGTGCCCCAAGGCCACGTTCCCACTTTTCCGTTCAAGGTTGTCGACTTTGTCCTCCTCGGAGCCACTCCAGAGCTGGGCCCGTTCGGGACACCGGACAAGGGGCACAGAAAAAAAGCCAGGAAGCTCCTCAAAACGTTTGGTCTTGAGGACTACGCGGATAAGCCCTACACTTCTCTGAGCGGTGGGCAGGTAAGACTTCTCCTCACGGCGAGGGCTTTGATGACCTCACCAAGGTACCTCCTCCTCGACGAGCCGACGAGCGAGCTGGATTTAAAAAACGCCCTTTTAGTTCTTCAGACGATTAAGAAGCTCGCGAAGAAAGACGTCGGCGTTCTCCTCGTCATCCACGACCCGAACTTTGCCTACCTCTTCTCCGACAGGCTGGTTCTGATGAAGAACGGGAGGATAGTTGCCCAGGGAGAGCCGGATGAAGTTTTCGACGAGGAGCTTTTAAGCGAGGTCTACGGAATAGAGTTAAAGCTCATCGAGTGCGCCGGTGAAACCGTTTTAAGGCCGAAGTTAGAGGTGTGAGGGATGAAGGACATGAGGGACTACCTTGGGTGGCTTGAAGGGAAGGGGGAGCTTGTTCACATTGAGGAGGAGCTTTCGCCAGAGCTCGAAATCCCGGCCTTTCTGAGGAGGGTCATGTACGAGAAGAGTGGAGCGGTTCTCTTCGAGGGGGTTAAGGGATTTCCAGAGTGGAAGGTCGCTGGAAACCTCTTTACAAGTGTTGAAACGGTTAGGGAAGCTTTAGGCGTTGCGAGACTCGAGGAAATCGGTGAGAGACCGCTTAAGCTTTTGGATAGCGTCCCCCTCGGCTTTTCCGATAAACTCTCCTCCCTCGGAAAGCTGAAAGAGATGAACAACTATCTCCCGAGGGTCGTGAGAAAAGCCGAGTTCACAAAGAATATTATCGAAGACGAACCGCTAGACTTCATTCCCGCCTTTAAAACGTGGCCTAAAGATGCCTCCCGCTATCTAACCTACCCCCTCGTCTGCTTCTCCGACCCCAAAGGAGTAAACTCTATGAGCGTTTACCGCGTCATGCTCCTCAATGGTGAGAGAGGTGTAATCCACTGGCAGGTTCACAAGCGCGGGAGCCAGGCCTGGAGGGACTACCTCGAGAGGAACGATGGCAAAATGCCGGTGGCGATAGCTATAGGCTCGGACATAGGGACGCTTTTAACTGCTGTCTCCCCCATCCCGTATCCGATGGACAAGCTCCTCTTTGCCGGCTTCGTCAGGGGGAAAGGTTTGGAACTATACCGCCTGCCTAACGGCGTCCTCGTTCCGGCAAACGCCGAGGCGGTAATAGAGGGCTACGTGAAGGTGGATGAGCTGAGCGAGGAGGGGCCCTTCGGCGACCACTTCGGCTTCTATGACAAGCCAAGCGAGAGGAACGAGCTCTACCCGGTTTTCCACGCCGAACGCTTGTATTATCGCGATAACCCCATCTACTACGGCTCTGTCGTCGGCAAACCGCCTCTGGAAGACGCGGTTATTGGGAAGGCCATCGAGAGGATTTTCCTTCCCCTCATGAGGGTGATCCTGCCTGAGGTCGTTGACGTGAACTTTCCGGAGTACGGCGTCTTCCAGGGCGTCGCGGTAGTCTCGATAAAGAAGCGCTATCCTGGGCAAGGCAAAAAGGTTCTCAACGCCCTCTGGGGCACTGGACAGGCCGCCCTGACCAAGGTAATAATCGTTGTGAGCGACGACATCAACGTCCACGACGTAAACCAGGTGATATGGGCGGTCGCTTCCTTCGTCGATCCGGAGAGGGACGTTTTGATAATCCCGAACGCCCACACCGATGCCTTGGATCCAGCGGTTCCGAACCCGCCGCTGGGGAGCAAGCTCGGGATAGACGCCACTAAAAAGCTCCCGCTGGAGATGGGCGGCAGGGTTGTGGAAGAGGTGGGGGAGGATCCTGAAGTGCTGAAAAAGCTCGAAGCCCTTTTCGAGAAGTACCTCGGTGGTTGAGATGGCATTCGACCCCGGTGAGGTCAGCAAAGCGAGCAGGTTCCACGCACTCATGAGGCTCGTCAGGATAGAACACACCCTTTTCAGCCTGCCGTACGCTTACGTCGGGGCCCTCCTCAGTGGTTTTCATGTTACCTGGGCCGAGGTAATACTCATGAGCTTCGCCCTCCTCGGACTTAGGACAGCGGCCTTGGCCTACAACAACATAGCGGACATAGACATAGACAGCTTAAATCCAAGGACTTGGAACCGGTCCCTTATCAGGGGCGCGGTGAAGGTGAGCGACGCGTGGTGGCTGGTCGTTGTTGGCTCGGTAATCTACTTCGTCTCGGCCGTTCTCTTGAACATCTGGACGGCTTTGCTAAGCCCGATTCCCTGGGTTCTGGCGCTCAGCTATCCTCAAGGGAAGAGAAAGCACAGCTTCCCTCATCTGCACCTCGGATTAACGCTGGCTATGGCCGTAGCGGGCGGGACGATAGCCGTCGCTGGAAACGCCTCACTGCTTGAGGCACTGCTCAGGATTCCCTGGGCCTTCTTCTTTGGGGTACTCTTCTGGGTGGCAGGTTTTGACACCATCTACGCGCTCATGGACTACGAGTTCGACGTGGCTCACAGGGTTGGGAGTATCCCGGCCAGATTCGGGATCAGGAGGGCCCTAAGCATGGCCCTCACCTTCCATCTTATAGCGGTAGCTCTCTTCGGGCTTGCCGGTCCGCTCTACGGCCTCGGAGGGGTTTACATCGCTGGCTGGGCAATCGGGAGCTTTTTAATTCTCTATGAGAACTATCTGGCAAGGAAGGGCGTTGAGAACGTTCCCAGAGCCTTCAACCTTAACATCCCAATCGGCTTAATCCTCACGCTCTCCGCAATAGCGGATGCCCTGATAAAGCTCGGAGGTGATTGAATGAAGCGCGCGGTTGCCCTGTTCCTAATAGGTCTGGTCGTCCTGACGGCGGGATGCATTGGGTCGAGCTCAAGCAAATCCACGAGTACGGCGGAGCTCCCGACGGTCAGGGCGGCGACCCTCTTGGGCGGGATAAGCACCCTCGATATAATGCAGGCGAAGGGCTTCGACAGGAAGAACGGCTTTCACGTTAAGGTTCTCCGCCTTGGAAAGACTCCGGACATAATAGCAGCGCTCAAGAAGGGGGAAACCGACTTCGCGGTCATTCCGGCTGAGATGGCGGCAAAGTTAGCCCAGAGCGGTGTGGATATAAAAATCATTGCCGTTGATATGCTCCAGAACCAGGCTATAATTGGCAGAGAGAAGATGAAGCCCGAACAATTAAAGGGCAAGAAGATAGGGGCTGTGGTGGCTTCCGGAACTTTCAAGCTCTTCCAAGCCTACATGAAAGTCCTCTACAACATAACACCGAGCGACTACACGGTTGTGAACGTCCCGCCCGGCTCGATAGAAGACTCGCTGAAAGACGTTGATGCCGTCGTTATATGGGAGCCTATAGTGAGCGAGCTGATAGCCAGGAACTACACCGTCATAGCGACCTTCTCAAACCTCTGGGACAAGGCGCAGGCCGAGGGCATAGTCAAGGGGCCGGCCGTCATGCTCGTCTGGGTCGTGAGGGGGAGCTTCGCCAAAGAGCACCCAGAGCTCGTGAAAGCCTTCGTCAGGGCACAGCGCGAGAGTGCCTCCTACTGGAAGAGCCACGAGTCCGAAACCGAGAGGATACTAATGAACCTCTACCACCTCGACAGCAATACAGTCAAGATCCTCTACAACAGGACTGTAGTGGTGGATTCCGGTCTCACCGAAGAGCTGATAACGGGAATCAAAAGCGAGTGGCACCTAGCTTACCTCGGGGGCTACCTTGAGAAAAACCCGTCGAAGCTGGACATCTTCTACAGGGGCTGAAGATGAAGCGCGGCTGGTTCTACCTTCTCATGTTTGCACTGGTTTCCTGGATTGCCCTGGCGAGGCTCTACCCGGCGCTGGTTCCAGGTATAGCCGAGACCCTCCGATTTTATCCTGAAGCCGGCGGGAGTCTCGTCCTGAAGTCCACGCTCTTAACACTCTACCACTCCCTGGTCGGCTTTTTAGTGGCCTTCTTCCTCGTCGGCGTTTCCATCCTTCTGGCCCTCTACTCGGCAGAGTTCAAAGCCTTTTTGAGCTCTCTCAACGTCTTCATCCAGAGCGTTTCGGTTCTCGTGTGGACAATAATCTTCATCATGATCTTTGGGGTGACAAGCTCAATCGCCCCGATACTGGTCACGGCGATGGCGTCTTTTCCAGCCATGCTCTCTGCCGGGATAAGCTCAAGCGAGAAGCTCCTTGAGAGGTACAGGCCGTTGATAGCCCTCCTAAAGCCCTCAAGGCTTCAGCTCTACGTCCACTTCATAGTCCCCGGAACGCTCCCCGAGATGGTCTCGGCGGGCAGGGTAGCCCTCGGGATAGCCCTCAGGATAAGCGTCGTTGCGGAGGCTTTCGGCTCGGCCGGTGGATTGGGCTACCAGCTCGTCTACTCCTACGACCTTGGGGTTAAGGCAGGGGTCTTCGCGTGGGCTCTGCTCCTAGTAGTTTTGATGATAGCACTCGACCAGCTCATACTCGGGAGGCTTGAGGAATGGGTGAGACGCTGGTACTGGTGAGAGGGATTGAGAAGTCCTTCAACGGCGAGAAAATCCTTGAGGGC
Organism: Thermococcus sp.; assembly: GCF_027008145.1. Lineage (GTDB taxonomy): Archaea > Methanobacteriota_B > Thermococci > Thermococcales > Thermococcaceae > Thermococcus. The sequence continues at coordinate 7,987 of NZ_JALTCZ010000156.1, read as the reverse complement.
ATAAGCCTCGAAGTTAAGCGCGGGGAGGTAATCGGCCTCGTCGGGCCGAACGGGACGGGAAAGAGCACCCTCGTGAAGATCTTAGCCGGGGTCGAGAGGCCCGAGTCGGGAGAGGCCTCGGTGAAGGGCAGCTTCTCCGTCGTTTATCAGGAGGACTATCTGCTTCCGTGGAAGAAGCTGAAGGACAACCTCTGCCTCTGGGCCAAGTTCCGTGGAAAAGAGTGCGACCCCCTTGGAGTTGCCAAAAAGCTCGGGATAGAAGGCTTTCTGAACAAGTACCCCAAGGAGGTAAGCGGGGGAACGAGGAGAAAAGCTTCGATAGCGAGGGCCTTGCTCGTCGACTTCGATGTTTTAATCCTCGACGAGCCCTTTACGGGCCTCGACCAGCCCTCTAAGGAGTCACTTCTTTCCATAATTAGGGAATTAGCTAATTCTGGAAAAGCTGTTTTAGTGGTTTCTCACCAGCTTGAGGAGCTCTTCAGCGTTGCCAGTAGGGTTTACGTGCTGTCTGGTCGGCCCTCTAAGGTCAGGAAGGTTCTCCGGGGGGAGGGACTTGGTAAGGGAGCTCTTTAACAGCATAGCAGAGCGCTACGACCTCGTGAACCGGCTGAGCACCCTCGGACTGGACAGGAGGTGGAGGAAGAAGGCCTGTGAGCTTGCCCTAGAGCATTTAGAGGCTGAGAGACCAAAGATACTGGACGTTGCCTGCGGAACCGGGGACATGATATGGTTCATGAGGAAACAACTCGAAAAGCTCGGCCTCTCGGCCGAGTTCTACGGCTTGGACTGCAGTGAGAAAATGCTTGAAATAGCGAGGAAAAAGCTGCCTGTCGCAAAGCTTCTGGTTGGAGACGCCGAGGAAATTCCCTTCCCCAACGGGAGCTTCGACCTGGTCAGCGTTGCCTTCGGCCTGAGAAACTTTCCAGAGAGGGAAAAAGCCATCACGGAGATGCACCGCATCCTGAGGAGGGACGGCCTTCTCCTTCTCCTGGAGTTCTCAAAAAACGATAGCTTCCTCGGAAGGCTTGCCTGGTTCTACACGAAAAAAGCTGTTCCCTTCATCGGAGGTCTTCTAACGGGCAACAAAAAAGCCTACGAACACCTCTGGCGCTCCATCGAAGCTTTCCCATCGCCGGAGGAGCTTTTATTCGAATTTCGGAAAAAGGGCTTTGAACTTCTCTCAATTGAATGGCTCTTCCCGGAGATAGCCTTTGTTATGCTCCTCAGGAAGGCTTAGCAACGATGACTTCAACCGTGCCGTTGACGAGACTTCTCTCCTCAAGGACTCCAAAGCCGTTCTCCCTCAAAAGCTCGGTGAAGTCAGTCCTAAAGTCGGTTCCTGTCAGTTTACTCGTTAGTTTGCTCAGAACCGTTAAAAACACCCTGAAAAGCCTGTTTTTCGGTGGAGAACACTCCATAGCGAGGAAGACTCCGTCGGTCTTTAGGACGCGCCTTACCTCGCCTAAAACTCTCCTCTTCTCGTGGACGACGCAGAGGAAGAAGGTGGAAACAACGGTGTCGAAGCTCCCATCTGGAAATGGAAGGGAACGAGCATCCGCCTTCAGGAGCTTTACCCTCGCCCTGCTCTTCTTGTTCCCGGCCTTCTCAAGCATTCTCTCGCTTAAATCAACGCCAACGACCTCACTGTCCCCGCGATAAAGGGGCAGGTTTAGGCCCGTCCCAACACCCAGCTCAAGAATTCTCCCCTTAGCCTTTTCAATCAGCTCCCTCCTAATCCTCCTTATGCCAGTGGGCACCTCAAGGAGCGTGTTTACCGGCTCGTAGATGTAGCCCGCCAGCTCGTAGCTCACCGAAGACCCTCCGCGGTGAAGGCTATTGACTCTCGGAGGGGCCTGCCGAAAACGACACTTTCCTTCCCCGGACAGACGTTCTCGGTCAGGGCCATCGGGATGGAGCTATCAAGCCTCTCGACAAGCCTCAAGAGAAACTCCGGGAGCGGAATCAGGTAAACTCCCTTTCCGGTTGCTCTCATGACCTCCCAGACGAGTCGACCGAGCGGGACAACCTCCGACCCACAGACGTTTAACTCATCCACTCCCCCCTTTTCAGTCAAGTCTGCGAGGATCTTTGAAAGGTCTCTTACGTCAACGGGCTGAACCCGGGTTTTCAGATCGGGAAAAAGTTTCCGGCGGAAGGCATCTCTGAAGAGCCTCTGGCCGGGACCGAGAACCAGCGAGGGCCTTACAATGGCGTAGTTCTCAAGCTTTTGAACTTCTTTTTCGCCGAGAGCCTTGCTCCTGAAATACTCCACCGGTGAGCCTCCATCAGTGCCTAGGGCGCTCACGTGGACGAGCCTTACTTCACTCCCTTCAACGACCCTGGAGAGTGCTTTGGGGATTTCGTAGTGGACTGAGTAATCCCCCCGGAGAACTCCGATGAGGTTAACGACGGCATCCGGATCCAGCCTTTCCACGAGCCGGGCGTATTCCTCGGGCCTCCCTGAGACCTTAATCGTTTTAGCGTTGCCAAGCTTCAAATCCCTCCTCGTTGGGACTACAACATCATGGCCTCTGTCCTTAAGCTCCCGAAGAAGGAACCCCCCGATGAAGCCCGTCCCGCCGAGGAGGAGAACCCTCATTGGAAAACCTCCAAAAGATTGAAAATCAAGCCTTCTGGGCCAGGAGTCCTCTAAGCTGAGCGCTCCTTGCGCCGAGTTCTCTGTCGAGCATGAAGAGGCCCTGGGAGCTGCCACCGATTATCTTGAGCTTGTCGAGGATTGCCTTCGTGCTCGCCTCCTCCTCGACCTGCTCTTCCACGAACCATTGAAGAAAGTTGTAGGTCGCGTGGTCGTTCTCCTCCCTGGCTAGGTCAGCCAGCTTGAAGATCGACTGGGTAACTCCGACTTCGTGGAGATAGACGGCCTCGAAGGCCTTCAGCGGGCTTTCAAATTCCCCTTTCGGCTTCTCTATCCTCTCAAGCTCGACCTTTCCACCGCGGTCGAAGATGTAGTCGTATATCCTGAGCGCATGCCCGAGCTCCTCCTCAGCCTGACCCTCCATCCAGCTCGCGAAGCCCTCTAAGCTCCTGTCCTTAAAGTAGGCCGCGATTCCAAGGTAGAAGTATGCAGAGAAAAGCTCCTTGTTGAGCTGTTCGTTCAGGGCTTTCAGCATTCTTTCACTCAGCATCAGTACCACCTCATTGATTTTTTGTTTTCGAACCTTATAAGTTTTTCTATCGAACTCGAAGATTATTCTGTCATTTTAGGTGTATCACCACTGGTGATTGACGTTTTGCCAACTACTCAGGTTTGGGATGTTAAAAAGTCAATGAAAGGGTCGAATTTTCATAAAATTTCGTCACTATGGCAGTAAAGGCTTTTATTTGGTTGACAAAAGTTCATTAGGATAACCGAAAAAGTTATATCTTAGAACGTCACTGGACATAATCGAGAACAAACCCTCAGATATGGGAGGTGTTGTGGATGGCAAAGACGACCTTTGAGGAGGAGATATACCTTAGAGCCCTTACTGGGAGGCTCGTTGGAAAGGCTTTAGCAGACCTCGGCCTTAACAAGGTTGCCGTCGTTGCCAGCAGGAACGTAATCTGCTCCAGCATAGCGACAGCGACCGAAGCAACCTTCATAACCCTCAGCGGGGGAGTTACGTACCACTTCCTGGCGGAAAAGGGCAAGGAAGCTGAGTTAGCGGAGCGCGTCAAGGAGTTTGCTCCCCAGGTCACCGTCCTCCAGTTCGGCGGGGAAACACCAATAGAGGAGACCAAGGAGATATTCGTCGAGACCCTCAGGCAGTTCGCCGAGAAGGACGTTCCTGGAGCGTTCGTCGTCCACGTCAGGATATTCGCTGCTGGAGGCCTTGCAAAGGCTCTTGAGGACGAGAAGATAAGGTCGTACCTGGGCAAGAAGGACCTCTTCGTCTACACCGTCGGCTTCGACGAGGGGGAGGTCTACGTCAACAAGATACTCATCGATGGCGGTGAGGTAAAGCTGGAGAAGGTCAGCGAGTACCAGGTTACACTGGAGCACGCAGACCTGCTCAACCGCTCCCTCAAGGACAGGAGCGTTACCTTCGCATGATTTCCCTTATTTTCCATATTATCAGGCCTAACAGCACTGTTCCAAGCACAAATTCGTAGGCTACAACGTTTCCCTTCTTTCTGGGAAGAGTTTCGCAGAGGGGGAGCCTGTTTTTAAAGGCCTCGGTGAAGTTAAGAACTTCCAGGGTTCTTCCATCGTAGTAGAAAACCCTGACCTCGTTCCAGTTCAGGGGAGTATCGAATCTCGTCGGGTGGGTGTAGATTAGAAAGCCTCCACCGAGAGGGACCGCCTTCAGGGTGACGTTTGGGGGAAGATTAATAGACAGGTTCTCAGGTAGCTCTATCGTGTAAGTCGGATTCTTTAGAGGGGGCAGTTCAATTGAACTTGCTGAAATTATCCCGACGATTTGAAGCGTGGAGCCGTTCAGAATCACGGGATAGGATTTCGATTTGACTGAGACGTTGGAGCAGGGGCACAGCTCCCCTCTGATGTCCTTGGGAATCGTGACGTTTTCCACAATGCAGGGCTTTTCGGGATAAATCACCCTCCCATCGCTCAGGTACCAGAGACCGTCGTGGAAGACGTAGAGCAGGTCATACGCCCCGGTTGAGTTCCCGAGATAGTAGAGCCTCCCGTCCTTGAAGTAGAAGTAGTAGTCACCGACCATACTCGGAGTCGGCAGGCCGGACATCCCCGGGCCAAGGGCGTCCCAGGAGAGGTCTATAATCGCGTCGTCCTCGCCAACTTTGATGAAGGGATAAAAGGTGCAGTATTCATTTGGCGCGAGGACTGAGTGGGGACCGCAGAAAGATCCAATGACATATGTCGGGGATATAATAAAGAGGGATAAAAGAAAGAGTATAACTCCCGCTTTTTTATACATACGGAACCCCCAAATTGCTTCTGCAGTAAGAATCAACATGTTTAACAACATCAAAGGTCACTCCAAAGTAGTATGCTCTCTGAGCGTATTTCTTCCCGAGGACATCTAGTTGAACTTTTATATAATCACTTGCCAATTTTGTGCAATTTGTGGGGTTGTTGCATGTTCTGCAGTTCCCGCCACCTCCAATAACACATTCATCGGCCTCCATTTCAAGGTAAACATTCCATGCACGGTATTTTGATTTCAGACTTTCAAGCTTTCTTAGGTATTCCTTGAAGTCATTGTATCCCGGAATATTCGGTGCGCCCTTGGTGAGATAATAGTTTGGTTGAACAAAGATGTAATCGAAGAATTCGTATGCACCAGGGCAGTTAGGGCACTCTTGGTTATTGAGTGAGAAGATGTTTGTGCCTTCAAGATACATAGTAGATGCGCTTGGAATCCAAATGAATTTGAATCCTGCTTCATGTATCTCTTGAGACATGGCTTCGATGAGTTCGTAAGAGATTCCCCCACCGTTTTCTATCTGTTTCTTTTTGAACATCCATGCGTTCTCAAGGCTCCAGTAAAACCCTTTCAGATTAGGATCAGAAGAACTAGCAAATACATTGATCCACTTCTCCCAGTAGGAACCGTTAAAGCTTCCTGTTATGTTCCCTCGGGGTAGCCCATTAGGTGCACGGAAGGGTATTGTAACGTAATACGGCATGCTCATGTGCTCACTCAGATATTCCGAAAGGTTATATGCATCAACCTCTGCATCTCCAGTATATTGAACGTAAACTTGGTTTCCTAGCACTACAGCATAATCAAAACCGAGTCTCTTGAACTGTTCCAAACTTCCACTCATTCTAGATTTGTAATCCGAATCGTTCCATCCAATCCACCATAATCCAAAGTTCGCCATGGGAATCACCAATATTTGCTACTAACTAAGATATAAAAATTTTTTTAAACAAGTAGATGATAAAACCCGATAACATCAAGTTCAAAAACAACAAGGTAAAAACCGACTACCCATGGCCTGAATATCGTCCCCAAGAAGCAACAGTGCATCTCAAAGCATTCAAAAAGACACTTTAGCCTACCCATATCCGTCCAGAAAAGGATTTAAACGTGAAGATTTAGGAGAACTGGTGATGATGATGGGCAGGGTTTTCAGAGTCCCCAAAGAGCCCGGAGCAGGCGGAACGATAATCCTCTCGATGATAGGCGGTCTAATCCTTGCCCACGCCGACTGGAGGGGCTGGGTAGTTGGCATTACCGTCGCGCTGGTTACGTTCTTCACCTTCGATTACGCCTTTGACTCATATCGCTCCTGGAGGATAGGGGGCATGGTTCTGACCCTAACCCTCAACGGCTTGGCTTACTTTCTGCCTCCCCTGTACTGGTTCGGGAAAGATGTCCTCAGGCCTTCGCTCAAGAACCCCCTCCTCATCCCCCTGGTTGTCGTTGTTGTTCTCTTTGCGCTCCACTTCGCCTTCTCAAGAACCAGGGGCTGGAAGAACCCGGTAACCTACGCCCTCGGCAACCTGCTCCCGGCGGTACCAGCTTTGTTCGCTCCGGCCGTTGCTGGAAAGCCTTTTGGCGATGATGTCTTTGTCTTCTGGTTCCTGTTAGCTTACTATGAGGCGATTGGTGCCGCCTATGTCGAAACGAAGCTCGCCTTCAGGAAGTTCCCGAGGAAGTACCCGCTGATTGCCTGGCTCCCGGCTTTCCTCGTATTGCTTTACAACCCCTACCTCGTGCTTGCTCTCATAGAACCAACAGTTAGGCTGGTCTTGAACCTCGGGGAAAGGACTTACGTTGCGAAAATAGAGGACATAAAGAAGCTCGGCTGGAGCGTGTTCAGAAGCGTGATGCTCCTTTATGTCATAACCATAGCGGTGCTCTACCTCACGTAACTTTTTCCAACCTGTCTTTTTTCACTATGTACGTGTCCTCGTGCTTTATGGCCCCCTCGGAGATCATCAGCGGTGCATGGACAATGCTGAGAACCATGTTCTCCTGAACCTTTTCAGTCCTGGTCGGGACGACAATGGTTGGCATTGGGAGTTCTTCTATCAAAAGGCCTACGCCGTGGGTGTAGCCGGCTAAATATGCATCTCCAAAGCCCCTCTCCTTGAAGAAGTTGGCGAGCTTCTTCTCAACTGCGTTGAGCGTAGTCCCTATCCTCGTCTCCTCAAGGGCGAGCTTAAGGGCTTCCTCTTTGACATTGATAGCCCGCTTGACCCTCTCCCCGGGGTCACCGATCACAAAAGTCCTCGCGGTGTTGGAGTAGTAGTGGTTCCAGTCTGTTCCTATGACGACGGTAACGACGCCGTTATCCTTAACTTTTAGGTCTCTGAAAGGCTCTGCGTGTGCCCTAGGAGTTGTTGAGACGTAAACCTTTGGATCCTCGCTCCCGTTGAGCATGAGCTCCCTCAGGACTTCGGCCGCTATCTCCAGCTCACTCTTCCCCGGCGCTATTGTTTCTTCCGCGACCTTCATGCCCCTCTGCGCTATCTTTCCAGCTTTCCTAATGTTGTCGAGCTCCCACTCATCTTTTATCATCCTCAGCTTCATCGTAAGATCCAACACGTCAACGACCTCAACCGTCGGGTTGAGCCTTTGGAAGAACTTGTAGAAGAGCAGGTAAGAGTCCCTCTCAACGCTGAACTCGTGGCCGACCCTCTGAAAGCCGTTCGTGTGTATCCAGGTCACCACACCGGCCATCAGATCCTCAACGCGCTGGTATTCCTCCACGTTCTCTATCCAGCTCCTCTCCCTGAAGAGTTCTGCCTCACCCTTGACGACATAGACAGTCGGCTCGCCCTCCGCCGGGATTAGAAGGCTCGGGCGGAGCCACTTCGTCCCTGTAAAGTAGATGAAAGTGGAAAGGGTTCTTATGACTGCTCCGTCTATGCCGTTCTCCTGTAGGAGCTCCTGAAAGCGCTCAACTCTCTTCCTGAATATCTCTTCTTTCCCTCTCATTCCCACTCCTCCCAGTCTATCAGTCTCTTTTCACCCTCTATCTTTTTATACGGTGCGATGTCCATCGTCATTTCAAGTGTCCCGATGTATTCGCCCTTCTCATTGAAGAGCGG
>NZ_JALTCZ010000155.1 GCF_027008145.1 Thermococcus sp. | reverse complement strand
TTTGAGCTGATTTTAGGTTTTTCTCGGGGTTTTCTCTTAACAGGATAGAAACGGGCCAACTGAAACCCTGCTTTCCACACAACATTGTCCTACGGAAACACATTGGGTCTTATATGTCCCCGACATGCCAACGATATACTTTCCACACAACACTGTTCTACGGAAACATGAGGGGGGTTGATGTGGCCCTCAAGGTGAGGCTTATCTTTCCACACAACACTGTTCTACGGAAACAATGGCCGCCTCAACCAGCTTCTCCATATCAGCCTGCTCTTTCCACACAACACTGTTCTACGGAAACCTGGGAAGTTTCTTATGTTATGTTGCCGGCACATTATTACTTTCCACACAACACTGTTCTACGGAAACTACCGCGAGGCATTCCTCGGCGTGTTCTTTATCTTCTTCACTTTCCACACAACACTGTTCTACGGAAACATGGGCCTGCCAGAGAATCGTGAACACCTTGCCGTAGCCTTTCCACACAACACTGTTCTACGGAAACCCTCGGGAAATTTCCTCCTTTCCCAAAAACAGTAGATGTCGCAACTCCTATTTAAGCCTTATTATGAAAATCCGTATCACTGCACCCCATTTATAAATCCGGCACAGATTTTGAAAAGTCCTCCTGACCCTCGATATTCCTTGTCAACCCATGTAACCGACGTTATACTCTTCTCGCGCAATCGAAAATCACTTTTGCGGTTTTGGAGGTTAATTTGGCATTGAAAATCCCAGCAGAGGTGTTTGAGGCTCATCTAACTATCTAAACCCGAAGTAACGTCCTTATTTTTCGATTTTAGCGTCATTGAATTCTCGAACCGGAAAATGGTTTTATGGTTATAAAACGTTTCGATGGATCTTTAGACAAAATCCGAAGAACACCCAAACGAGCTCTTGATAGCAATAAAGAGTTTTAAACTGCTCAACCTTAGAAGGGGAGCAGAACCTGCTCCCAAAGGTCAGGAAAAGCTGTCTCCGTTTCCCGTACCTCTCCCTGTGCTACTCCCTCAGCCCGACCTCGCTATCGTAGTCCAGCTCTATTCCAAAGACGCCAAAGCGCTCGTAGAGGTCGTCGTTGAAGTGCTTGTACTTTTCGAGCGTCCATATCGGGACGTTAACGGTGTGCTCGATGATGAAGACGGTAGCCTTCAGCTTCTCCTCCTCGCTCAGCTCTCCCCAGTCGGTTGCGAGCTCTATCGCTTTATCCAGGAAGGGCAGGGGTATCGCCGGAAGGCTCATGAAGGTGTCGCGGGTTTTCAGGACTTTCTCGGCCCGCTTCCACCTCATCAGGCTCTTTTCAAGCTTCGGCTTCCCTATCTCGGCCTCGTACCTGTCCCATATTCTATCATAGAACTCATCGTTTATCCCGAGCAGGTCGAGCTCGCTCTCGATTCCCTCAAGCTCACCGAGCAGTGAATTCGCCTCCCCGTAGGTCCTCTCATCGTAGGGCAGGTACGGCCTCTTACCTTCAGGCTGGAAGATGTACGCCTTACCGCTCTTCAGTTCCCTTCTATTAACCCTCCCGAAGCGCTGGATGAGGGCATCTATCGGAGCGGTCTCGGTGTACAGAACGTCGTAGTCTATATCGAGGGAAACCTCCACTACTTGAGTCGCAACCAAGATGCCCCTCTCGATTTTCTCAACGAGCTCCATCTTCCTTTCCTTGTCCTTCTGTATGAA